>CAMOWA010000027.1 GCA_946628005.1 uncultured Caryophanales bacterium
GCATCCGCTTGTGTTCTTGCATATCCAGTGGTTGCTTTACTATTATAAAACATATGACTCATATTTGTTACATTACTTGTATCAAAACTACTTAAGTCTAAGTTTGTTGCTTTACTATTATCAAACATACTCTTCATATTAGTAACATTACCTGTATCAAAACTACTTAAGTCTAGACTTGTTACTTGGCTTCCAGAAAACATATAACTCATATCTGTTACGTTATTTGTATCAAAACTACTTAAGTCTAAGGTTGTTGCTTTACTATTATCAAACATATTACTCATATTTGTTACATTACTTGTATCAAAACTACTTAAATCTAAGCTTGTGGCAGAACAGTAATAAAACATATAACTCATATCTGTTACATTACTTGTATTAAAACTACTTAAGTCTAAGCTTGTTGCTTTAATATTATCAAACATACTCTTCATATTAGTAACATTACCTGTATCAAAACTACTTAAGTCTAGACTTGTTACTTGGCTTCTAGAAAACATACCAGTCATATCTGTTACATTACCTGTATCAAAACTACTTAAGTCTAGACTTGTTACTTGGCTTCCTGAAAACATATAACTCATATCTGTTACTTTACTTGTATCAAAACTGCTTAAGTCTAAAGTTGTTGCTTTACTATTATAAAACATACTCTTCATATTAGTAACATTACCTGTATCAAAACTACTTAAGTCTAGACTTGTTACTTGGCTTCCAGAAAACATATAACTCATATCTGTTACGTTACTTGTATCAAAACTGCTTAAGTCTAAGGTTGTTGCTTTACTAGTATAAAACATATGACTCATATTTGTTACATTACTTGTATCAAAACTACTTAAGTCTAGAGATGTTGCTGAATTGCTATGAAACATTGAACTCATATTTTCTGTGTTTATTGTTGAAAAATTACTTAAATTAGAAGGCGTTATATTTGTATATGAAAAAGTTCCTTTCATATCTTTTACTCTACTTGTATCCATTAGATCTATTTTTAGGTTTTCATCTGCTTGAATACCTGCAAACATATAGGAAAGTGATACAATTGGTTTATTATTTATTTCAGTGCACATTCTATTGTTTTCAGTTGTATTCTCTACTCCTGGAGTATATCTTACTCCCCAACCATCATCTGATATTGTTGTCCATTTTTTTACTTCAACATATGGAGATCCTACTGGATTAATTATATAATCAGGATTTGGTGCATGTACTGGTAAATAAGGTTGAGTATATGTATAATAAAATTCTTGCATATAATGATATGTAAAATTACCTTTTGTAAATTCTACTCCTGGTGTTAATTCTCCATCATATGTACATGGATTTCCCTTATTAATTACGATATGGGTATTGATATTTAATTCTACTTTACATAAGGCATTAATACTCAGTGGAATAAGAGTAATTCCTATTAGGACTATGTACTTTGTTTTTTTGTTTTTTATTGTATAAATAGTTATTCCTGTTATAAGAAATAATGTTATTACAATTCTTATTAAATTATTTTTTGTTAGAGGATTAGATAATAAATCTTGACTTTTATCTTCAAACTTTAGGATTATTGCTTGATTATCTTCATACTTATTATCTTTAAATTTATCCTCTTCTACTTCTTTTTTATAGGATATTTTAATTTTTACTTTTCTTTCTTGATTGGGTTTAATAATCGTTAACTTATCATCTGATATTATTTCACAATCAAAATAACTACTATTTAATTGAATACTATTATCATTCAAATAATAGTCTTCATCTGATGTATTCTTTATAACAGCTTCATATATGATGTTATCTCCTACCTCTTTCATTTGTATGTCTAAATTAATAAAATTATCTTCGTAACTTGGTTTAGATAACTCTACTACTCCTTCTATATTGTCCGATGTAATAGATTTTATTTTAATTGCGTTCTTATCACAATTATCTTTTGCATATACATTTACTGTTGAAATAGATAGTATTAATAAAAATATCCATATTATTTTATTACTAATTTTACTCATGTGATCACATCCTATTTTCTTTATTTTATATCTTTTACTATTCTTTTTCAATCTTTTTTGCGATAAATAATTAAAGAGAAACATTCAATTTCGCAAGTAAATGTTACCTCTATTAAACTAGCTTAGCAATGAGCTTTATAACTTTTATAATAAAGGTTTTTATCAACCCTTTCTCTATTGAGACTAGATTGCGACACTCAACAATCAAATGTGCCATATTAATTATGTCAAATAGTTGTTCTTACAACAATGTTTTTTATATTATTAGTCTTTATACCTCATAAAATCTTTTATACAATACTTAGCATTTGTCTTAATTTTCTTCTTCCATTTATAGGTTTTTCAAATCATTCCTTTTACTTTGGTTTTCATAATAATTTACTTTTTGTTTTTTTATACCTATTATATGATATTAATTATGCCTTACCATCTCTTTTTAAATAATTCTTTGTGTAAGATATAGGTTTTTCTTTTGATATTGAATCTGTTATTAAAATTGGCAAATTTGGTTCAATATATTTTATTCCTTCTTTTAAAAAGTAAGTGACTCTATCTCCTATTATTAATCTTCTTTGAAATGTATTATTTGATTAATTCTTACTTACAATAATTATTTTAATACTAGTTTTTTGCATTCTTCTGCTAAAGATGTATAATCAAAATATTCTTTAGCTTCTTTTTTATATAAAAACACATCTTCTTCTGGCCAAAAATGAGTTAATAATAGTTCTTTTGAATTAGAAAGGTTTGCTAAAATAGCGGCATCTTTTGCTGTTAAATGACTTTTATTATTCGTTATATGTTTTTGTAAATATGAACTTTCACATATTAATAAATCGGAATTATTACAGAAATTAATTCTATCTTCTAGATTTATTATTCCTATATCTGATGTGTATACTACTTTAGAATTATTATTTTCTAGTTTTATCATATATGTTTCTATGGAATGAGAATAATTATTATGAAAAGTTATTTTTAAATCATCTATTAATAGTATGGAGTTATTTACTATATCATAGTATTCAGAATAAGACTCTTTTGTTTTTATTATTGATTTTTTATTATGTAAATAATCTTTTTTTGGTAGATATATTTTTACTTTATTATCTAATAATCCTAGATTATGATAAGTATAAGATGCATACTGGATTGATCCAATATCTCCAAAATGATCTTTATGAAGATGAGTAATAATTATTATTAAATTATTTAAATCTTTTTTTAAGTCTAATAATCTAGTAATTCCATTACCACAATCTAGTAGTATTTTTTTATTATTATATTCTACTAGAAAACCAGGACAATTTCTGTTACCTTTAGGATATGGAGATATTGTTCCTAGAGGGGTTATTATTATTTTACTCATTGTTTTTCCTCCTTTTTAAAAATATTTTTTCTTTTATTAATGGATCAATATAATTAGATGGATCTTTTTCTAATCTTAGTAGTTCTTTTACTAATGTAGAAGATATATGCTGATATTCTTTTTTTGCAAATAAACAAACTGTTTTTATCTTATCATTGGATAATTCTCTATTAATATCTTGTAACGTTATTTCATAGTCATAATCACAAATATTTCTAATACCACGTACAATTGCTTGACATTCATATTCTAATGCTACATCTACTGCTGATTGAGTACTAGATATTACAATTATATTATTACTATTTTTATATAGCTCATCTATCATTTCTAATCTTTCTTCTAATGTGAACATTTTATTCTTCTTCATGGAGTTTTCTAGTATTCCAACTATTACTTCATCAAATAAATAACTTGCTTCCTCAATTATATTCATATGTCCTTTTGTTATTGGATCAAAACTTCCTGGGTATAGGACTCTTTTCATAATTGTTTCACCAACCTTATTGTATTTTCTTTAGAGAAATCATTTAAAATAAGGTCAAATTCATTATTTTGATAACTTATACTTGCTTTTTCTCTTAATATAAAAATATCTTCCTCTATTTGATCTCTTTTTAATACTCTGTCTTTTCTAATACTATATGGAATATCTATTAATATTTTGATATCACAATTATTAAAATATTTTGTTTTTGGTAATAATATCCAATCTATAATTATTATCTTATCTTTATTATTATTTATAATATTATCTATTTCTATTTCCATATATTTCCATATTATATTAGATAATTTTTTCATTTCATTTCTTGATTGAAATATTATTTCTCTTAAATATTTTCTTTCTACTTCATTCATTTGTAATATTTTCTTTCCATATATTTTTACTAGTTCTTCTTTCACTTCATCCTTTAAAAGAACTTTATGTGCTATTTTATCAACATCTATATGTACTCCTCTTTTTTCTTCTTGAATTTGTCTTGCTAAAGTTGTTTTCCCACTACCAGATTTTCCTGCAATTCCAATTATCATAGTTTTCCCTCCTTGATTGAAGTATATCTTTTTTTCTGATATAATTAAAATACATATTTATTATGTCTATTATGACTGGGGGTTATTTCTTTGAATATTAATTTTGAATTATATCGAATCTTTTATGCAGTAGCAAATCATGGAAATATTACGAAAGCTTCAAATGAGTTATGTATTTCTCAACCAGCAATTAGTAAATCTATAAAAAAACTTGAGGAACAATTAGGAGGAAAACTCTTTGTAAGAAATCCTAGAGGAGTTCTTCTAACAGAAGAAGGAAAAGAGTTTTACAATTACATAAAACAGGCAATGGAATGCATTTCTAGTGCGGAAAATAAATTTAGTGATCTTATTCATTTAGAATCAGGTTGTATTAAAATAGGAGCAACTACTACCCTAGTTAAAGAATATCTTCTTCCTTTTTTAAATTCTTTTATTAAAAAATATCCTAAAATCAATATTGAAATCTCTACTAATACATCTACAATATTATTTAACCAATTAAGAAATGGTAGTATTGATATTGTATTTTTAAATATTGATGGGAAAAATATTCCTAATGATATTTGTGTAGAAGCTTGTCAGGAAGTACAAGATTGTTTTGTTGTCAGAAAAAAATATACTTTTTTATTAGATAAAGAACTTTCTTTAAAAGATATTAATAACTATCCTTTAATTGTACAATCTAAAGGTTCTAATACACGGTCATTTTTAGATGATTTTTGTTTAAATCATAATATCATTCTTACTCCAAATATTGAGATTGCTAGTTATAGTCTTGTTGTTGAATTTACAAAACTGGGACTTGGTATAGGATATGTTACTAAAGACTATATAAAAGATGAACTTAATAATCAAACTTTATTTAAAATCCCAATAAAAGAAAAAATACCTAAAAGATCTTTAGGTTATGCTATTTCTAAAAGACATGAAGCAAATTTCAGTACAAAAAAATTAATAGAAATAATTAATAAATAAACATCTTATATTATTTCTATTTTTTTTATTTTCTTTAATAAATATAAAGATATTGTAACTAAAAATATTATCATACTAAATATTTGATTTTTGGTAATTAAGATATTTATATGATCATATCTAAAAAAATCTAAAATAAACTTTGTTATTGAAACTAATATTAAGACAATATAGTTTATATTCTTATTATCTTTGTTTTTCTCACAAATAAAAAATATTATTAAAGATATAACTGATTCTATTATTTGTATTGGAAATTGCCAAATATTTAATCCATAAATATATTTTATTTTTAATATTCCTGTATATGGGATTCCTCCACAGCATCCTACTATTGAGCAGCCTATTTTTGATATTCCATATACTAATGGTAGTGATAATATGGTGTATTTTATTATACTATTTGAAGTTGGTACTATTTTTTCAAATACGATTGCTGCTAATACTACTCCAAATAATCCCCCATATGATGATAAACCGGCAGTTAAAATATTATCTTTTCCATAAGCCAAAACAGTATACATTTTTCCACATATGATTGCGAATGATAAATACATTAGAAAGAAATAGATTATTTGTTTATTATTGGTTTCTTTTTTTATATTTTTATATATGTAAATCATTCCTATAATAATAGATAATAATATAAATATAGCATAGAGAAAAAAACTTAGTCTTTTTTCTATATTCATTAGCATCCTCCTTCAGGAATCATACTTGAACATGCTAGATATAATAATACTATTATTACGATAAAAGCTATTATTCCTAATAGTGTACATATTATAATTGTCCACATAGCAATTTTTAAAAGTTTATTTTTAGGATATTTTATTCTACCAATTATCATAACTATAATACTGGCTAGTGGACATATTCCTATTAATGAGGAAAAATAGTTACGTGTCTCTGGTGGGAACATAGATACTAAAACTGATAAAATACCAGACCCAGCAAAATATAATACTAATGATATTAAACCTAGTTTGTCTCCTTCTTTATCATTATTTGTAATTTGATTATTATCTTGGGGAGTGTTTTGTTGTGTATTTTCTTTTAATGAACTTCCACAATTATAGCAATACATTGATCCTTCTTCTATTTTTGTACCACATTTTGTACAATATTTATTATTTTCCATATTATTCTTCCTTCTCTATGATTCTATACAAGGATATTCATAGTCAATTGTATAATCATTTATATTATAAGAATGTTTACTAAACCATTCTTCTGATTTTATTTTAGCTATTTCTGGACTTTCACAATCTGTTATTATAGTGATAATTGCTAAGTTATTATAACTATCTATGTATGGTTCAAATGTAAATTCCTTTTCATTTGCATTTATTAAATCATTATAAATAGGATAACTTTGTATTAGCTTATCTTCTTCTATTCCATTAAACTTATCACATACTGAATGCATTTCTTGTTCTGTTTTAAATGTATATGTAGTATTTGTTTCATAATCTATACAAGAGTATTTTTCTTTTGAATTATTATAAAATAGATATATTATTCCTATAATTAAAATAATAATTATAATTCCTATTATTTTTTTCTTCATTACTTAATCCACCTTATTAATTGATATAATTTCATTCCAGAATTTGTACTTGCTGAATATGTAAGCATTGGTCTACATTTTCTTTCTTTTTGACATCTACTGGTAAATCTATGTCCACCATCAAAGACTACAGCAGAGCCTGTTTTTCTATCAACTGTATATATTGTAAAGGTGTGTCCTGTTGTACCTATAATATCACCTGGCTGTATTGTTCCATCTTGAATACCTTTTTTTACACTTTTTGAGCCATCAAATTTTAATTGTTTTGTGTACTGTGTTAACTCTGCTTTATAGTTATTAAATCCACCTTCTCTTAATGACCAGAAATCTCTATACCTTCCAGTTATATCTCTCATGCTCCAATGACTTGGTCTATTACAGCTTATCTTTACAGTTTTTCCAGCCTTAGCAATATTAATTGCTTCTTCCCAAGACTTAGGATCATTATTGTTTGAATATACAACAGAGGCATGATTATTAATAATTGCATCATTTAATTTTTGAGAATTGTTATAAAGGCTTGTTAAATATTTATTACAATACTCTAATTCCCCACAAGATGTTATATTTGTATCATTATTATCATTACTATTATCACTGTTATTGTTATTATTCGTAGTAGTATTAGACTTCTGTCCTTTCTCATAAGAATTAGGATTGTTAATTATACTTTGCTTTTTATTATCTCCAGTTGGATCCATATAAGTAGGATTTAGATTTGCCTTTTTTTCAACACTATTCCAACAATCACTAAAATCGTTATCTACCAAGTTTATAACAACATTAACAAAAAGTGGTATAAAAAATAATATTACTAAAGCAATTACACTATTTTTTATTTTTTTAATGGTCTTTTTTTCATCTGGATCTTTTGCGAGAATAGTTATGTTAATAGTTAAACTCAAAATAGAAAGTATTGGACCAGCAATCCAGATGATATTTAAAATATTTTTAAAAATATAAATAAAACTTCCAATTATTCCATCATTACAATTCATTTTAATCACTCATCTTTAGTTTGATTTTATCAAAAATAATTCATATAAACAATAATTAGTTATTAATTTTTTATAAATTCTACTTCTATATCAGAATTTCCTAAGTCTGGTAAATTTTCTATATATCCTATTTTTGTATAGGAATAATTTGTTTCAAATGATTTATAAAATATTACTAAGCAATCATCTGTATAAATCATTACATCCCCTTTATTAATCTTTACAGGTTTCTTAGAATTTACTGGTAAGGTAGAGGATAAATATACATATTTTTCGTTTCCATTTAATTCATTCATTTTCCATGTTTTTGGAAGCAATTTTATAAATGCTTTTACGGTTTCGTTATCTTCTAGATTCATCTTATATTCTTTACTATCTATTATTACTTTCATAGAGTCTATCTCCTCATCCACTTTATCTATTATTTTATTTTTACTAGGTTTATTAATACTATTTGTTTTAAGATTGCATCCTGTAGTTATAAATAATACAACAACTACTATAATAATATAAACGGTATATTTTTTCATTTTCTAACCTCTCTATACTTATATTTTATCATATAAACGAAAAAACGGCATTACCCATTTATATTTTTCTTTTTACTTTGCACTTGTCTTCATTTTTAATAAAAAATGGAATACTGATTTTATTTTCTATAAATTTTTCATTGTTACCTAGTGCACAATCTAGAGTAAAATCTCCAGCATACCATTTATTTTCTTTTATGTGTTCCATATTGTCTCTTTTTTTTGAGTACTATACTATAATTAATAATTCATTTCAATGAAAAAGATTTCAGTTTATTGAAATCTTACCTTTCTTTTAATAACTTTTTTGCTAATTCTTCGGCTTCTTTTAATTCACTTTCTTTTGGTTTATTTTTATAGTATATATATTCTTCTTTTACACTTATTCCTTTTTCTCTACAATATTTTTTTAGTAAGTCTATAGAATGTTTAGAAATCCATGAGGTTGAAAATACTACTACTTGATTTATTTTTTTAGAATCTAGATTAGCTATATACTTTTTTAATTTATTATCCAGTCCATATGCATATAATGCTCCTCCAATAAATAATATATCTGTTTTATCTTTTATAGCTGAATCTTTATCATCTATTGATATTGCTTTTGTCCCTACCCCTTTCGCGACAGCTTCTGCTAAAAGTTTGGTATTTCCACTTCTAGAATAATATCTTACTTGTACTTTCATATTTCTCCTTTCCAATGTTATCTTTTAAATATAAAAATAATAGTCCTATTAGAATAAATAGTACTGATAAAAACACTAACATATAAAATACTCCTATTCCTAATGTTTCCCATCCAAATAGGCTTAGGTCAAAACCAAACCAACCTGTTTTTGCATGATAATTTAAAAAGTTATATGGAGCATACATTGTTCCCCATCTTAGACCTAGTGAGCTCCCTACTACGATAAATAAAACATATAAAAGTGGTGGAATGGTTGCATATAGAGAATGTATTTTTTCTGATTTATAATCCTTACTAAAAAATAAAAAGTCTATTATTGCAAGAATTGGTGTTATAAAGTGAACACATAGACTTCCTGCTCCATTATCTAAATATGCATGAAGGATTCCACTCTCAAGAGCAGGAGCAAGTATTGTTAAAAATACAAAAAATGTTAATGTGATTGAGATTGTTGCTATAAACTTTGTAATATATAAATAATTTATGTACTTATTATCCTTTTTATGTATATATAAATCTTTTATTAAAAAAATAAAAAGTATTATACTTACAAAAATATTAGATAAAATTGTAAAATAAGTAAAACTCATTGGCCCTTGATAAGTTTTTATTATTCCATATATGGATGATATAATAGCTATACTTTTTATTATTATACTTATCTTATTATTTTTCATTTTAACTCCTTAAAAATACTAATAATATAGATATTTATAATTAGTGTAAAGACTTTCCTTCCTTTTCTTTAAATTCATACATGGTACTATCTAAATGTATAAAAGTTAGAGGTACTATTTCCCCTTTAAATACTTTACCAACATTTGATTTTTTCAATATATCGATTGCTTCTTCTTGTTCTTCTGTTAAATCTTCATATGGCATTAATACAATATATGCTCCTTCGATTGTATTTAAGTTATCTCCCATTTTTCTTCCCATATATACAATATTCCCATAATTTACTAATATAGTGAAAGCTTTAGCAGTATCATAATGTACTGGTGTTTCTCTACATTCATATTTATTAAGATATTCATTAAATACTTTATCATGATCTTGGCCATCTTTTACTGGAATAAATTGTCCATCTTTGGTAATCAAGTAGCCTCCTTCTAATACACTTACATCTTCTTTTTCTACAATTGGCATTGTAAATGTACCACCATTTTTATTGATAAAAGTTCCTAGTTTTTGTTCCATATTAATCTCTCCTATTATCTATTTCTTATAAAATATAATATCATAAATTATAATATTTTAATATATTTTTCTTTTTTTATCTGGTATATTTTTCATGTATTCTTCTTGTATGAGAGTAATTATTGGTACAAAGACATTTAATATGTCTTCCTATTGTTGTTTCAATATAAGTATTTTGATCTAAATTCGTTATTTTATCATCTATTGATAAAAGTAAGTTCTTGGTTCTATTTTCTGGTTTTACTGAAATAATATTATCTCCAGATCCTATATATGAACTTTTTAAAATTCCCCCTTATTGACAAATATAATTTATATTTTTTTATTATTTGTCAAGTTTTACAATATGACGTTTTTCTAGATTATATATTTTTTCCAATATTTTCAACAATGTAAGGAGACTCTTGATAAACATAATAATTAATCCAATTAGAAAAAAATAGTTGACTTGCCATTCTCCAACTTAGTATTGGAATATTATTAATATTATCATTAGGATAATAGTTTAAAGGAATTTTTATTTTTAAATTCTTATTTAAATCTCTTTTAAATTCTATATCTAATCTCATTCTCTCATATTCTAAGTGGCATGTAATAAAAAATTGTCTTCTATCTTTTGAGGAAATAATAGTTGGACCTGCTTCTTTTGAATATGCAAGTACATCTAAATCATCACTCTTTTTTAACTGAGTTTCATTTATCTTTGTATGCCTTGAATGAGGTGCAAAAAAAGTGTCGTCAAAGCCTCTAAATAATGGTTCTTTTTTATGTACTATGTTATGCTTATAAATTCCAAAGCACTTTTCAGCTAACTTTTCCTTATTAATTCCATAATTATAATATAAAGCAGCTTGTGAAGCCCAGCATATGTTTAGAACTGAAGTAATATGAGTCTTACTCCACTCTTGTATTTTACAAAATTCATCATAGTAATCAACGTTTTCAAACTCTAATTGTTCAACAGGAGCTCCAGTTATTATTAAGCCATCAAATCGTTCATTAATAATATCATCAAATAAGCAATAATATTTATTTAAATACTCAGCCGACTCATTTTTAAAGCTATGTGTTTTTGATTTTAATAATGTTATTTCTAGTTGAAGAGGTGTATTTGATAATAATCTATATAAATCCAATTCACACTCTTGCTTTTCGGGCATTAAATTATAAATTAAAATTCTAAGGGGCCTAATATCTTGGTTAATAGCTCTTTTTTCTGACATTACAAAAATATTTTCTTTTTCTAATTTACTTTTAACAGGTTGATCATTTGAAATTATTATTGGCATATATCTTTACCTTCTTTCCTTATAAATAAAAAACTCTTAGAAACATAATTGTTCCTAAGAGGTGAATAGATTCACGTTACCACTCTTATTTATTAATACATTGCTGTATCAAACTCACTAACCTACTTATGTCTTTAGCATAGTTATAGGTATCTGCTATAACGGGCATTCCGTAATGACCTACTATAAAGATTCAGTCATTCACCTTAAGGTCCATATTCAAAAAATACTTGCATCCTCATTTTCACCAAACAGAGTTCTCTAAAATGCTTTATATTTTTTTACTCTTCCTCGCAATGGTTTTTTGAATGAATAGATTATAACACTTGTATAAATAATTGTCAAAATAACCAGTTATTGTAGTTTTTTCATTGGATTTACTGGGCAATTGGAATACTTATAAATGGAGTTGGGTTATATTTTTTTAGTACTAACTCCTTATTTCCTATTGGATTTTCTTTTAGGTATGGATTATTTTCATCTACATATTCTGTTGAATAATCAAAAATACTGTCATGGTCAGCTAATTCTAATTCTGGGTTTTCTCTTGTTACCATATGCTCGAAAGATATTTTTCTTTCATATGCTGCTTCATAATCTTTTGCTAAAGAGAAATCAACTTTCTTCAACTCATTTATTCTTTTCGATACTTTTAGATTATCTAAATCAATATCTGTATTGTTTTTTGCAAATTCATGGATTTGATTATAATTACTATGTAGTCTCCTATAAATAGCTTCTAAATCAACATAGTTATTGCTTTGATTTTGAATAAGTCTAGAATATTCTTGCATATAATGATAACGATTTAATTGTTTTTTGACGCCTTCTAACTGGTTTACATAAATGTGAGCATCCATAATACTCCAGCTCATGGTTCCTACTTCTAATCCAGATGTTTTCGCAAACATAGATAATAATAAAGCGTATTGAGCAAGATCAAAAGGTAATCCTAATGGTACATCAGCACTTCCTTGAATAACAGTTGAATACAATGTGTTATCTAAAACCATGTATTCACTTGCCCAAACACAACTAGGTAATACTGCTTTTGTAAGATATTCATCTTGCAATAAACTTATAATCATTCTTCTATCTGTTGGATTATGTTTTAATAAATACTCAACTCTTTGTGGGGCTAAAGTAATTCTATTAATTGCTCCATAGGCAATTCCAATTGTTCCAGCATATTCTTTTCCAAACCAAATGGCTTCCTTTATAGTACGGGGATTATCTTTTCCTTCCATCAAGTCCTTTGATTTTACCATTATTTGTTTTCCAAATACATCTAGCATTGGAATTAGTTTAATTTCTCCTTTAATTGGGTCTTTTACTTTTTCTTTTAATGGTACTTCTTTTTCTGGATCATATATAGCGTTCTCTCCTTGTTCATACACTCTATAAATCCCATCATCATCAACTACCCACAAATCCCAGGTATGATTTCCTCTATCTTGTAACCATTTTACTTCATTAGATTGAACTTGATGAATCCATTGTATTTCTGGAGCTAGCATTCTTGCCAGTACATATTTTGATTCTAGTATTGGGAAAAATTTTCCTACATCAAATTTATAACTCCATCCTCCTGGTATAGAAATCGCGTCAATCCCTGTTCTATTTTTTTTTATTTTTCCTTCACTTAAAATTTCTTCTAGTAGATTGCAGTACGCTATATCTACTTCTGATACAAATGCATTATCCCTATTTATTCTTATTTCTTTATTGTCTATTATCATAATAATCCTCCTATCAACTTATAAAATTATTCTATAATTTAAAAAAATAAAATCAATAGACCTATTTTCTGAACTATTGATTTTACTGGAGAAAATTTTGCTATAAAAGTTTTTTATATGGTTATTCTCTATTAAAATTTATTTGAGGATGTTTTTTTCTTTTTTTTGTCGAACTACTTCGGTTTTTTCTCCGATTAGTTCGTTTTCGTTTCTTCCTTCCATCATGGAATTTCTTAATCCTTTTTTATGTTCTAGTAATTCATCTACTCTTTTCATATTCGTTACTTCTTTTTTTGTTTCTTTTTCATAGACATGTCTTGCACTTTTATTTCTATATCTAGAATAAATGTATCCATAAAAAATAAAACCTGCTGCAAAAAGCAATAAAAAGCCTATGCTTTTATCATTATCATCTGATGCTGTGGTTAAAAATAGAAATAAGCCTAATGTACCACATATTATTTCAATTATCGTACTTATTAATAATAATAGTGGTGTATTGATTGGTACACTTCCCATTGTTTCATTAGTTCTGGCATTTACCGCAACATAATGTAAAACTTTTTTGTTTCCTTTTACTTCTTGATAGGAATATAACCATACTGGTAGATAAGCTGCTAACCACTGAGAACCAATAATTTTAAAGTCTTCACTCTCCCATTTGATTCCTCTATCATAAAATTTTGCATCTTCCTTAGCTGCATATTTTGCGATATCTTTTAGTTCTGCATTTACTTTTGCTTCTAAGTCATCTATATTTACATCACGTCTTTCTGATGAGTAACCAATTAAATAATTTGATTGATATTCTATACAGTTCTCTGTATCAAATGGCATGATACTATTAATAATATTATTTGTTTGTGTATTACTAGTTTTATCTAATCTATTTGAATTTGTTTCTATAGTTAAATCATCTATTGTAATATCAAAATCCCTTTCTACTTTATATAAATCTGCATCGTAATAAGTCTTTTTATTATCTCCTGATCCAGTTGTATAACTCCTTACTAAATGTTCTCCTTTTCCGCTTAATTTTGCATGACAGTTTCCATCTACTAGGACATATGGAAAATATACTCCCATAATATTTTCTGTTGTAAATTCTTTTTTAAATGTAGGGTTGGCAAAAAAATTTCTTTTTCCAACAAAATCATTTATTTTTTGCTGGGCTACTTCTTTTGGAGTTTGAAATGGTAAAATTACGTCTGGAATTGCTCCATTTTCTATTTGAGAATTTATCGATAAAATGCTTCTACACCAATGACACCTTGCATGAGGAGCATTTTGAGTATCAATTACAACTTCTGCTCCACAACTTCCACATTTTAGTGTTACAACATCATTTGCTCCTTCTTTTATATTTTTAGTGCCTGTTCCTTTTCTTTTTCCCTTTAATTTTTTTAAATTTTTTTCTACTCCTTCAAGTTCTTTTCCATCAAACTCTGTATAGCAATAATTACATCTTAATTTTCCGGTTTTGGGATTAGGGACTAATTCACTCGCTCCACAACTTGGACACTTCATTTGATTGTTTTTCTTACTATTATTGATTTCTATTGTTTGTTCATTTTTTACTTCTTTTTCATTAGGATTTATTGGATTATTATTCATACAAATTATTCTCCTTTAATATATTATTTTTCTCTTCTATAGTATATTAATTTTGTACTCAGTCATCTGCAAATGTTTTTTCTATTAATTATATTTACTATATCATATCTTATTTCTTTTATAAATATTTCTATATTTTTTATTTTTTGATATACTATTTCGAAAGGAGTTTACTTATAGATTTAAAAAGTATAAAAAATTTAAAATAATCTATAATTATAGCCTAGTAGATTATAGAGAGTATAGTAAGTTTTTAATAAATTTTAAGGAATTTGTTAAACGTAAAGTGATTAACTGTAAGACATTATACCTGATGTGTTAATGATGAATGATATTTCTAAAAGAAAGAAAAATGGAGGTAGTATATGAATTATGATACACTTATTTTTGATTTAGATGATACTTTAATTGATAATTATCAGTCTATTTCATATGCTTTTTTTGTTATGATTAGCAATTTAGGAATAAAATATGATCATCATTTATTTCTTAAATGGTTAGAATTTGATAATACTTATTGGAGCATGTGGGAATGTGGAAAAATGGAGTTGCCAAAAAATTTTCATAGTATTAGTGAACAAAATTATTATCTTCGCTCGAGAAGATTTCAATTGTTTTTTAACAATCTAGATATTAGTGATTCCATGGCATTTTCCTTAAATGACATTTATACTAATAATTTAGGTGTTAATATTGTTTTAATCGATGGAGCTTATTCTCTTTTAGAAAAATTATATTCAAAATATGATATTGTTATTGCAACTAATGGTCCAGAAGATGTTGCTTTTAACAAAATAGAAAGAGCTAATATTAAACAGTTTATCTCTACAATGATATCCTCTGAAAAAATAGGTTTTTCAAAACCATCATCTAAATTTTTTGATGTTTTGTTTGAAAAGATTAAGCAAAAAGATAAAAAGAAATTACTTTTTATCGGTGATTCTTTAACTACTGATATTTTTGGAGGTATGAATAATGGCATTGATACTTGTTGGTTTAATCCAAAAAAACTTTCTCATAGTGAAGAGTATTCTCCTACCTATGAAATTCATAAATTAATTCAATTAGAATATAAATTATAAATATTATTCTTTTTCCTTTAAATCTTTTCTTATT
Source organism: uncultured Caryophanales bacterium (assembly GCA_946628005.1). Taxonomy (GTDB): domain Bacteria; phylum Bacillota_I; class Bacilli_A; order RF39; family UBA660; genus UBA3789. The sequence continues at coordinate 16,136 of CAMOWA010000027.1, forward strand.
TTCATCCAAAGTTTTCCTAGATTATTTTCTCCGTCTCTTTTCTCTCCACATCCCCAGAATGAATCTTTTGGAGAATCTTCTACTATTAGATAATCTTTTGTTTCTAATAGTTTTTTCTTTACATATGGATTTTGTTCTACTTTTAATCTTAATAGTTTTTCCATTATTTCTATTTTTTCTTCATCAGAATATTTTACTTTATCTTCATTTTCGAACATTATTTTTTGAGCTTCATGGGCAGAATGACTATTTCTTATTTTATCTGCTATTTCTGGATAATCTGGTAAGAATAATGCACTTTGAAAAGCTTCTTCAAGTGATGCATATAAATATCCATCCCATTCTACTTTAAAGGATGAAAAGTTATCTAGTGGATAGAATTCTCTAGGATAAAATCCAATAAATTCATTCATTTTTTCGGACAACCAAGTATCCCTATATTGATTTAATTTAATCATACTATTTCTTCTTTCTTAAACTTATTTTTATATATTTTATTGAACGTTTTCTTTTTTTACATTATTTTTTTCTTTAAATTGATTAATAAGATAAGAAGTTTTATTATATATTTTTTTGTTAGGATCTACCTTATTTATTAATTCTTTTATTATTTCTATTTCATCTTTTCTTGATTGTTTAACATCCTTTTCCATTCTGATACATCAACTCCTTTACTAGATGAATATGAATCCAATATTGTATTAAAATAGATAGTAAATTCTTCACGTAATTTATGTTTTCTTGCCAGTAGAGAATCATATAAATCTTTTTTTACTTGTTCTTGGGCATCTTCTTTTGATAAACCTTTCTCTATATAAAAGTTTATTTTAGATATTACTTGAGTGCTTTCTATGAATCTATCAATAAATCCTTTAAATATTTTTTTGTATTCTTCATCGTCTACTTCTTCTATTCTTTCTATTGCCGCAATAGCAACCTTTATATTTTCACTATTTAAATCTATTTTCCCATGAGATATTTCATCAAATAGCTTTACATATAAGAGACCACAATGATTAAAATCAGCTTCTTGAGAATTATGTTTTCTAAATGAAGTATCAAATGTATATTCTCCTGTTGCTTTGTCTTGAGTTGCGAAAGTCGGTGATAATATGTATTTCAGAGCTTGTTCTTTATCGATTCCATAGGTATTACCATATTTATCTCTTAGGAAGTTTTCTCCTTTTGTATCATAACTGAATAATAAATAATCTGCTATACATTCTTGTATAAACGATGAAACTTCTTTAGATGATAAGGAAGAGTTAGCTTCTTTATACCAACCATCATAACTTGTTGTATCTGGTATAGCTTCTATAACGGAACAGATAATCATATCATCGTTACTTAATCCTATTTTAGTTCCTGGCACCTCTACAACATCTGCAAATACTGCGTTATCAGGATTTGCTATTGTTTGAATAATATAAGCTGCTTTCATGGCTTCTGAACGATATGGGTCTATTGCTTCTCCACCTTTTCGAACCCCTGGTTTCAGATAATAAATACCTCTTTTTCCTTTTATATGACATTTGTACATATCATGTGATCCACCGATATCTAATTTTATTATATCATATATATTATCTTGTTCTATTTTCATACTATCAACTTTATTCTTTAATATCTCTAATTTTCTGCGCATCTCATGTAATTCTTTTAAATCAGGACTATAGGTACCAATATCAATTTTTTCTTCATTTAATATGGCATCTTTTTGATTGTCACTTTCTATTATTTGAACTTCTTCTTTATTATCTGATAATTTTGCAACATCTCCTATTTCTTGGGTATGTACAAATGGTAATTCTAATCCTAAATTTTTAAACTTATTTTGGGCATCTATTTCTTGTTGACTAGGCTCCATGCCTCTAATAATAATACAAGTTGGAAATAAACCATCCCGATATAATAATGTTTCAGCATGTCCTTTTATTGTTTTTGAACTGCTTTCCTTAATCTCTAAATGATAATAATGATCTTTATGTGGTTCATAATCATTACTATTGATGTAGGAATTACTATTCATATTTTGATTGGATGAACCTATAAAACCTCCACGTGGAATTTTTGTATATCCTAATACTATTCCATCCTTTCCATATACTCTTTTTCCAATATTACTGATTGGTGAAACACAAATTGTTACCCTTCCATTGAATCGTAAATTAGCAAATTCTTCCAAATTAGGATTACTTACTACATGAGCATAGATAACGTATTCTTGATCATTTAGCTCTATAACATCTGGATCATTTGAATCTTTCTTTGGTCTTAAATATAGTTGTTTTGCTTTATTTATATCTGTTAGGGTCGTTATTGCATCCAGTTCATATATATTTCTAATTCTTTCTTTTAAATTATAATATAGACTTCTGACTTTATTAACCTCTTCTTCGTTTTCTAAGAATAAATTAAGTAATTGCTTTAAATCATCATAATTATCAGTAGCATTAACCGTTTCTTCTAACATCTGTAATAGTATTTTTAAATTAGTTGCTTCATAATATAATTCTTCATTACTTTCTTGTGGTTTTTTTTCAAGTATTTTATCTAATGTATCAAAGTTTATATATCTTGTTAAAATACTTGTAAATTCTTCATAATTCATATTAAAAACATATTCTAGAATTAAACTTTTTATTTCTTCTGCTGTTTTACAATTATTCATAGAAGATTTTATATTTTCAATACGCTTTTTTGATAATTGTTTTAAATCATCTACAGATTTGATTTCTACTATTTGTTTGTTTTCATTAATTAATGATATAAATTGTGGAATTGTTTTACTATCTAGATTTTTTTCCATCAATTCTTTTGAAAGTTCAGGATAATGATTATATAGACGAGCAATTTTAAGAAAAATATCTACTCCAAAGGCATTTTTTTCAAAATGAATATAATTATTTTTAATAAGTTGGTAAAATTTACAATAATCTTTTATTTTTCCTTGATTAATAATTTTTACTAACTCGTCCATTTTTTCATTATTAATACCATATTTTAATACTAAATAATAGTCAATATCTATTGTTTGAAAAGCTTCAACACAATCTTTGTTTATGTATGATAATAGACGGGTATGCATATCCTTACTATTAAATGATTCCCAGGCCATCATATATTTTTTTAATGTGTCTTCATCAAAGATTACACTATTATATTTTTCACCTAAAAGTTCTTTAAATATAGATTTTATAATTTCCGGATTAGAGCCATAATAATATACTAATAAATCATTATTTTTCTTTTTTAAGATATCTTTAAATAATATATCGCTTGAACATAGTTTTTCATTTTCTTCAAAATTATCCATTTCAGGATTATAACCTTTTGAAATGGCTAATAATGTTAGTTTTTCATATTCTTCGTTGTTTTTGTATAAAGCTATATTCTTTGGATCATATTCAATTGCTTTTTTAAATATTATCGAACAATTATGTAATTTTGATATTTTTTTTAATGATTCATAAGATAAGTCAAGTTTTTTTCCTTTAGAGTCTGTTAAGTCTATTATTTCTTCTTCCATCTCTTTAGAAATAGGTCCTTCATAATAACGGATATTATTAATATCATATTTTATGGCATTTGTCATCAGTTCAATATCATTATGAATAAAGGATAATTTTTCAACTACATCTGGTTCTGGTATAATTTTTCTTCCACTAGTATCCATTAATTCAAAAATATCTTTAAATGCGTAGGCGTTTGTTCCTTGAAATAAATAGATACTATCAATATCTTTTTTCATAGCTTCTCGTATCATCGTTGGAGAAGTTTTAAATAAAGGTATTTTATTTATTTTCTCTTTTGTAACTATATATCCATTATTAATTGCTTCTATTAAAATAAGCTCACTGTTTCCTTCATAATATTCTATTATTTTATTATCTTTTTTTAGCAATTTACTTGTGATATAATCACTTTTTCTAAATGACTCATTTTCTATATAATCATTAGTTGTATAAGTATATCCATATTTTTCTGCTTCCATAAAAATATTCTTATTATTTCCGGTATACAATTTAATTCTATTTGAATTTTTTCTTAATAAGTGTATGAATAAATTGTCGTTATCAGATATTGTTAATGTTTTGTCTTTAGTTCTTATACCATTTATTATTTCCTCATCAGTTAATTCATATTCTCCCCTAATTAATATATTTAAAATATTCTTGTCGTCTATAAAAGTTTCTATTAGTTTTTTAGTAATTAATTTTGAATCCGGTTCAATTGTAATATCCACTTTACTTATAAAAGAGCCAAATTGAGATATTAAATCTAATGATTTTTCTAATCCCCAAATATCTATAAATGGTTTAAAACTAATACCATAACCCATTCTAATATATTTTTTAAATAATTCCTTATCATTTGTATTATAAAGATTTTCAAAGTTTATAAATTTTTTAATATAAGATTCATCTATATCATGCTCATTTTTTAAAGCATAATAAATCATTTTTTTATTCATTAATACAGGAGAGGTTTTAGTTGTAACTTTATAATTATTTTCTATTAATAAATCTATTAATTTATCTAATAGTTCTTGAGGATACACTTTATCTATGTCAAGATAATAGTCATCTACTCTTTCAAAATTATTAATTATATCATTTATATATTCAATAGGATTATCTTTTAACTTAACTCCTTTTTTTGATAATGTCTCTATTTCTTTAAATGTTAGCCTTAAATCATTATATTTATCTAATAATTCTGGGCATTCCTGATAGGCTATTAATAGTAATTGTCTATCTTCTAAAATCCATTTAGGAGTATTTATTGAAAACTGATAGATTTTATTATTTATGTTTTCTTTAATTAGTTTAAATAATGTGGTTGTAGTAGATAAATCAAAGTATGAAGGTGGTATATCATTTATAATATATGGATTATTATTTATTTCTCTAATGAGATAGTCTTTATCATTTAATAGGAAAGGAAAGATGTTTTCATAGTAATGAATATTATTTTTTATAAATAATTGTTTTATTATTTTTTTCTCTTCATCATTAAACTCCATATATCTATCACAATATTTTACTGATTGATAATTATTATTGATAGAGTTTATTACAATTTCTTTATTACTTTTCATCTTTTCAGGAGATTTTTCTGTTAAGATATATTTATTTTTTAGACATAAATCAACTATTTTTTCATTATCTAATACATTATATAGAGATTCTCCTAATCCATCTATTGTATTTTGAAAATCATTTTCTAGTAATTTGTTTAATATTTGTTTATTATATAATGCAAATTTTGAAAGTTCAGGGCTAAATTTTAAGTCTTGACTTGTTAAATAATCAATTACTTCTTGTTTTAAATCAGAATTATTAAAATATTTTAAATAACTAGGATTTATCATATAAGCTTTTATAATTATTGTGTTCATACTATCTAAACCAGTTATTTCTAATAATTTTTTTTCATCTCCATACCACAAATATTGATATAGTAACGCTTCTGTGATTGGGCTTTTTGTATTACCAAATTCCATTTTAATCATGAAATTTTCAGAAAACATTAGATGAATATAGGGGTTTTTCATCCCACTATTTTTAAAGATTACATATATTACATCATCTATGCCTTTTGGGTAATAATATTGTGGTATATACTGATAATTATTTATATTTTGTTTTAGTACTTTTATAACTAATTGTTTTGGAATATCATCCTCATTAATTAAGTTTTTTATATCTATTGTTTTCTTGCTAAATAAATAGTCTATTACTTCTTCTTTTAAATATTTATTATTTATTAATATTTCATATGCTTCTTCATTAGTAATATCATTAATAAAATATTCTATTTCAGGTGTAGAAATCTTTTGAATATTTTTTAGTACTTCTATTATTGTATTATGAGTAAATTTATCTTTATACTTTAATAAAATACTATTATTATTCCCATTTGCAAAATATTCAACAGGTATATTTCTAAAATACACTGGTTCATTATTTGTTAGATAATCTAATATACTTAAATCAATTATTCCTTCATGAGATGAATATAATAATAATGGAGTATATACTGTATTTATATCTATTTCTTTATTTTTTACTTGTTCTACTAAAATATGATGATAGTTCAAAAATTCTCTATCATCAAGTTCATCAATATAATAACTATTATTTGATTTTTTTAAAAAAATAGTATCTTTTGGATTTTCTTTTATTTTTATTAGTATTTTAGAGTGTTTTTTTGCTTGGTTTTCCTTTTTTATTTGATCAATATTATCAAGTATTTTTTTGATTTCTGTATCTTCTAGGACTTCTTTAATTATTGGATTTAAGCTATATTGAATTCCAATTATATTTTCTGGATATTTTAGAATGATTTCTTTTAATTGCTCTTTTGTTAATTTATTAACATATTGACTTATTATTCTATTAATATTGTGATTTAATTTATATTTGCCTGTTCTTAGGGCTTTTAAAAATAGATTCATCATAATATCTGAGTCTTCATTTTTATCATTATTTGGCCAATATTTTTCTTTTTTAGCAAAAAAACCTCGTTCAATATATTCTTGTTCATCTTCTATGCTGTTTGGATTATCAATCAAATCATTAAGAAGAATACCACAAACTGTAGTGCTAACGTTTTCTCCTGGAGTATATTTTCCTTTTTGATACAAATCAACTATTATATTTTTTAGTTCATCATTATTACCACTATAATAATCTAGCACTTGAGGATTTTGTTCAAATATATCTTTTATATCTTGAATATATTTATAATTAAAGAGTAATTCTACATTATTCTTATTTAGAGATTTTACTTTTCCATTTCTTAACTCATTTATAAATGTTTTATATATCTTTTCTTTTTCTTTGTATTTTTCTATAGATTTTATATTTTTTATAGGGGTCTCATAGTACATATTTTCATATAAGACTATATATGGATTATTTTTAATAAAGTCACAAGAATTAAAATATATATAATTATCTTCTCTATTTAATAAATAAATATCAGCTATTTTTTTTAGGAACTTATCTGTTAATGATACATTTGAAATGTTTTTGCAACTACTGAAATCTTTTTCTAATTTAAAAAGTATTTCATCTTCTAACATATTATTTTTGATATAATTATTATTTAATTGATAATATAAGTTAGCCTTTTCTATTTCTTCTTTTGAATAGTTATTTTGAATATAAATGATTAATTGTTTAGGGTATTTTATATAATTAAAATTATAATATAATTCATCTAATGATATGATATTATTTTTTAAAGCATCAATATAAATTAATGGATTATATAGTTTATATACTAAATCAGGGGTTAATTTAATTTTTGAAGATGTTATTATATTATAAACATCTATTACATCTTGTTCTGAATTGTATGCATTAAGTAAGTTAAAATATGGATTATTAACAATACTTACATCATTTTTTAATTGTTTTAGAATATATTTATTCTTTTGAAAGACAATAAGAGGGGTTGCTGAGCTAATTTCATAATCCTGTTCTATCAAAATATCATCTAAGTTATTCACTCTTACTGTATTTGTATTAGATGAATCAATTATATATGGATTAATTCTTAATGCTTCTTCTTTTATTTTAGGATAACATTCCATTATTGATGTAAAAGAGTTAAATACAATATTATTTTTACGTATAATTTCTATTATTTTATTTTCTTCTTCTTTCGTTAATCTATCAATTCGAAAACTGGTCTTTTGAGATTTTACTAATAATAATGGATCTTTTTCTATGGATTTTAACATTAATTCTTTATCTTCATATATTGCTGCCCATTGACATGGTCCTATCGTTAGGCCTAATGATTGAATTCGTTCTTTTATTACTTTTATTTTATTTATAGATATACTTGGAAATAGTTCACTTATTTTATTTAGATACTCTATTGTATCAGGTAATTTTTCTATAAATATATCTAATATTTTTTCACTGTAATTATTGCCTTCAGATAATAGTTTAATCCTACTAAAGTCTTCTTCTAGGGCATTTTCTAGGATGGATGTTTTATATCCAATTGGTGAAGTTAATACTTCTTCTATAGTAAATGTTCTACTTTTTATACAATCTTTTGTAAAATTAATTAAGAAGTCATTTATATCAGAATAATTTATATTTTTATTTAATAATACTCTAGGATTATCTTTTATCCATTCTTGGAGTAAAATTGGTTTTTTTATTGTTATAGAATAAATTTTTTCATAGTTTATATTATGCTTTTTTATTATTTGATATAGTTTACTATAATTTTGAAAATCATAAAATACTTCGTTTATCTTTGATGGATGTAAGTCTAAATAGTCATATATTAATTCTTCTCTGTTTATGAAAAATAATAGATTATATGAATTACTATTTTCCATATGAGTTTTAATAAAATCTAGTGTTATGTCTTTAAAACTTTCTTCTTCAATGGGAATTTTAGGTGTGGTGTTGAAACCATCTTCGAAGTAAAAATAATATAACTCATCTACTGTTTTAAAATAATTATTATCTAATAAATACTTTAATTCTAGTTCTTTTATTTGTTTATTTGTTATAGCTTGATTTAATATTTTTTTATATTTTATTAAAAATACAGGAGATTGTCCTGATATGTATTTATATCCTTTTTTTACTGCTATATCTATATCTTCTTCTGTAAGTTTATTTTCATCTATTGTATCAATAATTCTATTATTAAAATTAATTAATAATTTAAAAACTGAGTCCATATTTATTCTCCTACTAATATCTTTTCTTTATTATATCAAATAAGTAATTAAATGTCTCTTTTTTTATTTATATTTATACTTGCATTTATATCTCTATCATGATGAGGCCTACACACTTCACATTCCCACTCTCTTACTTCTAAACTTTCTGTTTGCTTTGTTTTTGTTCCACATACAGAACATGTTTTACTACTTGGATAATAAGTATCTA
>CAMOWA010000028.1 GCA_946628005.1 uncultured Caryophanales bacterium
TTATAATTTTAAATGTGTAAATATATTTTTTTATATGTTTTTTTGTCAATTTGTATCGTTTTGATGTAATTTGATATTTAAAATTATATTAACTAAAGTTAAAGTGATTTTATTTATTATTATTTTAATGTAAATTTAAATACAAGATAAAATGTAATATTATATTATTTCTTTTTTTTAAATTATTTCCCGGGAAATAATTTTTCATCTATCATTTAGATCTTTTCAAATATCTTAAGAATAACTGACTAAAGTTTCACGTGAAACATAAAGTTATTAAAAATTATTTTTATTATTAAAATATTTCCCGGGAAATAATTTTTCATCTATCATTTAGATCTTTTCAAATATCTTAAGAATAACTGACTAAAGTTTTACGTGAAACATAAATGTTGTTAAAATGTATTTTTATTATTAAATTATTTCCCGGGAAATATTTTTTTATCTATTATTTATATTTTTGTAAATATCTTAAGAATAACTGACTAAAGTTTTACGTGAAACATAAATGTTGTTAATATGTATTTTTATTATTAAATTATTTCCTGGAAAATATTTTTTCATCTATCATTTAGATTTTTGCAAATATCTAAAGAATAACTGACTAAAGTTTTACTTGAAACATAAAGTTGTTAAAAACTATTTTAATTATTAAATTATTTCCCGGGAAATATTTTTTTATCTATCATTTAGATTTTTGCAAATATCTAAAGAATAACTGACTAAAGTTTTACTTGAAACATAAAGTTGTTAAAAACTATTTTAATTATTAAATTATTTCCCGGGAAATAATTTTTCATCTATTATTTATATTTTTGTAAATATCTTAAGAATAACTGACTAAAGTTTCACGTGAAACATAGAAGTTGTTAAAAACTATTTTTATTATTTAAATTATTTCCCAGGAAATAATTTAAATAATGTTATTGTTATAATTTGATTAAATATTTTGCTTTTTAACTTTAATCAATAATATATGTTAATTTTTTTAAATAGAAAATCTGATTTATATTATTTTTTTTAGTTTATTGTATAAAACAATAGATAGTTTCCTTTTTAAAATATATTTAAATTAAATAGAAATAAATATACTTTAGTATTTTCTGTATTTTTTATTTTTATAGTTTTTATATTTTATATATTAGAAATGAAAATTCATCGCGTTTATTATTTTTCTAAATAATAGATTTTGTATTTAAATATAGTCATATTTTAATATTATCTTATTGATTAACTACTATCTTTTAAACTACTAACTATAATTAATTCTATGTTTCACGTGAAACATAGAATTATATTTTTTTAGACAATTACCTGAGTGAAAGTATTATTTATATTACTATTATTAATTTTTAATTTATATATTAAAATTGTTTACTTTTTAATATTTATATACTATTATATATTTGTGCAATGAAAGTGATTGAACCAGGTCAGAATTGGAAAATAGCAGCCTTAAGATCCTCCTTTCATGTGCACATTTTTTTTGGAGGAAAAATGGAATTGAAATTTATGAATCTTGCTTTAAAATATGCATTAGAAGCTTATGAAATGGATGAGGTTCCAGTTGGAGCTGTTATTGTAAAGGATGGAATTATAATTTCTTATGCATTTAATAAAAAAGAGTGCAATAAGTCAGTTTTAGAACATGCGGAATTAATTGCTATTCGAAAAGCAGAAAAAAAAATATCGAATTGGCGTTTGGATGGTTGTGATATTTATATTACTTTGGATCCTTGCCCCATGTGTGCTAGCGCTATTAAGCAGGCTAGGATTTCTAATGTTTATTCTGCTCTTCAAAATTCAGATATTGTTAATACTAAAGTAATTAATCAAATATTTTCTGCTGATAAGATTAATCCTAAAGTAAATTTTTATACTAATATTTGTCCTATTGAATCAAAAAATATTTTAACTTCTTTTTTTAAAATGAAAAGGTAATAGTTATATGTTATAATTTACTTATTAGTTTATTATTGGAGGTGTTTTCGAGTTTTCTCGTATTTGTTATGTATCAAGCGTTATATAGAAAATATAGACCTAAAAATTTTGATACCGTTTATGGTCAAGATATTATTGTTAAAACTTTAAAAAATTCTATTATTCATAAAACTTTTTCTCATGCATATTTATTTTATGGTCCTAGAGGTACTGGAAAGACTACTTTCTCAAAAATCTTTGCTAGAAATATTAATTGCTTAAATCCTAATGATGGTTCTGCTTGTGGAATTTGTAAAAATTGCTTGGCATCATTTTCTTCTGAATGCGTTGATATTATTGAGATAGATGCTGCATCTAATAATGGAGTTGATGAAATTCGTGATTTGAAAAGTAAAATTAATATTGTTCCTAGTGATTTACTTTACAAAGTTTATATTATTGATGAAGTACATATGCTTACTGACTCATCTTTTAATGCTTTGTTAAAAACACTTGAAGAGCCTCCTGAACATGTGGTCTTCATTTTAGCTACAACAGATCCTCAAAAAATTCCTAGTACTATTGTTTCTCGTTGTCAATGTTTTGCTTTTAAACCTATTCCTGTCTCTATAATTAATGATTGTTTATCAAATATTTGTAATTTAGAGAAAATTAATATTGATAAAGAAACTATTAATAATATTTCTGTTTTTTCTGAGGGTGGTATGAGAGATGCTTTAAGTATGCTTGATAAGTTAGTATCTTTTTGTGATGGAAAGATTACTTTAAATGATTTTATTGAGCTTAATGGAATTGTCTCGATTGAAACTATTCATAATTTCTTGTTTTCTATTTTATCTTTTAATATTGCTGCTACTTTGTCTTTTATTTCTGAGTTTGATTCTGAGGGTAGAAATTTAGTTCAAATTATGTCTCAGTTATTAAATTATTCTAGAAATGTTGTTGTTGATTATTATGTTACAAATAATAAGTGTGATTTTGATATTAATTTATTATTGAAATTTGCTTCTTTTATAAGCGAAAAAATGTTCGATATCAAAAAGAGCTTTAATACTAGGATTTATATTGAAATTTCATTAATTAATTTTATTACTATTTCTTCCGGGGGTAATTATTCTTTTGATTCTGAACTTGTTGATAATAGTTCATTTGATTGTGAAAAAAAATCTGAGATTAGTGAGGTTAGTGCCCAGTTGGTTCCTGTTTCTAATATTGAAGACATTACTGAAGAAGAATTTGATTTTTCTAAGGAATTTGATAGTTATAGTGAAAATAATTCTTCTACTACTTTAAATGTGGATGAATCTAATTACAATAATGATAATAAGATTTTAAATATAAATGAAATTATGAATGTTCGTATTAACAATTGTTTTGTTAATGCTAATAAAACTATTTTAAATAAGGAAAAATTAAATTTTGAAAAACTAAAGGACTATTCTTTTGATTCGGAAATTGGTTATTTAGTTTGTTCTTTATTAGATTCTACAGTTCGTGTTGCTAGTGATGAGTATATAATAATTAGTTATGATTTGGATTCTTCTGTTGAACAAAATTGTTTGATATTACATAAATTAGAAGATGTTTATGGAAGAATTACAAATAGTTTTAAAAAGTTTGTAATTATTTCTGATTCTTATTGGGATAAAATTAAAAAAGATTATATTGATAATTTGAAAAATGGTTTTACATATAAGTTGTTAGAAGAACCAAAAGAAGTGTTTGATGTTTCTGATAATCATGATATAATAAGTAATAAAGCAGTTGATCTTTTTGGTGAGATTGTGGAAATAGAATAGGGAGAGTGATTTTATGAATAATATGCAAGCAATGTTAAAACAAGTAAAATCTTTACAAAATGAAATGTTAAAGGTTAAAGATGAAGTTGAAAAGACTGAATTTACTGGTGAATGTTCTTTAGTGAAAGCTACCTTATATGGCAATAAAAAGATTAAAATGATTGAGTTCAATTGTGATTCATTAGATTCTGATGATGTTATAGCTTTACAAGATATGGTTGTTGTTGCCATAAATCAAGCTATTGATAATATTGATTCTACTATGGAAAGAAAAATGAGTAAATTTGGGAATATTCCAGGTTTATTTTAAGCAAAGTTATGTATCCTGATTGTATAAGAAATCTTATTGAAGGTTTTAAATTTTTTCCTGGTATTGGTGATAAAACTGCTGAACGTTTAGCTTTTTCTGTTTTAAGTCTTGAAGATGAACAAGTTGACTTTTTTTTAAATAGTATATCTGATGTTAGCATTAATATACATCCTTGTCCTATTTGCAATACTATTACTGATAAAGATATTTGTGTAATTTGTTCAGATAAATTAAGAAATTCTAATATTCTTTGTGTTGTTGAAGATTCTAAGAGTGTTTTTCTTTTTGAAAAGCTTGGTATGTATTCTGGGTTATATCATGTTTTAGATGGTTTGATTTCTCCTTTGGATGGAATTAATCCTGAGGATATTGGTTTATCGAAACTTTTTGATAGAATTCAAAATGGTAATTTTACTGAAATTATTTTTGCATTTAAGCCAAATATTGAAGGAGAAACGACTTCTTTATATATAAAAAGAGTTTTAGATAATTTGGATATTAAGTTTACTAGATTGGCTAGTGGTTTACCTATTGGGGCTGATATGGAATATATAGATGGACTTACTTTAGAGAGAGCATTAAATGATAGAAAAGAAATTGAATAATATTTATTTTTAATCATATTATTTTCTTGGTGATTAAATGATTTTTAAAAGGTTATTTTTTAATACTTTTTTTTCAATTTTATTTGTTTATTTTTTTAATTATTTTTTTGTAGGTTTTTCTATGCCTATTAATTTTGCAACAATTTTTATTAATTCATTTTTTGGAATTTATGGTTTTTTAATTTTATTTATTTTCAGATTTTTTATTGTGTGAGGTTTTAATGATAAGTAATAATAATCAAAATAAACTCGTTGATAAGTACATTTCTTATATCAATCATGTTTGTACAAATAATAAAGTTTCTCATTCTTATTTGATTGAATTGAATGATTGTGAAGAAGATTTTCATTTTGTTATTAGTTTTGTTAAAATGATACTTTTTTCATGTACTTATCAAGATATTGATTGTATGGATAATTCTGTTTTTACTTTGATTGATTCTAATAATTATCCTGATTTTCGCATTATTGAGCCTGATGGTGCTTTTATAAAAAAAAATCAATTGCTAGATTTACAGAATGATTTTAGTAATAAATCTTTATTTGGTAATAAAAGAATATATGTTATTAAGTATGCGGATAGATTAAATTTATCCTCTTCAAATACTATTTTAAAGTTTCTTGAAGAACCTGCTCCTGATATTGTTGCTATTTTAGTAACTGAAAATCGATTTAAATTATTAGAAACTATTCAGTCTAGATGCCAAATATTATCTTTAAAAAATGATAATATTAATTTTGATGAGTCTATTTCTTATGAGCTGGTTAATATTTTTATTTATCCCTTAGATTTTTTTAAAAAAAATAATTATTTTTTAAAAAAATATTTTTTTGATAAAGAAAATATACGAAATTATTTTTCTTCAATAGAAAATTTTTTGCTTGCTTTTGTGGAATATAAATTATTTAATAATTACTTTGAATTTTTTTCTTCTTATGATCTTCTTAAATCATATAATGTAGATTCTATTATTAAAATTATTTCATGTATTGAATCAGAGCTTTTGAAACTTGAATATAATGTAAATTTGAAGTTGTGGTTAGATAATTTTTTTGCTATTCTGTTGATTGGAGGTTGATTATTTTATGATCGATGTTGTTATCGTTTATTCTTCTTTGACAAAGTGTAATTATTATCTTTCATATAAATATCAAAATTTAAATATTGGTGATTATGTTATTTTTCAAGATGATTATGGAACTTTAATTGGTAAAGTAATTAATTCTAATTTTAAAGTTAAACGTAATAATATATATTTGCCTTTAAAAAAAATTATTAGGAAAGCTACTGAGAGTGATCTTAATATATTAACTGAAAATATTAAAGTTGCTGCAGATGCTTTAAGTTATGCTAGAGATATTAGTTCTTCTTTAGGGTTGGATATGAATTTTTTTGATTCTTATTTTTATTTTGATCATTCACAGATGGTTTTTCTATTTTTGTCTGATAATAGAGTTGATTTTAGGGATTTAGCAAAAAAACTAGCATCTAGATATAAAACTAGAATTGAGTTACATCAAGTTGGAGTTCGTGATAAGGCTAAAATTATTGGAGGAATTGGTCCTTGTGGATTGTTTTTGTGTTGCAATACTTTTTTATCTGATTTTAATAGTGTTTCAATTAATATGGCAAAAAATCAAATGTTAGCATTAAATCCTTCTAAAATTAATGGTATTTGTGGGCGTTTATTTTGTTGTTTAGGTTATGAAAATGAAACATATTCTGAATTAAGAAATAATTTGCCCGATATTGGTTTAAATATGGATACTCCTTTTGGTTCTGGTAAAGTTATTTCAGTAAATATTTTTAAAAATACTTATTCTGTTGATGTTAAAGATTATGGTGTTTTGGAGTTTGATTTGAATGGTTCAGTTAAATAATGTTTTGGGTTATAAAAATTTAAAAATATTACAAGATGATCGTTTTTTTTCTTTTTCTTTAGATAGTATTATTCTTTCAAATTATTCTTCTATTAGGTTGCGTGATAAAAAGATTGTTGATTTTTGTACTGGTAATGGTATTGTTCCTATTATAGTATCTCAGAGATGTGTTGCTGATATTTATGGTGTTGATATTCAAGAGGAATTGATAGATTTAGCTAATAAATCAATTAAGTATAATAATTTGGATGATCGAATTCATTTTATTTGTCAAGATGTAATTACTTTTTCTTTGGAGCATCTTAATGAATTTGATTTTGTTTTGTGCAATCCTCCATATTTTAAGGTTAATGCTAATACTTCTTTTAACAAATCGTATAATAAAATGATTGCAAGACATGAAATTTTAATTAATTTGGCTCAACTTTGTAAATGTGCTAATAGAGTTTTAAAAGATAATGGTGTTTTTTCTATGGTGCATAGGGCGGATAGATTAATTGAAATTATAACTACTTTGCGTGAATATAATTTTGAACCTAAATCATTAAAATTTATATATAATACATGTAATTCTGATTCTACTTTAGTTTTAATTCAATCTCAAAAATGTGGAAATGTTGGTTTAAAAATTTTAAAGCCTTTATTTTTAAGAAATGCTGATGGTTCATTTACTGATGAATATAAGAAATTACAGGAGGATATTATTTATGATTCAAAATAGTTTTGATAATTCTAACTCTTTGTATATTGTTCCTACACCTATTGGAAACTTAGATGACATTACTTTTCGTGCATTAAATGTTCTAAAAAATTCGGATATAATTTTATGTGAGGATACTAGAACTTCATCTATTTTATTGAAGCATTTTAATATAAATAAAAGGCTAGTTAGTTGTCATGAATACAATGAAAAGAAAATTGTGTGTAAGATAATAAAATTTTTAAAAGATGGGTTAAATCTTGCGTTAATAACTGATCAGGGTACTCCTATAATTAGTGATCCTGGATTTTTTGTTGTTAAAGATGTTATAAAAGCTGGATTTAATGTTGTTTCCTTACCTGGAGCAACTGCTTTTGTTCCTGCACTTACGTCTTCTGGAATTGCTCCTTCGCCATTTTTATTTTATGGATTTTTAAATTCTAAAAAATCTAAACGTTTATCTGAGTTATGCGAGTTGAAAAATTTGCCTTATTCTATTATTTTTTATGAGTCTGTACATAGAATAATTGATACACTTTCTGATTTATTTAATGTTTTTGGGGATCGTGAAATATCATTATGTAGGGAGATTACTAAGTTACATGAACAAATATTTAGAGGTAAAATTTCAGATATTTTAAATCAACTAGATGATTTAAAAGGCGAATTTGTATTAGTTGTGTCTGGAAATGATACTATTTTTGACTTTGGTTCACTAGATGTTGTTGAACATGTTAATATTTATGTAAGTGATGGGTTAAGTGTAAATGATTCTATAAAAAAAGTTGCTAAAGAAAGAAATGTTGCTAAATCTATTATTTATAGTGAATATCATAATAGGAAGTGATTTTATGAAATTAATTGTTGGTTTAGGTAATCCAGGGAAGGAATATTTAAATACGAGACATAATATTGGTTTTGAATTTATTGATTTTTATTTGAATAGTTTATCTATTTCTAAAAATTGGAAGAGTCTTTTTAATGGAAAATATATTGATATTTCTATAAATAATGAAAAAATTATTTTTTTAAAGCCTCAAACTTTTATGAATCTTTCTGGTGATTGTGTTGTTAAATTTTTTAAATATTATAAGTTAAGTATAGATGATATTTTGGTTATATCTGATGATTTAGACTTAAATCTTGGAAACTATAAACTAAAAGATAGAGGTTCTTCTGGGGGACATAATGGTTTAAAAAGTATTGAGAAAGCATTAGGAGCAAATAATTATAAAAGAATTAAAATAGGTATTTCTAAAAGCCATGATAATGATGTTATAGACTATGTTTTAGGTAAGTTTTCTGATGAAGAAATTTATGTGTTAAAAAATGAATTTGTACTTCTGAAATCGGTTCTTGATGATTTTTTTAATATGGATTTTTCAATGTTAATGAATAAATATAATCATAAAAATAGGTGATTTAATGGATTTTTTTTATAATTTATTTGATTTTGAATTAAAAAAAGATTTAACAATATGTGATTTAAATGATGAATTTTTTTGTATATTTATTATAAACCTTTATCATAAATATAATCGATCTATTATTATTGTTTGTAATTCTTTATTTGATGCTCATAATTTGTATGATTCTTTACATCATTATCATGAAGATGTTTTATTATTTCCAATGGATGATTTTATTACAAGTGAGGCTTTAGCTATTTCTCCTGATTTAATGATAGAACGTTTGGGTACATTAAAGAGCTTAATATGTGATGATAAAAAGATTATTGTGACTAATTTAATGGGATATTTGAGATTTTTACCTTCTAATAATATTTTTAAATCTTTTTCTTTTAAATTAAAAAAAGGTGATATTATTAATCCCAAGTTACTTGTGGATAAATTTATTTCTTCTGGATATAATAGAAGTACCTTAGTTACTAAAACTGGAGAGTTTTCTGTTAGAGGTTTTGTAATTGATTATTTTTGTTTAGGTGATAATTATCCTACAAGGATTGAGTTTTTTGATGATGAAATTGAATCAATTAGATATTTTGATCTTCAATCTCAAAAATCTATTAGAAGTGTTGATTCTGTTACTATATATCCTTATTCTGAGTTTTTGACTTTAAGTAATTCTGTTGATTTTGAACATTGTGGAAAACAAAAATATCTTCAATTATATGAGAATGTTGTTAACATTGAAGACTATTTAAGTAATCCTTTGACAGTTTTTAAAGATTATAATCAATTATTAATTGAATATTCTAAAATTTATGGTGAAATTGAAGAATTTAGAAAAGAAAAAGATAATAATTTTAGTTTAAATTATATGTTTCAATTTAACTCTAAGATGGCTAATTATCCTCTTTATTATTATTCTATTAATAATGTATTTGAAAAAGACATTCATTCTATAATTCGTTTTAATGTTTCAGAAATTAAGAGTTTTAATGAAGATTTAGATGCTATAAAAAAATTTATTCTTACTAATTTAAATAATAATAAGACAGTTATTATTTGTTTAAAAAAATATCAACTTGATAGTTTATGTAAGCATCTTAATTTAAGTACAGTTTATAGTGATTTTACTAATATTACTTTAAATGCTGTTAATTTAGTCAATTTTGACATGAATGAGGGTTTTATTTTTAACAATTATATATTTTTAACGGCCAAAGAACTTTATCGAAAAAAAGAGGTAGTAAAGAAATATAAGTCTAATTTTAAGTATTCTACTCCTTTAAAAGATGTAAATTCTATTGATATAGGTGATTATGTTGTTCATAGTGCGCATGGTATTGGTGTGTATAATGGAATAAAAACTTTATCCTCTAATTCTATTTCAAAAGATTATTTAGAAATTTTATATTTGAATTCAGATAAGGTTTATGTTCCAGTTGAAAAAATTGATTCTATTTTTAAATATTCATCTAAAGATGGTGTAGTACCTAAAATTAATAGTTTAAATAGTAAGGATTGGGAAAAGACTAAGCGACGTGTTCAATCTAAGGTACGTGAAATGGCTGATAAGCTTTTAAAAATATATGCTGAAAGGAAGTCAAAAAAAGGTTTTTCTTTTTCAAAAGATTGTGATTTATCTTTAGAATTTGAAAAGGATATTCCTTTTGAGTTAACTGTTGATCAGAAAAAAGCTATTCAACAAATAAAAAGTGATATGGAGTCAGAAATCCCTATGGATCGTCTTTTATGTGGGGATGTTGGTTTTGGAAAAACGGAGGTAGCATTTGTGGCTTCTTTTAAAGCAATTCTTGATTCTAAACAAGTTATTTTATTATGTCCAACTACTATTTTGTCAAAACAACATTTTGATAATGCAATTAATCGATTTAAAAATTATCCTGTTAATATAGAATTACTTAATCGATTTACCTCTAAAAAAGATGTTGAGAGAATTTTAAATGGTTTAAAGTCTGGTACTATAGATATGATAATTGGAACTCACAGAATTTTAAGCGATGATGTTTGTATGCATGATTTAGGCTTATTAATTATTGATGAAGAACAACGTTTTGGGGTTAGACATAAAGAAAAAATAAAGGAATATAAAGTTAATGTGGATGTTTTAACGCTCACTGCAACTCCTATTCCTAGAACTTTGCAAATGTCATTAGTTGGTATAAGAAGTTTGTCATTAATTGAAACTCCTCCAATTAATAGATTTCCTGTCCAAACGTATGTTTTAGAAGAGAATAATCAAATATTAAAAGATTCTATTTATAAAGAATTATCTAGAAATGGGCAAGTTTTTATTTTATATAATCATGTTCAAACTATTGTGGAGTATGCTGACAAAATTGGAAGATTAATTCCTGAAGCTAAAATTGGTATTGCTCATGGACAAATGAATAAATATGATTTAGAGGATACTTTATATCAGTTTGTTAATAATAAATTTGATATTTTAGTTTGTTCTACAATTATTGAAACAGGAATAGATATTCCTAATGTTAATACTTTAATAATTATTGATGCTGATAGATTTGGATTAAGTCAACTTTATCAAATAAGAGGTAGGGTCGGGAGAAGTGATAAGTTTGCTTATGCATATTTGATGTATCCCCCTTATAAACAACTGACTGATACTGCAATAAAAAGATTAAATGTTATAAAAAAATTTACTGAGTTGGGTAGTGGATTTTCTATTGCTTCTCGTGATTTATCTATACGAGGAGCTGGCGATTTGTTAGGCAGTGAACAAGCTGGTTTTATTGATTCTGTGGGGGTTGATTTATATTTAAAAATGTTAAATGATGAAATAAAAAATGTTAGTAATTCTGGGTTGTCTGATTCTTATGAAGAGAATAAAAAACCTTTATTAAATGTTACAACTCATATTGATGATAACTATGTTTTTGAGGATGATTTGAAAATAGAGATTCATCGTCTTATCAATACTATTGAAGACCAAAAATCTTTTAATTCTGTTAAATCTGAAATGGAAGATCGTTTTGGTGTTGTTAGTGAAGATATGATTATTTATATGTATGAAGAATGGTTTGAAAAACTAGCGTTTAAATTAAATATATCAAATGTTCATCAATCTAAAAATTGTATTGAATTGTTATTGTCTAAGGAGATTTTGGATTTTATTAGTATAGATGATTTATTTGTTGAATCATATAATATTTCTAGATATTTTAAATTCATTAGTAGAAATAATAATATTATTATTAATTTAGAAATTCTTCATTTAGATAAGCATCCTATTTATTATTTAGTTAAATTACTTGACTTTATTTTATCAAAAAAAGATTAAAGATATTGACTAATTTTTATTGATGTTGTTTAATTATTTATACTGGGAGTATTGATGATGAATAAAGATGATATAGATGATTTTAAAAGTAAACTTATAGATAATTATATTAAGTCAATTAAGGAATGCATAAAAAAAAATACAAATTCTTTAGTTATGGTTGATATAATTTCAATTATTGAAAAACCTCCTTTGGATTCTATGGATGTTATTAAAAATAAGTTTTTAGAACTGGCAAAAAGAAATAAAGTGATTATAAATATTGATATAATTTCTAGTTTATTAGAGAGTTACCGTAATAATTTGGCTACTTGTTGTGATGATATAATAAGTTATCGTGATGAATATTTGTTTTCTTTAGTTTCTGCTCATCATTTTGAGGGTTCTTCTATTTTTACTTTTTATAAGAAAGATTTTTTATCTTTAGATAAAACTATAAGAATGAAAGTTAAGGATTGTATTATTTTAGCCAATGATAGCTTGTTTGATAATAGTTTTTCTAGTATTTTTAAAGATACTGTTGATATTGAGCTTCAAAATAAGTATATTAATGAATTATCTAAATTTTTAAACACTAATTATAAAAAAAGTATTTTAGAAAATTTAGATATGAAACTTATGGTAAAAGATACAACTTTAATTAATATTATTAAAGAACAATCTGATAGATATTTATTTACTTTGAATAATTCCCATTTATTAAATGATTTTAAATAAATGGGAATTTTGTAAATCTTTTGACTTTTTACTTTTGATATGATATATTTATTTTACTTTATTTTTTAGTTATAAAGTTTTGATGAAGAGCTTCATAATGTTGTTATTAAAGAGAGCTTTAGATGGTGAGATGAAGCATAATTGATTTATGAAGTATGGCTTTTGAACTGTTATATCGATATGTAGATATAAACGTATATAGGCGTTAACTATTTAAGTGTGTAATAAAATTATTATAAAATAAGGTGGTACCGCGATTATTCGTCCTTATATTGTAATAATTTTTTTAGTTAAGGAGGATTTTTATGAAAAAGTATTATATTTCAACTGCTATTGCTTATACTTCTGGAAAACCTCATATAGGTAATACATATGAGATTGTTTTAGCAGATGCAATAGCTAGGTTTAAAAGATTAAAAGGGTATGATGTTTATTTTCAAACTGGAACTGACGAACATGGTGAAAAAATTGAATTAAAGGCAAAAGAGGCTGCTAAAGATCCGCAGGAATTTGTTGATGAAAAAGCAGCTGAAATTAAGAAAATATGGGATATTATGAACACTAGTTACGATAGATTTGTGCGTACTACTGATAAGAAACACGAGAAAATTGTTCAAAAAATATTTAAATATATGTATGATAAGGGGGATATCTATAAAGGGGAGTATAAAGGTCTTTATTGTACTCCATGTGAATCATTTTGGACTGAGAGTCAATTAATTGATGGAAAATGTCCTGATTGTGGAAGAGAAGTCAATGAAAAATGTGAAGAAGCATATTTTTTTAAATTAAGTAAATATCAAAAGAAATTGGAAGATTACATTGAAAATCATCCTGATTTTATTCAGCCTGTTTCACGAAAAAATGAGATGATTAATAATTTTATTAAGCCTGGCTTACAAGATTTATGTGTTTCTAGAACATCTTTTAAATGGGGAATACCTGTTGACTTTGATGACAAACATGTTGTTTATGTTTGGTTAGATGCTTTAACAAATTATATTACTAATATTGGTTTTGATTTTGAAGATTCGTCTTCCGAGTTTTGTAAATTATGGCCAGCTGATTTGCATTTGATTGGGAAGGATATTATTCGATTTCATACAATTTATTGGCCTTGTTTTTTGATGAGCCTTGATTTGGAATTACCAAAACAGGTTTTTGGGCATCCATGGCTTATTATGAGTGATGGAAAAATGAGTAAGTCAAAAGGAAATGTCATTTTTGCTGATGATTTAGTTGATGAATTTGGTGTTGATGCCGTTAGATATTATTTTTTACATGAGATTCCATTTGCTAATGATGGAGTATTTACTAGGGATTTATTGATAGAAAGAATAAATGGTGATTTGGCTAATGTTTTAGGAAACTTAGTACAAAGAACTATTTCAATGGGAAAAAAGTATTTTGATGGAAAGATAACTAATAAAAGAGAAACGAATGAATTATCTGATAAATTTATAACTCTTATTAATAGTCTGGATAATAGAGTAACTAAAAAAATGGATGATTTGCAGATAAGTGATGCGATTAGTGAGATATTTGATGTTTTAAGAGCTAGTAATAAATATATAGATGATACTACTCCATGGATTTTAGCTAAGGATGAAACTTTAAAAAGTCAGCTTGAAACGGTTCTTTATAATTTACTTGAATCAATTCGAGTATGTGCTAGTTTGTTAGAGCCTTTCTTACCTAATACTAGTGAAGAAATTTTAAGACAAATTAATATAGATAATAAAAATCTTAGTTTTGTGGATGATAATATATATGTATTGAACGATCCTAAGCCTTTATTTTTAAGGATTGATCAAAAAAAAGAATAGTTTGTATTTATAATATAAAATTATAATGTATGAAATTTAAAAGAGAGTTAATATGTTTAACTTTTTTTTGATATACTTTGGAGGTTGATTAGATGTATATTGATACACATTGTCATTTATCTTTTGAAGATTATGATAATATAGATTTAGTAATAAAGGAAAATAAAGATAATAATATTAATACAATGATTATTTCTGGGTGTACAAGAGATAGTATTTTAGAATCTTTAGATCTTGTTAATAAGTACAATGATTTATATCTAACTATAGGATATCATCCTAGTGAGGCAAGAACTATAACAGATGATGATTTATTATTATTAGAAAAACAGATTACTTCTAATAGTAGAGTAGTTGGAGTAGGTGAGATTGGATTAGACTATCATTATGGAAAGGATGACATAGATTTACAAAAACAGTTATTTAGAAGTCAGATGAAATTAGCAGAAAAACTTAAGTTACCTGTTGTTATTCATAGTAGAGATGCTACGAGAGATACTATTGATATTTTAAAAGAATATCCTAATGTTTCTGGAACTATTCATTGTTTTAATGGGAGTCTTGAAACAGCGAAGATTTAT
This sequence comes from uncultured Caryophanales bacterium, assembly GCA_946628005.1. GTDB lineage: Bacteria > Bacillota_I > Bacilli_A > RF39 > UBA660 > UBA3789. Next base: position 15,089 of record CAMOWA010000028.1, read on the forward strand.
ATATCTATGGGTTATAAGTTGGGAATTGGAGGGGTTATTACTTTTAAAAATTGTCATTTATCTGATGTTGTTTTAGCTGTTGGGTTAGATAATTTAGTTCTTGAAACTGATGCTCCTTATTTAACTCCAGTACCTTTTCGAGGTAAAATTAATTCTTCAAAATATATTCCATATATAGCGAAGAAAGTTGCTGATACTTTAAATGTTTCTATTGATGAAGTTGCTAGAGTTACTTCTTCCAATGCTAAAAGTCTGTTTGACTTAAAGCATTTTTTGTGATATTGTTAATTTAATTAGATAATAGGAGATTGTAATGAAACAAATAGTCTTAAAGATTATATTTAGTTTATTTATTATTTTTCTTTTTTTGTTCTTATTATTTCATTTTGTTTTTGATAAGAATAATTCAATAGATTCTAGTGCATTATTTATTCAGTTTAATAATGATGACGTTTTAGAAGTTACAAATAAATTACCTTTATCTGATGAATTAGGAAAAAATGGTGAGTGCGAAGGATTATCGGATTTTATTGATTGTATAAATTTTAGTATTAAAAACATTTCATCTGAAATGGTTAGTTATGAAATATATATTACTAAAGAATATAGTAAAAGTGAGATTAAAGGGGATTATATCAATTTTTATTTGCATGATGATATGAATAATTCATTAAAGGGCTTTGATTCTAATATTATTCCTTCTTATAATAGTTTATTATCGTTAAATGATAAGCCGTATTCGAAGTTATTATATTCTGGTACTCTTTCTTCTGAGGAAAAGAAAAATTTTATTCTAAAAACTTGGGTTTCAGATAGTTATACTATTTCAGATAATTTAGAAAAATTTCGAGTTAATGTAAATGTTAGAACAAAGTAATTAAAGTAAGGGTGAATTTATGGTTAGTGAAAATACATCTAAGCAATTCAATGTAATTATGGTTGTAATTGTTTTAATTTTGATTGTAGTTTTTAGTTTATGTATATGGTTGTTTTTTGAACATAAAGATAAAGTGGTATTTCAGGTTGAAAATGGTGGAAATGTTTTTTTGAATTATGTTTCTGATTTTAATGGTTTGTCTTTGCATAATATGATTCCTTCTTCAGATGATAATGGTATAATTAGTTTAAAAGAAGGTTCATTTTTTGATTTTTCTATTGATACAAAGCTTGATGAGGCTTCTATAATTGATTATGAAATAAGTTTATTTCGTGAAAAGAAATATTCTTATTTAGATAAATATATTCGTATTTATTTGGAAGAAGAAAAAAGTGGGACTTACACGAAGGTGTTTGGACCTAGTGAATTTATTCCTTTAAAAAAAATTAATAAATATGGTACAAATGTTGGTGATATGGTTTTACTTCATGTTCGTAAAAAAAATAAGTCAACTAATAGGTATCGATTAAGAATGTGGTTATCTAATAATTCTAATATATCTAGTGGAGACTATTCCGTTTCTGTTAAAATAAATGGAAAAGCAAAGTAGAGTGTAAAGCTTTTCCATTTTTTTTTATATTTCTTTTTTTTGTTTTTATTTAGTATTATAATTTATTTTGTATGGGAGTGGTTTTTTGGAATTGGTTTTAAAAAATTTCATTTTTAATATGAGAAAGGCATTTAAGTATTTTTCTTCTTTTCTTCGTTTGATATTGATTCTCTTATTATTATTTCTTTTTTCTTTTTTTGTTTTTTATATTGCTGATTTATTATTTAATGTTTATTCTGGAAAATATCATAGTCCTTTGTTTGGATTTTATATTATTGTTACTCCTAGTATGGTTCCTACTATAAATGTTAATGATATAATAGTTGTTAAGAGAATTAGTAATGATCGATATAATTTAGGAGATATTATAAGTTTTTCTTCATCTGATATAAATTATAATGGTTTAACTATTACTCATCGAATTGTAGGTAAAAAAAATATTTCTAATGGAAATTCTATTTATACTACTAAAGGAGATAATAATTATTTAAATGATCCTTCAAAGGTGTTAACAAGTTCTATTTATGGTAAGGTGATTCTCAAAATACCAAAAATGGGTAATGTTAGGTCAATTTTTTCTAGTCCTATAAACTATTATATTTGTTTATTAATTCCTACATTTTTATTTATTATTTATGAAATATTGAGAATTTCTATTTTTTTGATTAATAGAAAAGAATAAATTTATTGATTTGTTTAAATTTGTATGATATTTTATTATTCAAGTTGGAGGAATTATGGAAAAATATGATGTTAATTTTAAAAAAAAATATGGTCAGAATTTTTTAAAAAATAATTATATTGTTGATAAAATTGTTAGGCTATGTATATTTCCAAATAATTCTTTAGTTATAGAGGTTGGTCCTGGTGGGGGGATTCTTACTTGTAAACTATCTGAGGTGTGTTCTCATGTTCTAGCTTATGAGATTGATTGTGATTTAAAAGAAATGTTATCTTCTAAATTTTCTGATTCTTCTAATGTAACTTTTATTTTTAAAGATTTTCTAAAGGTAGATTTGGAAAAAGATGTTAGTCAATTTAATTATGAACATTTATTTTTTATTAGTAATGTCCCTTATTATATAACTACACCTATTTTAATGAAGCTTATTCAATCTAATTTGATGTTTGATAAAATCATTATGATGGTTCAAAAAGAAGTAGGTGATAGATTTTCTAGTGTTCCTGGCACTAAAAGTTATGGAGCTATTACTGTATTGCTTAATTATTATTTTGACATAAAAAAAGAGTTTATAGTTTCAAAAAAGGAATTTATTCCGGAACCAAAGATTGATAGTATGATAATTTCTTTTTCTGTAAAAAAAAATAAGTGCTTTTTAACTGATTATAGTCATTTTGAAAAATTAGTTTATGATAGTTTTAAGTTCAAAAGAAAAACTTTACGTAATAATTTAAAAGGATATGATTTAGTCGAGGTAAGCAATGTTTTAAAAAAATATGGTTATGACTTGTCTATTAGAGCTGAAAATTTATCTGTAGAAGTTTTTGCAAGTATTTCTAATTCATTGTGTAAAAGAGTGTTCTAACTCTTTTTTTTTTTCATATAATTTTTTTGGAGTTGATATAATTGGATTTTAAAGTGGGTAATATTGTTAGTAGGATTTCTCATAACCATGATATTATTTTTAAAATCATTAGTATTGATGGGTTTAATTGTATATTACAAGGTGTTGATGTTAGACTATGTGCTGATGCTGATATGAATGATTTGGTTTCTATAAAAGATGGTATTAATAATGAAAAAGATGAAGAAATAATAAAAAGAAATCTTAAGGAATTTGATTTTGATCGTGATAATTATTTTTATATTCCAGGAAATATATTACATATTGATGGTGATGATAGTTATTTAGATAGGTGCATGAAATTTTATAAAGAATTAGGAATTAAAGCAAATGGTATTTCTATAAATGAACATTTAATATCTTCAAAAATTGTTTCTTTAATAAAGGAGTATCGTCCTGATATTTTGGTTATCACTGGACATGATGCTTACTATTCAAAAAAAAATAATATACATGATATAAGAAATTATCAAAATACTAAAAATTTTGTTGCGGCTATTAAGGAGGCAAGAAAAATTGAAAAAAATCAAGATAAATTAATAATTATTGCTGGTGCATGTCAGTCAAATTATGAAGAGTTAATAAAAGCTGGTGCTAATTTTGCTTCTAGTCCTAAAAGAATTAATATTCATGCACTTGATCCAGCAATTATTGCATCTTCTTTAGCATTTTCTGATAAAAACAAAGAAATTGATTTGATTTCTATTATTAGAAAGACTAAGTATGGAAGTGATGGGATTGGTGGAATTATTACAAATGGTACAATGTATGTGGGGTTTCCAAGATGAATCTTACTATTGCGAAAACTTATATTGAAAACCAGTTAAATGTTTTTCATACTTTTCAGTATAGAGGTTCAAGAAATATAGTTGATGAATTTTCGGGTAGAATTGTATTTTGTTTTTCTTCTATTTTTTTAATATTGACTGAAAATAATCAATATAAGTCTTTTTCATATAATGACTATATTGCTAATTTTTTTAGATTTATTTCTTAAAATAAAATTGTTGATTTTTGCTATATTATATTATAAAATATATTTGTAAAGTGATTTTACTTTATAAGGGAGGAAAAACTTATGAAAATTACATCTGTAAATGTACGTAAAATTGAAAAAGAAGGATCTCGTATGAAGGGTATCGCATCTATATTGATAGATGATAGTTTTGCTGTACATGATATTCGAATTATTGAAGGAGATAATGGATTATTTATTGCTATGCCAAGTAGAAAAACTGCTGCTGGTACATATCGTGATATTGCTCATCCTATTAATCCTGAAGTTCGTGCTATGTTTGAGGATGCTATTCTTGAAGCTTATGATAAAGCTGAGGATGCACCAGAAGAAGAGTAAAATAAAAGGAGATGTTCTAACATCTTTTTTTTTTCATATAATTTTCTAGGAGGATTTTTATATGGATAAAGATAATTCTAATTATACTAATTATAATCATAGTATTAATCTTTTGGAGAGAAAAACGTTGGTTGTAACTGGAGTTAAGAAAATTGAAAATTTTGATAATTTACATTTTTTGATGGATACTTCCATGGGGTTTATGTTGGTTAAGGGTGATGATTTGGAATTAATAAAACTTGATACTTTGGCTGGTAATGTTACTATTAAAGGTGTAATTAATTCTATTGAATATATTTTAGAAAATAATAAAAAAAGTCATGATGATTCAATTTTTAATAGGTTATTTAAATGATAAATTTATTATTTCAACTTATAAGTTTTCTTTTTTCTTTTTTTTATGGTTTTATTTCATATTTTCTTTTTTCTTTTTTTAAAAATCATCTATTTTATCATAATAAGATTATAAATATTTTTATTCAATTTTTCTTTTGCTTTTTTTTATCAACGTTATATTTTTTTTTATTATTATTTTTTAATAATGGTTTTTTTCATTTATTCTTTTTTCTCTTTTTTATACTTGGTTATTTATTTAGTTATTATTTATGTAAATATATTGTAAATTAATGTGATTTATTTTCTTTATTTTAGTTTTTTAATGTATAATATATATTGAATAGGTGGCGAGTTGTGATGAAAAAAAATAGTAAGAAGTCTAGGAGAAGATTTTTCTTATTTGGAATAGGTTCTTTATTTATTATTTTTGCTACAACTTTTACTGTTGGTAAATATTGGATTGAAATTATAGGGAAATATCAAGAAAAAACAAGACTTGAAAAAGAAATGATTGATTTACGTGAAAAAGAAGAAAAATTGAAAGTTGATGCTAATAAATTACAAAATCCTGATTATATAGCTAGGTATGCGCGTGAAAAATATCTTTATTCTAAAGAGGGAGAATATATTTTACAAATTCCTGAAGAATAATTATCTATTTTTCTTTTTTTTCTTTTATAATTTGTTATAATAGGTTTATTTGTTGGAGGTTTTCTATGATTGATATCGAGAAAGATTTTAATTTTCATAAAAATGATAGGATTGTTGTAGGTTGTTCTGCTGGTCCTGATTCTATGGCATTAGTTGATTCTTTACTTAAAGTGCGTGATAAATATAATTTAATATTGATTATTGCTCATATTAATCATAATTTGAGAAAACAAAGTGTTGAAGAAGAATCTTTTTTGCGAAAATACTGTAGTAATAATAATTTAATTTTTGAAGGAATGCTTATTGAAAATTACGGAGATGATAATTTTCATAACGAGGCACGTAATATTCGTTATAACTTTTTTCATAGTATTATTAAAAAATATGATGCACAATATTTAATGACTGCTCATCATGGAGATGATTTGACTGAAACTATTTTAATGAGAATTGTTAGAGGTTCTAATTTAAATGGTTATTCTGGATTTCATAAATATGTGTATATGGATTCTTATACAATTGTTAGACCTTTTATCAATTATACAAAAAAAGAAATAGAAGATTATGATAAACAAAATAATGTTTTGTATTATATTGATGATTCTAATTATAAGGATAAATATACTAGAAATAGGTATAGGAAATATGTTTTGCCTTTTATGAAAGAGGAAGATAAAAATGTACATCTAAAGTTTTTAAAATTTAGTAAAACTTTAGATGAAGCTAATAATTTTATTATTCAGAGCCGAGATAAAGCTATCTCTAGAGTTATGATGGATAATAAGATTGTTATTGATAAATTTAAAGATGAGGCTCCTTTTATCCAAAAAGAGATTATTTATTATTTATTGGAAAGCTATTATCAAGATGATTTATTATTATTATGTGATAAACATATTGAAATTATTTTTAATTTGATTTATAGTAAACGTGCAAATTGTTATATTAATTTGCCTAATGATGTTATTGCTCGAAAAAGTTATAATTATTTTGATATAATCAGAGAGATAGATTCTATTTCTAGTTATGAAATTGAATTTGATAAGTTTGTTAGTTTACCTAATAATCATAAAATAGAAAAGGTTGATTATATTTTGGATAATAGTAATAATGTTTGTAGATTATCTAGTTCTGAGATTATATTACCTATAATCGTTCGTACTCGTAGGTTTGGTGATAGAATATTTGTTAAAGGTCTTAATGGTTCAAAAAAGGTGAAAGATATTTTTATTGATAAAAAGATTTCTCTTTCAAAAAGAGATTTATGGCCTATAGTATTAGATTCATCAGGTAAAGTATTGTGGATTCCAGGTTTAAAAAAGTCAAAATTTGACAAAAAAATGAATGAAAGTTATGATATAATATTGAAGTACAGTTAGGGAGGAATTTAAGTGAATAAGAAAGTTGATAAAAAAACTCTTAAAAAGGGTTTATTACCTTATGTGTTTTTGTTAATAATTATGTTAGGTATTTTTTATGTTTTTACTGTTATGAATAAAGTTGTTCATACTTTTAGTTATAATGAATTCATAGAAAAATTAGATGGAAATAAGATTGTTGAATTACATCTTGTTCCTAGAGGTAGTGGTTATATTTATGAGGTTGATGGTTCTTTAAAGGATTATAAAGAAAATGAAAAATTTGAGGCTACTTTACCTTTGAGTGATGAAGTTATGAAAAAAATTGTTTCTGCTAGTGATGATCAAGATTTTAAATTAACTGTGTCACCCGATCCTGAGTCATCTTCATTAGTATTAATTTTGGTAAATGTTTTGCCTATTGTAATTTTAGTAGGAGGAGCTTTTTGGTTTTTTAATAAACAGATGGCTGGAAACAGAAGTTCTTTTGATTTTGGAAAAAGTAGAGCTAAGTTAAGTAATGATGATAATCAAGTTACATTTAAAGATGTTGCAGGATTAAAAGAAGAAAAAGAAGAAGTTAGAGAATTAATTGATTTTTTAAAAAATCCTAAAAAGTTCCAGAAACTTGGTGCCAGAATTCCTAAAGGAGTTTTATTGATGGGGCCTCCAGGAACTGGTAAAACATTATTAGCTAAAGCCGTTGCTGGAGAAGCTAATGTTCCATTTTATTTTATAAGTGGTTCAGATTTTGTGGAATTATTTGTTGGTGTAGGTGCTAGTAGAGTTCGTGATATGTTTCAACAAGCAAAAAGAAATGCACCTTGTTTGATATTTATTGATGAAATTGATGCGGTTGGTAGACAAAGAGGGACTGGTTTAGGTGGAGGTCATGATGAGCGTGAACAAACTTTAAATCAGTTACTTACAGAAATGGATGGTTTTGGAGCTAATGAAGGTATTATTATAATTGCTGCTACAAATAGACCTGATGTTTTAGATCCTGCTTTATTAAGACCAGGACGTTTTGATAGACAGGTTACTGTTAATTTACCTGATGTTCGTGGTCGTGAAGAGATTTTGGAAGTACATGCTAAAAATAAAATTTTAGCTGATGGTATTACTTTAAAAAATTTAGCAAAAAGAACTCCTGGATTTAGTGGAGCTGATTTGGAAAATCTTTTAAATGAAGCTGCTTTATTAGCTGTTCGTCGAGATAAAGATGAAATTGGTATGAGTGAAATAGATGAAGCTACTGATAGAGTTTTAATGGGACCTGCTAAGGTTAGTCATAAGTATAGTGAAAATGACCGTAGACTTGTAGCTTATCATGAAGCTGGGCATGCTGTTATTGGATTAAAATTAAGTAGTGCGAGTGATGTTCAAAAAGTTACTATTATTCCTAGAGGAGCAGCTGGCGGATATAATATGATGGTACCTAGTGAAGAAAAAATGTGTTCTACAAAAACTGATTTATTAGAAGAAATAACTGGTCTATTAGGTGGTAGAACTGCTGAAGAAGTAACTTTTGGTGAAATCACAACAGGTGCACATAATGATTTTGAAAAAGCTACGAAAATTGCTCGTGCAATGGTTACTGAATATGGTATGAGTGATTTAGGACCTTTACAATTTGAACAACAATCAGGAAGTGTATTCTTAGGTCGTGATTATAATAAACCTCAACATTTTTCAAATGAAGTTGCTAATGAAATAGATATGGAAATGAGAAAAATCATTAATGATTGTCATAAACATGCAACTGAAATTATTAAGAAAAATAAAGATTTATTAAAACTAATTGCTGAGGCTTTATTAGAATATGAAACATTGACAAAAGAACAAATTGACTATTTAGTTGAAAATGGAAAGATGCCTGAAGAGGATGAGGAAAATTTAGAATCACTTTCTATTACTAAATTAAGAGAGTTAGCAAAGGAAAAAGGTGTTAAAAATTATTCTAAAATGAATAAAGCTGAGTTACTAAAAGAATTGGATCATTAATAGGTCCTTTTTTTCTTGCAAAAATTTTAAAACTAATATAATATATTTATTAAGGAGGAGTGTTTTATGGCTAAGGTAGATAAAGAGGATTTACAAAAATTAAAGAAGAAGGGAACTGGATTTATCAGTGAATTTAAGGACTTTATATTAAAAGGCAATGTCATGGATATGGCAATAGGTGTAATAATTGGTACTGCTTTTGCTGATATCGTTAATGCTTTAACCGCTGATTTTATTAATCCTATTATTGGATTATTAGGTGGTGCTGATGTTGCTGGTGAAATTGTTATTAAGACATTAACAGATGGTACAAAAATTACGATTAATTATGGTCATTTTATTACTCAGGTAATTAATTTTGTAATTATGGCTTTTGTATTATTTATTATTTTAAAAGCTTTTAATAGTCTTGTTGAAGCTGGTAAGAAAAAGTTAACTAAAGAAAAAGAAGCTGAAGTAACAAAATCAGATGAAGTTGTATTACTTGAAGAAATACGTGACTTATTAAAAAAAAATAAATAATAGACTATAAGATTTAAATGAGCTCAAATGAAAATGTAAATGCAACTTTGAAAGACTAAATGCAACAGGATGAGTAATTTATTGATAACAAACAAGGAATAGCCTTGTTTGTTTGAACTATTTTACTCTAGTTAAAAAATGCAAGGGTCGAGATGAACTCACTATGTTCGCCCTTGCATTTTTATTGTAATTACAGATTAATGATTTGTTAGTGTAGAATAAGTGTGGAGATTTCTCTCCCAAAAAATAAGATTTATAAT
>CAMOWA010000029.1 GCA_946628005.1 uncultured Caryophanales bacterium
CATTTTCTTTTAATAATCCAGTATGCATACTTCCATCTTCATTAAAGTGATAATAGGGGCCATCTATTTGAAAGCTTCCTGTCCTCATTGGATTATCATTTATTCTTGAAAAGAAATAAGTTTTTCCATCTATCTTTTGAAATCCGCTTACTCTTTTTCCTGTCTCATCAAAATAATACGTATTTCCATTTTCTGTTAATAATCCAGTATGCATTGTTCCATCTTCATTAAAATGATAATAGGGACCATCTATCCAAAAAGTTCCCGTTCTCATGGCATTATCACCTATTCTTGAAAAGAAATAGGTTTTTCCATCTATCTTTTGGAATCCTGTTAACCTTTTTCCATCTGTATCATGATAATATGTATTTCCATTTTCTTTTAAAATTCCGGTATACATGCTTCCATCTTCATTAAAATGATAATAAATTCCGTCTATTTGAAAACTTCCTGTTCTCATAGCGTTATCATTTATTCTTGAAAAAAAATAAGTTTTTCCATCTATCTTTTGAAATCCTTTTAATCGTTTCCCATCTGTATCGTGATAATAAGTATTTCCATTTTCGGTTAATAATCCAGTATACATACTCCCATCTTCATTAAAGTGATAATAGATTCCATCTATTTGAAAACTTCCTGTTCTCATAGCATTATCATTTATTCTTGAAAAGAAGTAAGTCTTTCCATCTATTTCTTGAAATCCTTTTACTTTTTTACCATCTACATAGTAATATTTAGCTTCTCCCTCTTCTTCCCAACCGTTTTCTTGGGCTTTTATAGACGGTGTATAAACTAAGAATATAATAATGAAAATTAATAATAATTGTTTTGCTTTTCTTTTTTTCATGTATTTACCTCTACTATTTATATCTTACTAGATTTAGTATACATTTTTTTTATATAATTGTCATTATTATTCTTATTATTCCTACTTTTTTAATGTAAATTTTCATTTTATAAAATGTAAAATTTACAGTGATTTACTGTAAATTATATTTTATGATATATTTTTTTCATTATCTTTATTTAAATTTTCTGAAATGATAAATCTTGGTCTTTCTTTTGTTTCATTGTATATTTTTCCTATATATTCTCCAATTATTCCAATACTTATCATTTGTAATCCTCCAATAAACCATATTGATATTGATAAGAAAGTCCAACCGTCCACTGTATTTCCAGTTAGTTTTCGAATAAGGGAATAAACCATTATACAAATACTAATCATTAGAATTATAAACCCAGTTGTAGTTACCAATCTTAGTGGCTTTATACTAAATGATGTTATTCCATCCCAAGCAAAATGTAACATTTTCTTTAGTGGATACTTTGATTCCCCAGCAAATCTTTCGTTTCTTTCATAATAGACAATATCACTTTTATAACCTATTAATGGAAAAATTCCTCTTAAAAATAAGTTTACTTCTTTAAAATTTTCTAAATTATCTAATACTCTTTTTGATGTTAATCTATAATCAGCATGGTTATAAACACAATCTACTCCTAATGCTTTCATTAGTTTATAGAAAGATTCTGCGGTAAATCTTTTGAAAAAAGTATCTTTTTTTCTTGTACTTCTTACTCCATATACAATATCACATCCATCATAGTATTTATCTAGCATTTCATCTATTGCGTCAATGTCATCCTGTAAATCTGCATCCATGCTAATTACTACATCAGCATATTTTTTAGCAGTCATTAGTCCTCCTAGTAAAGCGTTTTGATGACCACGATTTCTTGATAAAGATATCCCTGTAAAGTTTTTTTCCTTTTCGCTAATATCTTTAATGAGGTTCCAAGTTTTATCCTTACTTCCATCATTTACATACATTACTTTACTTTTTTTACTAATCATTTTCTTTTTTATTAAGCTATTGAGTTTTTCAGATAATCTTTTAGTTGTTTCTTTTAATACTTCTTCCTCATTGTAGCAAGGTACTACGATATATAATATTGCTTCTTTATTCATAATATCAACTTTCCTTCTTTACTATCTTTACATATTTTTTATTGTATACTTGAGCCATTGATCTATTTTTCCAATTTGTTTCGTCTTCTTCTAGTTCTGCAAAAATTATTGGATAAGGATAGTGAGTAAATGGTTTAAATTCTACTTCTTTTATATTCTTGTTTTTCAATATTTTTATTCTTTCTTTATACTCTTTATCATAAATTTGGGCCTCTCCTCTTTTTAATATAATATATGTACTAACTGAAGTATAATCATATATATGTTTATAGATTGTATAAGATAAAAATCCTACAATTAATATAGTTAATAAGATACTGTTCCTTTTTAGGATAATTTTTATTCCTTGAGAATAATTTTTTGTTAGTATTTTTTCTGATAATATTTGTTTTCTTATGTTTCCGATTAGATAATATAAAAGTCCTATAGCTAATAACAAGTAACTGATATACATAATATTCCAAAGTCTTCCTGCCCCTAAGTCACTTGTTGCATATAATGTTGGAGTAAACTCGGCTGAAAGTATACAATATATTAAGATTGTAACAATTAATGGATGATTAAAATCATCTTTTCTTTCTTTATATGTTTTTAATAATAAGAATATAATAATTCCTATTATTACAATATTTAGGGGAGTCATCCATTCTTTTGACTTTAATATAGAATACTTAAATGAATATAAAATTGCTTTAGTGGCTGGCATTCCAACAACTAATGCTGCTCTTTTTGAATTACCTGGTGCTAGAGCACTAATTAAAAAACTTATTATTGATAAAGCAGACATTAGAATAGCTGACTTATCCTTTTTGAAAATTATTAAATAAATATTTAATAGTATTAAAATAATTATCTGTTGAAGGGCTGTGATAAAGTTTCCTCCACCAATTGCAATAATAAGTAAACATGATATTATATAATTTAATTTAGTGGGCATACTTAAAAAATATCTTTTTAATAATATAGCTATTAGGGTAAGTTCAAAAGAAAAGAATACCATGTAATAGCACGCACCATTCCACCAATACAAACCTTGTGTTTTGTCAGGAATTGTTTCTAAAATTAATATAATGAATAGTAAATAAATTAGATGGAAACTGGTATTATCTAGCTTTAGGATTTTTTTTAATTGTTTGAATAGATAATAGATAGAAAACAATATACAAAATACTAAAATAAAAGTTGTTAAAAAATAGAAATTATCTCCCCATATACTAGGATTTAATGAAAATAAAGTAATAGCAGAATATGTTCCTTGCCAATTATTGTAAAATTTATGTATTGTTTTTCCTACTCCTACAAATACATTACCTATCCCTTTATTGATTGCTCCTATTGTATATACTCCATAATCAAAATCATCTGCTGATGGATGAATATAAAAGGATACTCCTAGTAATGGTATAAGTAATATAATTGTAATTAGTAATACTATTATAGTAATTTTCTTTACTGTTAGTATTTCAGCAAAGTTATTATTTAATTTTTTCCATAATTCTTTTGCTTTTTTCATATGTTCTCCTTGCCTAATTTTATAAAAACTTTTTTGCTAGTTTAGGACTTATTTTTAGAATATATTTTTTTATTTTTCTTATAAAGGTATTTGTTAATAAATTATCATATACTTTTTTTTCTTTTAATTTCTTTTTACTTTTTTTATAATCCTCTTTTTTTAATTCACATACTTTTAGTATTAGACTATTAGAAATAAAACTTTTATATATTTTACTATCTAACTCTGTTTTATTTATTTCTTTTATAAGATAATCATAATGTTCAAACATATCAGATACTTTCTTTTTTGTTTTTTCATAGTTTTTTTCACTCATAATACTATTTTCTCTTTGTAAATAATTATACCCAATATATGATATTGAATTAACTATTTTTGCTTTCATAATAACTAATGGAACTAATCCAAAGTCTTCATGAATAGCTCCTTTTTTAAAGGAAAATTTATTTTTTAAATAATAATCTCTTTTATATAAATATGCCCAAGCATTTTCTACGAAATGATATTTACATAGCATACTGAAAGCATCTACTCCGTCTTTATTAGTAAATGGTTCTTCATTATAATCTTTCTTTGTATTATCTTCATATACTTCTCTTATTTGAAATCTTACTAAGTCAGGGTTATTTGTTAGGGATTTATTTAATTCCTTTAATAAATCTTTTTCTATATAATCATCACTATCTAAAAATAGAATATAATCTCCTTTAGCTTTTTTTACTCCTTCATTTCTTGCTTCACTTAGACCTTTATTTTTTTGATTTATTATTTTTACATTATAATTATTTACAATATCCATACTATTGTCTTTTGTACCATCATTTACAACAATTACTTCATAATCTTTATATGTTTGACTTTCTATACTATCTAGACATTTTTTTATATATTTTTCTACATTATATACTGGTACAATAATACTAAATTTAGGCATATTCTACTCCTTTTAACTTTTATAACTATTTATAATATCTTCATATAAATATTTATAGTTTTTTGACTCTTCTTTTAAAGCTTCTTTATACTTTTCTTTTTCTTCTTCATCTACCTTTTCTATTCTTTCATATATTTCTAATTTAATATTGTCTTTTAATTGATATGTTTTTATTCTTTTGAATTTATTTTCTTCTACTAAGTTTTTAAATACATTATTATATTTTAGATCTACTGATATACTTTCATAAGGGGTTGTTGTAATAATGTATTTTGATGTAAATAATTCAAGTGGAAATTTATGTACTCCTATTATGGCAGATCCATATGGTAAGTATTTTTTTACTTTAGAATTTGGTGTTTTTATATTTCTTAGTTTATCAGGATTAATTGTATCATTATGAGTAATCATATACGCTCTATTATTATTTGATAAGTTTTTTTCTAAGAATGATTCTATTTTTACTAATTGATTATAATTCTTATCATCTTCAACTTTTAATTTTACATCTGTAAAATTAATAGAAGTATAATTTGTAAAACTAATAATAAAGTTTAATAGTATTATACTTATTAATCCTAGATATGATTTTTTTGGTATAAAGTCTATTAATATAATTATAAATATAGAATAAATTGGAATAAATAATAAACTATGATGTAGTCCCATTGATTGAATTCTATTAAATAGTATTATAATTAATAATAATTGTATAAAACTCATAATAGTAAGTTTTCTATGTTCTTTTCTTAAACATCCTACTATTATTCCACCAAATATCATTATTAATTGTATTATACCTAAGTGTTTTATTTGTCTTACTACTTCTTCTAGTATTCCTCCATTCTTGTAGAATTGATAAGATGATGCATAATCATTTAATAAAGTATTTTTAAAGAATGGGATTAAAGGCACTAAGTAAAATATTAGTACTATTATTCCATATAATAGAATATTTTTTATAATTATTTTCCACTGTTTTTTATTGGTTATCAGTATCATTATAATATATAAAATATAATAAGTTAAAATCCAATAAACATACCATCTTCTAGACATTGTTAATAATAAGGTAAATAGTAGTATTTCGAATAGTTTTATTATATCTAGTTTTATAAAATTATAATCTTTTGTAATAGTTAATAGTAAAAAGATAAATACTAGTCCAAATAAATCAGGTTGTCCTATAATAAATGTTCCATGTAGAAGTGGTATTAGAGATATTATTAATACTGATATAATAAACTTATATTCTTTTTTTGTATTTAATATTTTTTTTGTAAATATTCCAATAGATATAATTAAATATGGAATGATGGTTATTACTGAACTAAATAAATAAAATGATATACTTTTATTGGTAAACTGAAAAATAACTTGAGGAATATAACTTAAAAGAGAACCATATTCTCCAGCCCAGGTACTTCCTACTAGTTGTTTTATTCCTGTAATAAGTCCTGATTGATAAGATTTTATTGTATCTAATTGTAAATTATAATAGCAAGAAAAATCCCAATAATAGATAAACTTTCTTGTAAATATAGAAATAGAATAGAGAATAATTAAACTAGTAGTCAATATCACTAAAAAGATTTTTTCTTTTTTTGAAAATGAAATACTATTTCTTCTTATAATATCTTTTATAATTAGAATTAAAATTACATGAAATAGAATGGATGTTAATAGAAAAATATAATTACTAATATTTAATACAGATAATATTATTATTAAACATAATAAAAAAATAATAGAAAATATATTTTTATTTTTTAAAATACTTTTCATATTATTTTTCCTCTCTTTCTTTTTATAATCATCTAATTATCGTTAAATAGTCTTTCTAGTTTAATCATTTTTTCATCAAATAATTCATTTAAATTAATTGTTTTTTTAGATGAAGGTTTTTTTAATATTTTTTTTACTTCTTTTACCATTTCTTTTTCATCTTTTGAAACAATATAAGCATAATTCTTTATATCTATTTTATCGTCACTAGTTGGAATTGTTGTGATAATATTTTTATCTAGTAAAATAGCTTCTAAATATACTACAGGAAATCCTTCATAATCCGATGTTAGTATTATATAATCAGCTTGCATCATATATGGATATGGATTATCTTTTTTTCCAAAGAATACTACTCTATCTTTAAGATTTAATTCATCTCTATACTTTTCATACATTTTTTTATCTGGTCCGTCTCCTATAATCCATAGAGATGTATTATCAATTTCTTTTATCAAATTAATTGCGCGAGTTACCTTTTTGGATGAATCATCTAGTCTTCCAATAAATACAAATAGTTTTTCATTCTTCTTTTTCTTTTCTTTTATTTTTTCTCTGCTTTTCTTTTCTATTTCATCTATATTAATAAAATTATTTATTACTATTGTTTTATCTTTTAGGTAAGAAAAATTATTTATAAAATTATTTTTTGACTCATTTGATACAAAAATAATACGCTTAAATTCATTAATATGTCTGGTTTTAAAAAAATTCATATATTCTTCATTATTATATAGATTGCTATAATCACTATGAACATATATAGAATTATTACTAGATGAGATTCTTGCTAAAAGATTGGCACTATAACTATATGTTGCGTAGCAGCAACTAAAATCATATATATTATAGTTAAATATTTTATATATTAATTTTCTAAGATAATTTATTATTTTTCTTAAAATAAGTATTTTATTTTCACTAACTTTTAATTCTTTTATATTTATTCCAGATTTTATTTGTTTTAGAAATACTCCTTCTTTTTTTTCTAATATTATTGTAACATCATACTTTTCTAAATTAATTCGATTAACTAAATTTAAAAGTGCTTTTTCTATTCCACCTAAACCCATACTATATGAACAAAATAATAAGCTTTTCTTTTTATGTTTTGTTAAAAATAAAATTAATATTATACAAATTAGACTACTTGATGGAGATGTTATTATTGATCCACTAAAAAGTGATAAAACTATTACTAATAACAGACTGATATGATACATATATTTTTCGTAGTCTTCATTACTTGTTTTTTCTAATACTTTGTATAGTATTATTAAAATAATAATAAAGAATACTAAAAATCCAATTAGTCCATGACTATAATAAATATCAAAATAATCCATCTTAATAATATTTATTTCTTCTTTATTTTTATAGTATCCTATACCAAAGAACTTTTGAAATATATTGGATTCTTTGTAGATGAGTGCTTTCTTTTTTAGTCTAGTTAGTCGTTGATTCATTATGTATTTGTTTAATAACTCTTCGTCTTTTATTATTTTTGATATTGTTATTTTATTATTATTTTTTAAAATTATTTTTGGAATAATTATATTCATACTACTAAGAGTAATAATACTTAATAATAGTAATACTATTATTTGTTTAATATTTCTTTCTTGTATTTGATTTTTTATATAAAAAATAATTGTAAAAAATAAAGTTATATAGAATGATAATAATATTGTTTTAGATTTTAATATAAAAGAAGTACTTATAAAGATAAAAAATATTATTATTTTTTTTAATATATTATTTGTATTACTTGTCATTATAAATATAAATGGAACTAATATAGATATAATTCCTTTTAATTCAAAATAGTCTTTTAATAAAGATTGATTATTTGTTATAAATAAAATGTATAAAAATAAAGTATATATACATAATGTAGTCCATAATGTATATTTACTAATTCTTATTTCTTCTCTAAGTGAATATAATGATAAAAATATTATTGGGAAATAAAATACTCTTATTAATCCTTGTATGTCTTTTATTACACTATAAGTATCTTTATATAATATACTTCCAGATATATATATAATAAAATAAATAAATAGAATAGAATATGGAATGAATAACTTCTTTTTTTTATATGTAAAAATAGTTAGAAATATAATACTTATTAGAAATAATCCTCTAAATATTAATCCAATAGAATAGTAATTTGTTTTTATAATGTTACTTTGTGTTAATAAATCAATTACTGGGCTTATTAGTAGAAAAATACTAATTAATAAACTACTATTTTTTTTTAAGTAATTCATATTAATCATCCGTTTCTTATTTATTTTTTTTATTATATCATGATAGGTTTATTCTGTCTAACTTCCTATTTTTTCTTTTGATAATTTTCCTCATCTGATTCTGCTATTATTCCTTCTCTTGCTTGACGTAAGATATGATTAGCATCAAAATTAGCTAATTGAATTCCAAGAGTAGTATTTTGATAATTATCTTTTTCAAAATACCCTGTTTCAGCAATTACTGGACAATAATGAATACTTGGAGATATATACTTAATTGCTCCTAATATGCATCTTCTCATATGATAGGCAGATGTTACTAATATAATTGATTTTTCATCTTTTAAGTCAATATTATTACTTATGTTTTTTAAAGACTCTAATGAATTATTAGATTCTTTATCCATAATAATATCTTCTTCTTTTATTCCTAGTTTTATGCATTCTTTTTTCATTCTTTCTGCCTCTGATAAATCATCTTCATATATCTTTGAAATATCAATATTTTCTTCTACTATTTTATTTGGAGTTTGATTATTTTTTATACTTGATATTCCATTATTACTACCAGATAGATATATTTTTTTTATTCTTTTCTCCTTATATAAATCATATACTGTTTTTATTCTTGCTTTCATTTCAATAATTCTAGAGGTTCCAAATACTATTGCATAATTACATATTGTATTATCATCTTCAATGTCTTTAAATAATATATCTTCTATTACTTCTTTTTTTAAATTATTCTCATATAGTTTTAAAGAAGCATTCCAATTTGGTTGTTCATTATAATCACTTATTTTCATATATTCTCCTTTTTCCTTAGATTATCATTTTTTGATACTTTCGTAAAGATAGAATCTTTATTTCTAATAGACAGTTTTTTACATTAGAACTTGTCGTTTTGTTTCTATTTTTCTTTCTTTATTATATAATAAATATATATAATTAGGAGGTGTTTTATGGCTCAAAAAAAGAAAAAGAAAAAAACTACTATAAATAATAATATTAATGTTCACGATGAAGAAACTAAGAAAGAAGAATTAATGGATGAGTCTTTTGTAGAGAATAATACAAATAATGAAGATACTAGTACTTCTTTATCTGTTATTGATAAAGAAGAATTAAATGAATTAATTGAAGAAGATTTAGTAGAAAAGAAAGTTGTAAAAAAGAGATATCATTTCTTTGTACATTTTTTATTAATCATATTATTTTTCTTATCCATTTTTTCTTTTGGAATGGTTATTATGAAAGATAGTAGTATTTCTTTATTAATAAATAGTTTAATTCTTACTTTATTTTCTATTATATTTGTAGTTGTTTCCTTTACTTATAATAGAAATAAAAAAACTATGATTGGATTTGGTTCACTTTTATTAATTGGTTATTATATTTTAAATATTAATAATCATTTTGCTATAGTAAATAGTCCAATTTCTACTATGCCTGATTTTCAAGGTAAAATGGTTACTGATGTGATAAAATGGGCTAATAAAAATCATGTTAGTATTCATCAAGAATATGAATATAGTGATATGATAGATGAATATAAAGTTATTAGTCAGAATGTAAAATATGGGACTAATCTAAATAAAATTGATGAGGTTACTATTTCAATTAGTGAAGGAGCTAATCCTTCAAAAGAGATAATGATACCTGATATGGTATCTTGGGATAGTGAAAGAGTATTATTATTTGTTAAAGAAAATTATTTATCTAATGTAAATGTTGAGTTTGTAGAAAGTGATAAATCTAAAGATACTGTTATAGAGCAAAGTACTAGTGGTAGTTTAAAAAGAGATGAAGAGTTAAAGCTTACTTTCTCTTATGGTGAAGAATTAGGTTTTGATGAAGTAAAGTTAATTGATTTTACAAATAAGAGTAAATTTGAAGTAGAGTTTTATATGAAACAACATCAATTAAGATATGATTTTATAGATGACTTTTCTAGTAAAGTAAAGAAAGGATTTTCTATTAAACAAAATATTAAAGCAGGAGAGACTGTTTCTATTGATGATGAAAGAGTTATCGTTACTATTAGTAAGGGTCCTGAAATAAAAGTACCTGATTTATTAAAGTTAGATGTTGCTAAATTAACAGAATGGGCTATTAAAAATAAACTTAAATTAAATTTTACAGATGGATATGATGACTCTATAAAAGAAAATGGAATTATTAGTGCAAACTATAAAGATGGAGATATTATTGAACAAGGTACAATTATTAAAGTAGTTTTATCTAGAGGAAGTTTAAAAATGAAAAATTTTAAGTCCCTTAATGATTTTTATACTTGGGCTAATAAATATAATATTAAGTATGAAGAAGAACATGAATTTAGTGATACTGTTCCATCTGGAGAGGTTATTTCTTATTCTTATAAAAAAGGAGATATTATAAAGAATAATGATATTATTAAGATTATTATTAGTGATGGTAGTAAGAGAACAGTTCCTAATCTAAAAGGTTTAACAAAAAAAGAAGCTATCTCAAAACTAGAAAAAGCTGGTTTAAAATATAGTTTTGTATATAAAAATAGTAGTAAAGATAAAGATACTGTTTTAAATCAATCTATTTCTTCTGGAAGTGAAATATCTAATGGTACAACTATTACTATTACTTTAAGTAATGGACGTGAAGAAGAAGAAAAAAAAGAAGAAGAAAAGATAGATAAGAAAGAAGAAGATAAAAAGAGTAATTTCTCTCCTAGTAATGATTCTAAAAATAATACTGAGGAGAAAAAAGAAGAAGAAAAAAAACAAGAAGAGAAAAAATGTAATACTTGTCCTAGAATTTCTCCTGGAATTATATCTAATGCTGCTAGCTCTAGTAATACATGTGGAGAAGCACAAGGTAAAATTAAAAGTGATATTCAAGATCAATGTCCTGGAATTAATGTTACTGTTAAATGTTTAGAAAAAGACGGATATCGAACTAATGACTTTATTAGTGGATTTAGAGGTGGAACAGCTTATAATGGAGAGACTTTAACTAGTTGTAGTTCTATTGAAATTGTATTAGCTAAATAAGACCTATATGGTCTTATTTTTATTATCTAAAAAGACTAAATGGAATTCATTTAGTCTTATATTATCTCTTCTTCAACATTATTTGAATTATCACCAATTACATATGCTTCAGTATCTTTAAATCGGTCATTATTTGGATCATATGTTAATGGAGTTGTAGAATTTATATTTTGATTCATACTATTAACAAAAATTTTGTCTAGTTTTTCTTTAATTTGTTCTCTAGAGAAGGGTTTTGCAATATAATCTGCAAATCCTTCTGAAAGGTATTTTTCTTTTGCTCCAGCTACTGCATCTGCTGTTAAGGCAATGGTTGGTATAGAGAAATTTGGATTTTCTTTTAATTTAGCTATGGCTTCTTCTCCATTCATATTTGGCATCATGATATCCATTAGTACTAAATCATATTCATCTCCTCTTTCAATTCTTCTTAGCGCTTCTTCTCCATCATAGCATTCGTCTATATCAAAATTAAAGTCTTTTAAAGCTCTTCTTGCTACTTTAATATTTAATTTATTATCATCTACAATTAGAATTTTTTTATTTCCATATTCAGAGTTTTGTTCTTTAACTGCTGTTGGAATTTCGATGTTCGCTTCTGGTGGGATAATTGGTATTTTTAATTCTGTAGTTGTATTTGCAAAATCATCATTGGTTGGAGCATTAAGTTTACTAATTTTTTGAGGAATATTTACAACAAATATTGACCCTTTTCCATATTGAGAAGAAACATTGATATTTCCACCCATCATTTCTACTAAACTTTTTGTAATTGCAAGTCCAAGTCCAGTTCCTTCTGTTGTGGTATTTCTTTCAATTCCAAGACGTTCAAATTTAGTAAATAGTTTATTAACATCTTCGGCTTTTATTCCTCGACCTGTATCTTGACAAGTAACCATTATTGTTGTTGTATTATTACTTATATCATTTATGCATCTAATGTTTAAATCTATTGTTCCTTCTTCTGTGTACTTTATGGAATTTGTTAATAAATTATTAATAATTCCTTTTACTTTTGCTTTATCCCCTATTAGTTCGTAGGGAATATCTTCCGCTATTGTTAAATTAAATTTAACATTTTTTTCTCCAATTCTTGTTTGGGTTATTTTACACATATTTGTTATTTCTTTTTTGAAATTATAGGTTGACTCTATTATTTCCATTTTATTAGCTTCTATTTTATTAATATCTAATATATTACCAACTATTTCAAGTAATGTTTGTGATGCTGTTACAATATCATTTGAGTTTTCTATTACCTCTGGTGGTAATTGAGCTCTATAAGTTAAGGTATCTTCTGATAACCCTACTATGGCATTTAGCGGTGTTCTTATTTCATGAGACATACTAGATAAGAAGTCACTTTTTGCGTGATTAGCACGTTCTGCTTGATCTTTAGCAAGTTCTAATTGATTTGCTATTTTAACATCAGGATTTTCTATAGTAAAATACATAATATCCATAACAATTACCATTACTGGGTTAAATAGTAATAATTGTGGATTAGTTGCTTGTATTACGGTTGATGCAACTATTAAAATTAATAATATTATAATTGGTACAAATTCTTTTCTTCCTATTTTTTTCCTCACTTTAGCTAAATTAACTGCCATAGATAAGCAAGCCATAACAATAAATACAAATGCTACTTTTGTAGCGGGGCCAGTTGTGTAACTGGCGGTTCCGGCTATCCAACCTATTTCTACGGGCAAAGCAAGAACTATTAACATTCCAATTATGGTTGCAATATTTATTGTCATAAAAATTTTTTTCTTTTCTTCTATAGTATCAATTTTATTTTTATTAAATTTATCACATACTAAAAGAGTATATTTTGCCATAAATACAAACCATGTAATAACTATACATACAAATATTTTACTACCATTTAAAAACATACTTATTCCAATATCTTTTTCCAATAATGGAGTATATGTTAGTACGTATAAAGATAATTCAGCAAATATTGCTAAAAAACATGTTAATAACATTTTTTTATAGATTTCTGTATCATCATTTGATACTCTTTCTTTAATAAAAAACAATATTGAAATAATACTTAAATATAATAATGACATTAATAACATTGTCATTTGAATTAACTTTAACATTTTATCACCTGCTTCTATTTTCATTTCAATTATACTATTGTTTTAATTTTAATACAATTATTTTATTATCAAAAAAAAAGAATAGTTTTTAAACTATTCAATTACTTCTTTACTTTTATGGGTTCTTTTTCTTTACTTTGATTATCATAATACTCTTTTAGTTTAGCTTTATCAATTTTCCCAGAACCATTATATGGCATTTTTACTATAAATACTTCCTGTACTTGTTGATGTCCATCTAAACTTGGGCTATTGTAGATGCCTTCAATAATACTATTTGTATCATTTCCTTCTTCTACTTCAATAAAAGCTGCTATGTCTTCAAATGATGTTCCCTTTCCTGTTGTCTTTATTATTCCGCATGCTCTGACAAACGGCATTTTTTGTATTATATTTTCAATATTTACTGTTGGAGTTTTAAAATCATCCCATATTCTATATTGCTCTTCTCTATCAATAAGTTGTAATCTTCCATCAAAATTAATTTTTCCATAGTCTCCTGGTTTATACCATTTTTCTTCATCACCATTTAATTCTATTCTTACAGATTCTGTTTTTTCTGGAAGTCCAGGGTAATATTTAAAGACACTTGGTGCTCTTTCTAGTATTAAGCCAACTTCTCCGATTGGTAAAACTTCATGAGTATTATTATCCACTATAATAAGCTCAACATCTTTTAGTGGATGCCCTTCAGCTACAATCTCAGAATATGCCATTGAATGATTCATGCTACCTGTTACTCCTAAATTTTCGTTTTGGCCATACCATTCAACAATATTTACTCTTAATCCCCTTTTTCTTAGTTTTTCACTAACTTCTCCAGCATCTTTCATTGATGATCCTGCAACCATAAATGTTCCTATATGTTCAAGATTTTTAATTCTTTTATCACGTTCAAAATCTCTTGCAAATTCCGGAGCAACAAAAAGATTTATTTTTGCATCTTTATCTAGATTGTTTTCTTTAATAAAGATATCAAACTTATCTACAAAATTTTTCATTTTATATTTCAATTCATCTAGAGTAACTCCTCCATTTGATCCTATTAATGCAACTGTTCCCCCTGCTAAAAATGGAGAAAGCATTGAGGTAATCGTTCCTAATCCTACAAATCCTGGGATACATTTTATTGTAACATTTCCACTGCCTATTGGAAAATCTGTATAATGTAATTTTTGAAGAGCAGCTGTTAGTGTTCCACTACTTTGAGCAATTGGCTTTGGTATTCCATTACTTGTCCCACTACTATTATTAATACAAACAATATCATTTATGTCATAATGAACAGTTCTTGATTTTCTTTCTTTCCCCAATTCTTTTAATTCATATATTTTCTTCTCTTTATGTTTTGGTTTTCCAATTAAACCTACAACATACATAGGCCCTGCTGATTCTTCTATGATTTTTTCAAACATATTTTTGAATGGTGGAAATTGTAAGATATGATTTTCTATTAAAGATAGTTTTACATTTGAATCTAAAAGACTATGTCTTACAACCTCTTCTTTTTTTGAATAATCCGCAAGTTTAAAAATACCACCAATTTTATTAATTGCGAAAGGCATTACTATTTCTTCGATACTTCCATCTAACATTACAGCAACAACATCACCTTTTTCAATACCTTCCTTTTCTAACCCACACGCATAAACTTCTATTAAATCAAGTATCTCTCTATGGGTGTATGTTTTTTCTGTTCTATATATGTATACGGCCATTTCATCCAAATGATTTTTGGCATAGTCTCTATAATTTTCAAATAAAGATTTATTAGGATTCAATTCTCTAATTGGCTTTTCAGGATAAGTTCCAATTGGAAAATCATATGGATTCCACTGAATTGGTCCTTGAATCTTTCCAGAATATAATTTTCTTAAATAATCTTCTCTTAACTGTTTTTCTTCTTTTGATGGCTTATTTTCTAATTCTTGAATTTTTTGTTTTCTTATTATGTCCTGCAAATGTTGTAAATCTTCCTTAGATAAATTTTGTAATTGTCCATCAAGATAATGAATGTATTCAAAAAAAGCTTTTGTATTTTCTTCTTCTGAATAATGATTTATATTGCTTTGCATTAAAAAGCATCCCCCTTTGTGTTTCAATGGCATATATTATACTACATTATTATCTATATGTCTAGTTTTTTCAGTACTTACTTTTATTTTACTAATTTTTTATATTTTATGAAATTGTTTTTACATATATTTACATTATCTTATTCAAACTCCTGTGTAAAGTTACCATTTTTTAGTATTTCTACCTCTTTATTATCTTTAGTAATACCTATAATATTCATATCTTTTGTTCCTACCATGAAGTCTACATGAGATTTACAATCATTTAGATGGTATTCTTCTAGGAGATGTTTTTTGTCCATAGTTGAACCATTTTCTATACACTCTGGGAAGGAGTCTCCTAAAGCAATATGACAGGATGCATTTTCATCAAATAGGGTTTCTAAAAATATTTGATTAGTATTTGATATTGGAGAATCATAAGGGACAAGAGCAACTTCTCCTAAATACTCTGAATTCTCACATATTTTTATCATGTTTTTTAAAGTTTCCTCGCCTTCTTTTGCATGAGATTCTACTGCTTTTCCTTTTTCAAATCGAATACTAAATTCATCTATAATTGTATCTTGATATGATAATGGCTTAGAGGAATAAACAATTCCTTCTGCAGTTAATCTATCTGGAGATGTAAATACTTCTTCTGTTGGAAAATTAACTAAAACTTCTTTTCCTGTATCTAATAAACTGCTTCCTGATGCCCATAAATGATTTTTGGGTAACCCTATCTGAAAGTTTGTTCCATTACTACTTTTATATTTTAATGTTTTGAATTGATAGCTATTTAATTTTTCTGCTCTTTTAGTTAATTTATTTATTTTTTTATTCCATATTTCCATTGGATTATCTTCTTTAATACTACATAAATCAAATATTTTATTCCATAAGTCTTCCACTGGTGTATTGGAATCTTTGTATAACTCTTTAGCCCAAGCCTCTGTTGGTACAGCTGCAATGCACCAAGCTAAATGAGATTTATCTCTTAAATCGTCAAATTCTTTTCTTGTCTCATATGAGTATTTCGTTAATTCAGCTTGTTTTTTTGAATCAATATCCTTCATAAGACCTGGTGTTTCACTAGCAAGCATTAAAAAAGCCGCATCTTTTTTAGCATATTCATTCCATATTTCCTTGTTCCAAAATCCTGTTTTTTTACATTCTTCTACTTCTAAATATTTTAAAGCTTCATGTTTTAAATAGGGATCTTGACAATCATAATAAATATCTTTTATTCCTATTTCATAAGCAATTTTTGTAAGTATTCTTACAAAGTCACTTCTTTCAACATTATAACTAATTAATAATGGTTGATTTTTATCCATTTTTAAGCAGGATTTTAATAAGGTCTCTGCATATTTTTCTTGTAATTCTTTCATCTTTCGTCCTCCTCTTTTATATTATAAATCTTTTTTTTTATTTTATTCAATAGAAAATAGGATGAATTCATCCTATTTTACTACTATTTCTATACGATTTTGTCTATCCTTATTATATTGAAGAATATATTCTTTACTATTGGTATTCATCTTATCATTTACACTACGGAATAAATCTTGTAACTCATCGTAATTCGTTGCATCTGTTGTTTTTGTATATACTAAAATACTATATGTACCTTTTTCTAATTTAGATAAATCTATTTCTTTTTCAAACCAAGCATATGTTTTATCTTTATTATCTTGAGTTTTTATTGTAAATGGTCCTTTTGTAGATGATACATCGATTATTTCTTGTTTAAATGTTTTTGTATTTTCTAATATAATTTTTCTAGTAATATCATTTTGTTTATTATAAGTTCCTTCATAATCATAAGAATATCCATATATATATAATTTATTATTCTTAAAACTTATTTCATCATATCCATTAACCATATTTCTTGTTGTAGGAGATGTTTTTGTTGTATACAATTCATCACGAATAGATAAAGTTATTTCTTTTGATTTAGATTTTTGATCTGTCTTAAAGTTATATCCGTGTTTACTATCTTCTCCTCTTCTATCAATATCAATATTAAAGAAGTTATCTATTGTTTGAATTGTAAAGTTATCTTTATTGGCTGCTAAAAGGTATAAGTCATAGTCACCATTAGGTATATCTGTAAAATCAATTTCTCCTTTAAACCATGAATTAGAATAGTCTTTTCCATTATCTGTTCCTAAATCATATGGAGTATTCTTTGTCCAACTATCTATTAATGAAACATAGCCTTCTTCTGTATCTTTATTGATAAATACTACAGCATATTCTTTATCTTCACTATTATCTTGATTTAGAATTATACAATAACCACTAATAGTAAACTTTTTAGTTGTTTTATTCCAAGTAAGATTATTTAAATAGAATTCTCCATCTTCTAAGTTTTCCATTAAGCTATCTATATCAATATCATCTGTATCAATTATTTCTTCTTCTTTAACTTCTTCTTTAACTTCTTCTTTTTTCTCTTCCTTTTTTGCAACTGTTACTTTTATTTCCTTTGTAGTAGTTTTTCCTTTAGAGTCTGTTACTTCATATATTACTTTGTATTCTCCTACTTTTTTATTATTTACAGTATTCTCTTTTACTTTTATCTTACTCGTTAAGTTTCCATCTTCTTCATCAGTTGCTGTTACATCTTTTTTAGCATCAAATTCATCTTGTTCCGTTATTGTTTTATCTTTTGCATTAATTACTGGAGCTTTATTTTCTTTTACGGTTACTTTTATTTCTTTTGTTGTTGTTTTTCCTTTAGAATCTGTTACTTCATATATTACTTTATACTCTCCTGGAGTTTTGATATTTACTGTGTTTTCTTTTACTTTAATCTTATTTGTTAAATCTCCATCTTCTTCATCAGTTGCTGTTACATCTTTTTTAGCATCAAATTCATCTTGTTCCGTTATTGTTTTATCTTTTGCATTAATTACTGGAGCTTTATTTTCTTTTACAGTTACCTTTATTGTTAGTATTGTTTCTTGATTATTAGAATCTTTTACTTTATAAGTTACCTTGTATTCTCCTGGAGTTTTATTATCTACATTGTTTTCTATTATTTCTATTTTGTTTGTTAGATTTCCATCTTCTTGGTCTATTGCTTCTACATCTTTTGTTGGATTGAACTCTTCGTTTACATAAATTGTTTTATCCACAGCTTTTATAATTGGCTTTGTGTTTTCCACAATTGGTGTGGATAAAGTTATTTTTACTCCTGGAGCTGACTCTAGGGTATATCCATAAATATTATTGCTATCTGTTAAGCTGACTGGTACTTTTAACCAGGTGTTATTTCCTACTTTAGTTTTCTCTAAAACAGGTATATATGAATTTGTATATAATCCACTTATTAAGGAATACTTTGCATCTTCAGTATTATAGTTTACCCAAGTATATTGATTTCCTGATACTGTTACACTTACTTTTCCATATGATGTATCTTTAAATTGAATAGAATCTGCACTAATCCATTCTTTTTGATCGTGGAAATAATCACTTGTTACTAAATATGCTACTGGTATATTATTACTGTATGCTACTGTATAAACCATTACATATCTATCTTTTAAAAGAGTTTTACCAGTTGATGATGATAGAGAACTATCATAATAATAAGTTGTATTTTTTGTACTGATAGCAACTCTTGGTTTTAATTCGGCATTTTCTATATATAAGTCATATTCATAGTTTTTATTTTTATACTCAAATACTTCAAGTGGAGATACTAATCCATTTTTTGCTTTATTGATTTTTGTTATTCCACTTGCTTTTACATAAACAGCTTGATTCCAATTATAATCTCCTGATGTTTTTTCATTATAATTATTATCAATATTTAAATCACTTATAACTTTATACCATTTTTCATTATCTTTTTCTACTTCATCTATTATTACAACAGCATCTTCTTTTTCTGGATATGTGTAGATTTTTTTTGATGAAGTTGTTGGATTTTGATAAGCATCTGTTGGTCCGTTTACTACTCCTAATTGATAATAGTTATAATCTTGCATTCCAAAAGCTTTATCGAAAGAATAGTAATTAGCAGCCATTTTTTCTGACCAATATGTATCTGATGCATATTTTACATTCATACCTATCCATTTATCACCAAATTGTGGTCCAAAGTATCTCCAATCTCTTGGATGAGCATAACCATATGTAATCCATTTTGAAGCATATCCTAAAATACTACTTGAGAATGTTGGATACCAATTAGCCGCTTGAGTTGGATTAGAATCTACTGCATTTAATCCAAATCCATTATTTTTATTGATTGATAAATTACTTGTTCCATTACCAGTTTCGTTTCTACTTAAACTTAAGGATAGTATAGCATTTACACCGTATTTTTCTTGAGCATAATAGAAAAATGTTCCTGAACCATATAATCTTGATGTTTTTTCTTTAGCAGCATTTCCATATACATTTTCTTTATATCCTAAATTATTTCTAATATATTCATCTATATTTATACTTGAATATGAAGTTTTTGTATGATTGGATAAATACATATAGTAGTTATAATAGGGATTATTTTTATTTACAGAATTTGAATGACTATTGTTTTTGGAATCTTTTATTAAAGTTTCTAAGCTATTATAAAAATAATGTCCATCATAACTATAATAAGTCCCAGAATTTAACATTTCTGGTTTAGGACCTATTGTTCTTCCAGCTGATCCATAATAATTATTTTGTATTTTAGCAACATAATTATGTCTAATATCACTATTAGTAACTGTATAACTACTTGAAGATTTTACCCATGTTATAGGAACTATTTCATATGTAGATTGTTTAATCCAACCAGTAAAATTTCCAATAGTTACTTTTGCTACCCATGAATTGATATAATTAGAGTAAGAGGTTTCTAGGTGAACTCCATCAACTCCTCCATATAGGGATCCTGTATCCATATAAGTATAGGCAGAACCTTTGCATTCACTATTAGTATAAAAATAAGTTAATGTCTCTGGATTAACACTTAAATCTAATAGGGCAACGTTCGCATCTATTATTTTAGTTGTATTAGATATTCTTGTTAAAATAGCTAAATCTTTTCCACCATTATTTTTCATAGAATTTTTAGCATCTTCATAATTAGAATGACAACTTACTTGTTTTATTTCTCCATTATCTTTAAAACTTGCTACTTCATAATTCCCACATAAAGAACGATTTCTATAATTATTTATATCATAGGCTAGTACATTTTTACTATAGAATAAAAATCCTAGAAAAAATGAGAATATTATAACTTTTTTATTCATGGGATTTCCCCCTTTCGCTAGTTTTATATCTTTATTATATCAGTGATAGTTTTGTAAAGCTTTTCTTTTTTTTATTATTTATTGTTCTTTACATTTTTTTGACAAAAAAAGAATATATCTTAAAGAGTTATTGTTACTTTATTGATATATCCGTTTTCATCATAATTAATGATTATTTCATAATTTGTTTCAGTTAATTCTTTTTTTATTGAAACTATTTCCGTTACACTTTTATATTCTTTATTATTAAAAAGTACTGTTATTTGGTGTTCTTTATTCTTGTTATTTGAAAGTGTAAGTTTGTCAATCATTTCGATTACTGAATTCTTATCATTAGTACCATTATATTCTTCTAGTTCACGGTTAAAGTCATTTATTATTGATTGGCTTTCTGAATCTTTCACTTTTTCTCTAGCTTTATTATAATTTTCTTGTATTTCACCAAATATTTCTTTTGATTTTTTCTCTGTTTCTTTAAATCGTTTAAATACAAAAGATACTCCTATTACAAATATTACTAAAACAAATATTGCAACTCCTCCTATTATGAACCATATATTATTGTTTTCTTTTTTTTCTTCCATTTTATTCTCCTTTCATTTGTATTATATCATTATTATAATTATAAATTTTTATTGATTTATTGTTCTTTACATTCTATTTACAAAAAAAGATATATCTAATTTTTCTTTATTAATTACTTTGTTGCCTCTTCTTTTCCTCTATTATATTCTATCTCTATTGATAATTCTAAACTAATGCATCTAATTATAAGAAAAATCTTGAGGAGTTAGGATATACTGAGATAGACCATATAGATTTATCAAATTTTTGCTTAATATGCTTTTGATATATTATTAGACTGCTTTAGTAATAATACAAATTATTTAGTCTCTTACATTTTGAAAAATCTTGGTTATTCTAATAGTTCAGATAATGTAACAAATATAATAAACTTGATTTATGCATCAAAAATAATAATTGAGACGAGCAGTTGTTATTTACCAAAAAATTTTTAGTCAACTGGAAATATATTTAAATTGTTTTATCATTTGAAGAATGTTTCTATGGAGTATGTGAAAGTATAATAAATGCAAATGAAAAAAGAAAATAATAATAACTTAATTTTTAATTTATCAAAGAATATTCTTTTTTTGATAAACAATTATGTAAAATCTATAAATTGTATGAGATACCTTGATTAAAATTATAAAATTATGTATAATTTCTATTGTAGAATGTTTATTTGGAGGTTTTACATGGCAAAGCATGCAGAAAAGAAAAAAGAGGGGCGTTTTATTAATTATGTTATTATAATATTTAGTATTATTGCATTAGGTTGTTCTTGTTTTGCAATATACTCAATTTATTTGTTAGATACTATAGAAAACATGATGCGGTATATTGTAATGGGTATTTTAGCTTTTATTGATTTTGTAATCTTTGTTAAGATGTTTACAAAGAAAAAGAAAAAATTCAAGAAAGGTCTATATATATTCTTCTTATTTATATATGCACTGATTTGTTTTTCTGTAGGTGGTATTATTCATTATTTTTATGGAAAAATAGATAATTTAAATAAGGATACTATTACTTATACATCTGATTTAATTGTTATGAATAGTTCTTCTGCTCAAAACATACATAATATAAGTAACATGACTATAGGAATGTTAAGTGATAAAAAGTCTCCTGAAGGATATATCATTCCACAAGAGATTATTCGTGAGAATAAATTAGAGGATGATAACCAAATAAAAGAATATGATGATTATACATCTATGCTAGTTGATATGTATGCTGGTGATATTGATGGTATGTTTGTTAGTGATAGTTATGTATCTATGTTTTCTGGAATCACTGGTTATGAGAATATAGCAACCGATACAAAAGTTATTATTAGTAAAGATAAAAAGATGAAAAAAGCACTAACCTCTACAATTGAGACTGCTTCAGCTGGAAAAGATGTTACAAAGCCTTTTACTATTTTATTAATGGGAATTGATTCAACTGATGAGGTTTTAACAAAAAATGCTATTGCGAATGGAGATACATTAATATTAATAACATTTAATCCAAAAACTTTAAATGCTACAATGTTATCAGTTCCTAGAGATAGTTATGTTCCTATTGCTTGTTGGAGTGGGCAACCAGAAAATAAGATTACTCATGCAGCGGCATACGGAAATGATTGTATGATTAAAACTATTGAAAATTATTTTGATACAACGATTGATTATTATGCAAAAATTAATTTCAAAGGATTAGTTAAACTAGTTGATGCTGTTGGTGGAGTTGAAGTTAACGTTGAACAAACCTTATGTACAGATGATTCAAATCGTG
The DNA here is from genome assembly GCA_946628005.1 of uncultured Caryophanales bacterium. Taxonomy (GTDB): domain Bacteria; phylum Bacillota_I; class Bacilli_A; order RF39; family UBA660; genus UBA3789. The sequence goes on from CAMOWA010000029.1 coordinate 23,261, forward strand.
GAGGGGAAGTTTGTATTCAGCCTGGTTTACAAACCCTAAATGGTGAAGAAGCACTAGTTTTTGCAAGAAATCGTAAAGCTCTTGCTAATGGAGATTTTGGTAGAGCTCAACATCAACAAGAAATTATTAAAGCATTAATCAATAAAATGAAAACAATTACTGATGTTACTAAATTTATTGATATTTTAAATACTATTTCTAATAGTTTAGATACAAATCTAACTACGAAACAAATATTATCTTTCTATAATATTGGAAAAGATTTAATAAAAAGAAGTTTAAGTGCTGATGAAGCTGATCTAATTAATATTCAACAATTGTATTTGCAAGGTGAAGGACAAATGATATATGATGAACGTGCTAAGATGGTTTTATGGGATTATATCCCTAATAAAAATAGTCGTAAAGATATCATTCAAGCTATGAAAGAAAACTTAGAATTAGTAGATCATAAGAATATAACAAGCTTTAGTTTTTCTATTAATAAACTATATGAAAAGAAAGTTATTGGTAAGGGTCCATATAGTACAGGTGGAAGTTATTCCCTACTTCCTGACTTTACAGGAGATACGGAATCTCAAGCTCGAGCAACTGCTTCTAAATATGGTATTTCAGTAACTTTCAAAGGTACATCTGGTACTGTAGTTAGTCAAAATTATCCTGCTAAAACAAGAATTGATTTGATAAGAGGAAGTTTGGTATTAACTTTATCTAATGGTTCTAGTGATAAAAAAGAGACTACTAAAGATGAACTAGATGATAAAAAAGCAACATCAAAAAAGACTGATAAAGAATCTACTACTCAAAAGAAAAATGAAGAAGATGATGAAGCTAACAAAAATGAAAATGATACCAATAATACTAATAATACCAATACTACTAATAATACTACTAATAATAGTGAAAATAATGATGATAATTCATCAGATGATAACAATAGTAATTTATCCCCTACTCAAAGCAATGCTGATGATACTGGTGACCCAGATGAATAATAATTATGTATTTACTTTTGGCAAATAGTTATTTAACTATTTGTTTTTTTTATTTTTTTGAATAATCTTTTTGTATTATTTGTGCTAATTTTATCTATTTCTTCATAACTTAAATTTTTAACTTCTGATATTTTTTTTATTATGTATTTAATATTATCTGTTCTATTTATTTCATTTCTAAAAGGTTCTGGTGAAAAATATGGACTATCTGTTTCAATCAAAAATAAATCGTTAGGTACCATTTTTAATACTTCAATTGATTTTTTTGCTGTTTTATATGTTATTTTTCCAGCAAAAGATATATAATAACCATTT
>CAMOWA010000030.1 GCA_946628005.1 uncultured Caryophanales bacterium
CTTAATTTTTTCATAATTATAATTTATTTTTTTTAATATATTTGTTGATATCAATAAAATTATGGTTAATTATGGGGGAAAATACTTGTCACTAAAAGAATGTGCTGAGATGTTTAACTTAGGCCCTAATATATTAGAAGGTGAGTATATTAACAATGGCGATATATTTTCTAGTATCATGAATGCATCTCATAAGAAGGTTGTATTGGAAGCAGTTTCAAAATATATAATTTCATCATCAGCTACTGATCTTATTGATAAAATTATTTATTCAGAGGATTTTATTATAAATATGTCTAAAAAAGATGCTTCAAATCTATACAATATCATTACACATTATACGATTCCTTTTGAACTTATTAGTAAAATAAATAATTATTATTTATTGTGTGATGATATGGATAAGTTGATTACACCTAAAACTAATAATAATATGAGTAAAATAAAAAAATAAACTAGATTTTTAGAAATGTCTACTTATAGTTACATTCTATTTATCTAGTTTTTTATTTCTTATAAAGATATATTACTTTTTCTTTTTGTATTATTTAAGTATATATCCACGAAGGAATCTGATACTTCTTTTAATAATTTATCTATTTCTTCTACTCTTTTTATATTTTTGATATTAATTGGTTGATACTCAGTCTCTTTTATATTACTAATAAAATTACTAAATGAATTAATAACACAAACTTTGAAAAATGAACTATTTCTTGGGTCAGGTGTCCTTTTCGAATAAATGTTTTGTACTCTTTCATATGGAGATTTTATTCCATCTGATGTAGCCAATAAATCTGCTAAATTCAAAAGAACATCATACGAATTATATTCATAGTTTTCTAAAAAATATGCTACATCATCTAATATTGCGTCTTTTTCAAAAACTCCCTCACCGTTTTCATTAACATAAAATCCATCTATAGGAGGGTCACCTGTTGCACATCTGTTTCCAATAATAATATTATCTTTTAAAGATGGCAAAAAAGAATGAGTTAAGGCACAAAAAGCTTCATTTGTTAAGTTTTGATTTATTAAATATTCAAATCCTTTTACTGTATGCATAAAAGAATGATCTTTTTTTCTACCAATATCATGTAATATACCAAGCTTCATGGCGGTATCAGAATTTAATCCTGTAGTATCTGCTAGGGTACTCATTAGTTCGCCTTCAAACAAGCAATGAATTATCCAGTTACTAGCATTCCTTTTACCATCAGTTTTTGTTCCTAGTTTTTTTCCTTCATGGATTATTTCATAAGCTTGCTTTAAAACTATTTTTTTAAATTCGGGATGGGCTTTCTGATTATTAATTATATTATATACTTTATATGGTTCTATTTTTGGTAGGTAATATTCTTTTTCTAGTTTTTTTGCCACTTCTATACATAAAGTGTTAATTGTTTCATACTCTACATCTTTTAATAAAATTATAAAAGCGTCTGCTGAAGTAATTTCATTTTCATAGTTCACTCTTTTAGTATTTAATGCTATTCTTTTATATTCTTCATTTTCAAAGTTTAAATATATATTTTTTCTTTTCTTTTTATAATCAACATGTTCTAAAACATCAATATTGTTTTTGTAATAGACAATATTATTATCATCTGTTATATATTCAAATAACAAGTCTATTTCATTGTTTTCTTTCCACTCTTCTATTACTTTTTTTGCATCTTCAATAGTAGGTAGACCATTCTTTGTATAAAGTGTAAAATTTTTTTTATTATTTAAATCTCGGACGATTGCCATCGGATGATACATATTATTCCTCCTTTCGTTTTTATTATACGTTATTTTAGTTCCAATCCATCTTTAAAGGCATTCCCTACTCTTTCTTCAACTTTGTAATATCCGTGTGTATATGGATCAAATGCGATTGCTGATACTTTACTTATATCTACATTGTCATCTGTCATTACATTTTCATCTGCTGTAGTATTAATGACTTTACCTAAGACTCCATAATCATTATATTCTATAAATTCACACTCTAAACATATTGGAAATTCGTTAATAATTGGAGCATCAACATGTTCTGATTTTCTCGCAGTTAGTCCACTATTTTCAAACTTATTAGGAGTATTGTTTCCAGAAACTACTCCAAAATAGTCTGCTTCTTTAACATGTTTACTATCTGCAATACTAACTGTAAACGCCTTTCTTTCTTTAATATTTTTAACTGTTTTATGTGTTTCAGTTAAATTTAGCAAAACATGATTTCTATCATACATCGTTCCCCAAGCCGCATTCATAACATTAACTGTTCCATCTTCATTATATGTAGAGACCATTAATACTGGCATTGGGAATATTCCTTCTGTTGTTTTAATATTTTTTCTCATAATATCATCCTCCTATTTAATATTTTAACATATTTTTTTACTAGATTACCTAATATTTAATCACTTTAATTATGAATAACATAAAAAGAGTATTCTTTTTACTTTAAGATATACCCTTTTTCATTTACCATATCTATGAACGCGTTTTCCCATGAATCATATATTGCGGCATATTTAAGAGATGATTTTTCTTCATCACTTTTGTTTTCTAAGTATTTTTCTACTAGTTTATTTAAATATGGTTCAAATACATTATAAATAGAATTATCAACACTCAATCCATTACCAAATCCCATATATAAGTATTTATATTTTCCAGTATCTTCATTCTTATTACTTTCTTTCCATGCTTTACACCATTTTGGAAATTGATTTAGAAGGTCACTTAGTGAAATATCTTCTGTTTCTCCTTTTTTTCTATACATAAATCCATCAACTCTATAAATTGTAAATTCATTTCCTTTTCTTATAATAAAGGTAGAGCCATCCTCATCACCCATTCTACCTGGATTAGTAATAAATATTAAATCTTTTTCATTTAATTTTAAAAAATCTGATTTAGTTATTATATTTGTTTCAAATTTATTCATTTTTTTATTAACTCCTAAGTCGTTTGTAGAAAAGATACTTAAATACTATCATTTTTATAGCCATATACTTTTTTTAATTTTTTCGCTTTGCATATTGTATCATTTATAAGTTTACATTCTCTGGATGATATTTTATTGTACTGGTTATCAATGAAATCAGTTAGTGGATATATCTCCATTATAAGTTCTACTCCATATGTTTCTTCTTTATTCTCAGCATTAGAAATATAATCATATTTTAAATATTTATTATAAATGTTTATATATTTATTATCTCTCAATAATAATGTAGTATAATAATCAATATAATCTGGATGAGGAGACATTGGTAAACCATTACTACCTTCTACATTAATTATATCCATAACACAATGTCTACATTTAGCAAAGTATAGATCCTTTATATTATATCTTATAAAAAAATCTTTTATATCATTTTCCATTCAAACCACTCCCTATTTACTTATAACATAGAATAACCATTTTTGTCTACTTTTTATTATATTATATAGTAGTTTCAATGTATGAGTATTTCTAATTTAATTTTGTTCTAAATTAATTATTTTTTGTGTTTTTTGATTTGTTAAAATTATTTATATTTTAAATATTAATTGCTGATTTTCTTACTTCAACATTAAAGTAATTAAATTTACTTCGTAATTTATTAATTATATTTAAATGATTCATATACTTTTAAAGTTATTATATAAATATTTTTATCGTTCATTCATAATACCATGTCCTTGTCTATTTAATTTTATTAAAAATATATATTAATCAATTATCCACTTATAAAAGGTATTCTTATGATAAATGATAAAATTAAACCAACAATTAGACTTACTATCATACTGGATGTACTTTTATATAGAATTATACAAGTATTTATAAATACTATTGTATATAAAATACCTTTAAAATCAAAATACCATATTCCTATATTAAAACAACTTGTAAACATTATGAATATTATTAAAATACTTATAATCATTGATATTTTGTTTTTTCTTTTACTATACCAACATATAAAGGCAAGTATTGGAGAAATTATAGTAAATCCATACCATATCATCATATATTTTTTGGGATTAAATCCACTAAATATAATTGTATATAAATGGTAACTGACACACATTCCTATAAAAAAGAAAAAAGAATTAATACTTGCTCTTGTAGGAGATTTACTTAATACTGAAATAGTAATACCTATAAATAGCCAAATAGCCCATCTAGAGAAAAAATTATTTAAATCAAATTTTTCGATAATATTCATCCACCATATGGAATTATCAATAGATAAATTATCTAACCATTTTGAAAAAATTCCTAAGATTATTCCAAGTAATAACATTAATATAATATTGCTAATAATATTATTTTCTTTTCTAATAAATAATCTTTCATACTTATTACATTTCATATTATAATACTCCTACTTTAAATAAATATAATCATAAGAATATCAGATATCAAGTGACATAATCCATGAGATAACATTGCATATCCTATTCCGTATTTTCTATATAGATAGCCATAACATAAACCTAGTCCACCATTAAATAAGAAACATCGTACTAATATAACAGGGGTTAATGATGTCATTTGAATCGTTGATGGTATATGACCAATTGCAAAAACAAAGGCAGTTATGATATTAGCAATTATATATACTATAATTGGTATTTCTTTTTTCTTATAAAGCAATTTTGAAATAACTAGTACTATTAATGACATTAAAAACAATCTCAGCATTACTTCTTCAATTATTCCTCCGACAAGTAATCCTGCAAATATTTTTGATATGGTAGGTTGAATGGTATACTGACTATTTACCCAAGTACTAAATGACCCAAATATTAGTTTATCTCCTGGAAATATAATTAGAAAACCTATAATAGTAATAATTAATGTTATTACTATTGCTTTTTTATTCCATTCAAACTTCTTCCATAGATTTACTTTTTTTGAAATACTGATACCTATACAGCTAAGTATTAATCCATAAAAAAAACCATATTGTATCATAGAAATTACTGCTAAATATTCTTTAGTTATATTTTGTTCTTGTATTTGCCTTAACATTTCATAAGGTAATAAATCATACATATATAAAGCCGCAAAGTACCCTCCTAATAATCCTCCGATTAGAACAAATAATAAGAATTGCCAATTGTTTTTAAAAAATATTTTCATTATTTATTGTCTCCTTATTTTTTCTTTTATAACTTAATGATAAAATAAGTCATTTAATAGTTACACATACTAATGGTTGATTTATACTATTATCTATTATCTATTATTCTTTTTCATTGTAATACTTTTCTATTCTTTTAATAGCCTCTACTACGTCTTTTTTCTTTCCTAAAGATGATACTCTAAAATAATTGTCACCATTTTTACCAAATATTATTCCTGGTATTATGACAATATTTAATGTTTTTAAAAAAATATCAAATACTTCCCAAGAAGTTATATTTTCTTTTATTTTAACCCATAAATATGGAGAATCTATTCCTCCTATAAAATGAAAACCACAATTACTAAATGCTTTTCTTAATAGTTTGGCATTATCTTTATAATACTTAATATTATCTTTTATTAACTTTTGTGATTCAGGTAAAAAGCTTGCTAAAGCACCTTTTTGAGCAATATAATCTGCACCATTAAATCTATTAATTGTTCTTCGTTTCCAAAACTCATTTATATTATTTTTTATTTCTTTAGGAATAATATAATATGAGCATCTTACTCCAGTAAAACTTGCATTTTTAGAAAAACTTCTTAATTCTATTGCTACTTTCTTTGCTCCTTCTATTTCATATATACTTTTAGGGACATCTTCACTTTCTATAAAAGCACTATAAACATTATCATATAAGATGACTGATTCATTTTTTATTGCATATATAATCCATTTTTTTAAATAATCTTTTTTGTAAGCAATTCCCATTGGATTACTTGGAGAACATAAATAAATAATATCATATTTTTCTTTTGGTATAACCGGTAAATCATTCTTTATATCCAATATAAATACTTTTCTATTTAATGAAGCTGCACCATCTCTATATATTGGATATATTGGATCAGTTATACATATTTTAGAGTTAATATCAAACAATTCCAAAATACTAGTTGAATCAGTTTTAGTGCCATTGGATATGTATATTTCATCTAAAGAGATATCAAAGTCTTTATATTCATTATCTATTATTTTTTCTTTTAAAAAATCATATCCATAATAAGAGCCATATCCTTTAAACGTTTTTGAATCTGCTAAGTCATCTACTGCTTCATGCATCGCATCAATTATTGGTTTTACGATAGGTTTTGATACATCTCCTACCCCTAAAGAAATTATCTTTTTATCTGGATTTTTCTTTTTATATTCTGATACTTTTAATGCAACATTTTTAAATATATTATTCTTTTCCATCTTAAGTAAACATTCATTTATTTTAACCATATAATCACTCACCTAAATATTTTTTTATTATCTATTATTTTACTTATTTGTTTTATACAATATTTTACAAATATAACAACTAAATAAAACGGGTTTTAAACCGTTTACTATTCTTAAGCTTTTATACTTTTATTGTCTTTTATCATTTGTTGTTAAAAATAATTAACACTAGATAATAATATTTAATAATTAGCATTCCATTCTTTAATATATTCATCTATAAATTTTTTAATAAATTCTACTCTATCTTTTGCAATTAGTTTAGCAGTTTTTGTATTCATATTATCTCCAAGTTTAACTAATTTATTGTTTAAAAAATGAATATTACTAACATCTTTTATTTTTTCTTCATATCCATCAAATTTTTCTAATGGAATTTTGTCGTCATAAAAAACTTGATTATTAAGGGCTGCATATCCAAAAGATCTGCCAATACCAATTGCACCAATTGCATCTAGATTATCTGCATCTTGTAAAATTAAAGTATTTATATCATCAACGTTAAATCCGTTCCAATTATAGTCTTCATGGTGTTCTATACAAAATAAAATTTTGTTAATTTGGTCACTTGTTAATTCTATTTTTGATTTTTCAATAATTTTGATAACTTCATCTAATGAATCTTTAGGGGTAATATACTTACTTTGTTCGGTTTGCATTAATCTATGAATATCATGCAAAAAACTTGAAATACCAATTATTAATACGTCCCCACCTTCTTTTGATTGAAGATAAAGAGCTATTTTCATTGTACGATTAAAGTGATCTATGTCGTGCCCTCCGGTTTTATATTTCTTACACAATTCTTTAACAATTGGACTTAACTTATCAATACACTCTTCTAACATTTTATCACCCTTCATAAAAAATTGTATCATGAAAATGACTGTTTTTACTAACCTTTTTATACTAAAGGGCAATGTGAAAAGAACTACTTTTTTTCTGCATATGTTTTTTAAAATTTACTTATTTTTCCTCTTTTTTACTAAGTTTTATTGACATTTGATAACTTTTTTTGAAGTTTTTTGTCCGTCTCGATTCTTTTAGTTAATAACATATCAGCTTTCTCGCGTATTCTTATCCTCAAGTGTTTTTTTAATTCATTTTTCCATATAATATCCTCATCATATGGGTATAGATATTTCCATAAAGATTCTATTTTTAAATAGTCGCTTTCTAATTCATCTAGATATTTTTGATTATTTTTGGAATTCTTCCATGTAATAAGGTTATAAATAATTAGATAATTTATTGTATTGTATTGATATATGTGGGTGCTAAGAGTATCATTTTTCTCTTCAATTATTTTATTTAATGAATCTCGCAGTCTCATTACTTCTATAATATTTTCCGAGGATATTCTCTCCTTCTTTAGAAGGAAAGCTTTTTTATAACCTGCCATATAATTATTTGAATTATATTCATAGGCCATTCTATAATAATTAAATGCCGCATGAATCGTTTTTTTAGTATAAGGTCCTCTGCAAGAATAGTATTCAGTAATCTTTCCTAAATCATAGATAGCTCTTCCTATCTCCTGTTTCTTATTATAATCATTAAATAGTAATGTAATATATTGCTTGTAAATTTTTTCAGAATACTCAATATTTCCTTTTTTTCCAATAATCATGCCAGAAAGTTTCAATAAAACAAGACTATTTGTTTTTTGGTAGTGCTGATAGGTTTCCCTATATAAAAGTGCTAGCTTTTTATCTTGACTCATCAAAAAGTTTATATTATTAGGATCAATATCGTTTAATAGAGATAAGCTCAAATATTTCAAATATTGTATTGTGTATAGAAAATGAATGTCATTATTATTATTCTTTGTTATGTTACTATTAGAAACAATAAGACTACATTTATTAGCTAAGTCTTTCCTTGCATCAATATTTTCACTACATATCTGTGATAAAATAACAATTTCCCAAAGTCTATTATCTAAAAAAAAGGTTATAACTCTTTCGAGATTTGGATTATTTTTAATAATTTCTTTAAATAATATTTTTAATAATGCTAATAGAGATTCACTTCTATCTTTGGCACTTTTGTTAGAAATAGAGATGTTTTGGTCGACAATGACTTTAGCAACCTGCTCTTTCATAGATAAAATGTCATCTACGTAAAAACCACAAATGAAGCAGAATGCATCCAAAACAGTGTTAATCAATACTCTTTTTTCTGAAAACTCGGTTATTTCTTCACTATTTGTAGCCTGGCTTCTTGACATATATCCTCCTCAAATAAATTGGTTTTTTAATGTGTTTTTTGTTTATTATAATACCAAATTACTGATGAAAAGGCTACAATAATTATGTATATTTACTTTTTTTCCTTTATAATCAGATATGTTATGTATTTTATTCTTCTCATCAGATAATGAAAAATCGGATGATTACTTTTCTATTTCTAATTTAATTCTATTTTTTTTAGTCTTTGCAAGTATCTAATACTTCTTTATTGTCTATATCATCTACAAGATACATTTGTTTAGCATTTTTATAAGGAATAGATTCTTTCATATTATATTTTTTATTACTATTAACTATTTTAACAAGTAGTCTGTCGTCATAAATACCACCAAATAATAAAGTAAGTATTCTCCCATCATAGACTTACAAGTTATATTATCTAATAAATTTAATTGTTCTAAAATAAAATCTCTATAATCTTTTGTAGTAGACATTCTATCAACTCTTATAATTAATTATTGCATAAAAGAACGAATTATCATCCGTTCAATATATTTATCTTCAAATATCTTTATTTATTATTTGAACAATATTCAAATAATTCTTCATGTGTATATTTTTTATTCTTTATAATTTCGAACTTGTCATTACATTTAATAACATCATAGAATGGTGTGTCATAATATAGAAGTTCTTCATCGCTACCAAGATACAATGAAGTTTTTCTAAACATAGGAGCAACATTATTTCTTTTTACATTATAATAATCTGTAAAAAATAAAACACCTAATGTTGTTAAAAAGATTATTATTAATAGAGGAAATCTTACATAATATTTTATTTCTCTTGTTAATTTTGACATACCAATTAGAAATATAATTACACCAAATACAGAATAAATTGATCCCCAGCTACTTTCACTTGGAAATATCATAATAGCTGACATTGATATAAATAATCCAAATATAACTAATAATAATCCTATTACATTACTATATTTGTTTATTCTTTTAGTTGAATAATTAATTGTATTAACAATATTTTCTTCAAATCTCTCTTGATATTTTTCTTTACTTATTTTTTCACCACTTAATAAATCATTTATAGTTATTTCTAGCAGATTACATAGTGGTTTAAATAGTGACAAATCTGGCATGTTTCTTCCGTTTTCCCAATTACCGATTGACTTATCCGTGACACCTAGTTTTTCTGCCAACTCTGATTGTGTCATTTTTTTATCTTTACGGCATTTTGCTATAAACTTTCCAATTTTTTCTTGATTCATAATTTTTCTCCTTTCATACTAAAATCATATATCTATAACAATTAAATTAACAGGAAATGATTCTAGGGTTATCAAAATTAATAAGTAAGAAATTAGATTTCTACAATTATCTGGAGTTAAATTATCAATTGCAAATATTTTGTACATCCTGCTAGCATGAAGAACCTAATAGTATTAATAACATTAAACTAATTTTTTTCGTTATTAATCTTTTTTAATCTTAAAGAATTAAAAACTACACATAGGCTACTAATTGTCATTGATATACTTGCTATCATAGGAGTAATACTTAGTCCTAAGCTTTTTAATAATCCTATAGCTAAAGGAATCATTAAAATATTATATATAAATGCCCAAAATAAATTTTGCTTTATAACGTTTATTGTTTTCTTACTAATATTAAACAATGAAACAATTTTAGACAAATCATCTTGCATTAATATAACATCTGCTGAATCTCCTGCAATATCTGTTCCGCTTTTTATTGAAACACCAATAGTAGCACTTGCAAGAGATGGGGCATCATTTATTCCATCTCCAACCATCATTACTTTATGATTATTATTTATCAATTCTTTAATAACTTTCTCTTTTTCACTTGGAAGTACATTAGCTATAACTTTGTCTATTCCAAGTTCTTTAGCGATGATATTTGCTGTTTGTTCGTTATCACCAGATAACATTATTATTTCTTTGTTTCGTTTAATTAATTCTTTAATAGTAGATTTAGCGTTTTCTCTAATAATATCTTTTATTCCAATTAATGCTATTACTTTATTATTTTCAAATACATAGATAATACTATTGCCTTTTTCTATTAAATCTTTTTCATCTTTTAAATATTCATTTTTAATATTTAATTTTTTAAATAATTTATTATTACCAACATAAAATTCTTTTTTATTGATATTTCCAAATAATCCTATACCTGTAATATTTTTAAAATTACTTATTTTAATTTTAGAATTATAATAATCTTTAAAAGTGTTAGCAATTGGATGAGTACTATTATTTTCTAAGCTTGCAATAATAGTTAATAATTCATTATTTTTATATTTAGAATAATTATTTATCTTAGATATTTTTAAATTGCCGTATGTAAGCGTACCTGTTTTATCAAATATTATCGTATCTATCTTATTTACATTTTCTAATGTCTCACTTGTTTTTATTAAAATACCTTTTTTTGCACACGTACCTTCACTTGCAACTATTGCTAGTGGTGTTGCTAAACCTAAAGCACAAGGGCAAGCTACTACTAAAACAGTAACAAATGAAATAATTGCTTCATTAAATGAATAACCTAATAATAAATAACTTATAAATGTTATAGTGGCAATAATCATTATTCCTGGAACAAAATATCCTGATACTTTATCTGCTAATCTACCAATAGGGGCTTTTGTACTGATTGCTTCAACAACTAATCGCACTATTTCAGATATTGTTGATTCTGGTCCAATTTTTTCTGCTTTATATTCTAGTAAACCATCTATATTTATTGATCCGGCAATTACTTTATCGTTTTTACCTTTCTTAATAGGAAGGGATTCTCCTGTTATAAAAGCTTCATCTAAATGTGTTTCACCACTTGTAATAATTCCATCTGCAGCAACTTTCATTCCAGGCTTGCAAATTAAAATATCTCCTTTTTTTACTTCGTCAATTGTTACTTCTTTTTCACCTTTATTCGTTTTAATAATTGCACTTTGTGGAGTTATTAAAACTAATTCTTTAATCGCTTCCTTTGTTTTTTCTTTTGAATGCTTATCTATAAATCTACCAAGTTTTATAAAATAAATTATCATAGCAGAACTTTCAAAATATAAATTGTTTACTAATTTATAGTTTCCTTTAATTAAAAAAATCAAATTAATAATACTATAAGTATAGCTTGCTAATACTCCAATCGTTACTAAGGTATCCATATTAGGACTTTTATGAATTAGTTTAACTATTCCACATTTTACAATATCAAATCCAAATATAATGAATGGTATTGTTAAAATTAATAATGTTATACCATAATTTATCGGATAATTCATCATATGTAAGAACGGTATTACTGGAAATCCTATCATATGTGACATAGAAATATACATTATGACAATAATTAAAAAAGCAAACCCTATTAAATAATATTTTGTATTATCTTTTTTTTCTTCTAGTTCTTCATGATATATACCGGCACTTTTATATCCTGATTCTTCAATAAATCTATCTAAATCAGATAAAGATACTTTTTCATCGTCATATTCTATTAATGCTTGTGCCATTACTAGATTAACTGATGCACTTACTCCATCTTGTTTGTTTAGATATTTTTCTACTCTATTTTGGCAAGCGCTGCAACTCATTCCTTCTACTTTTAATATTACTTTTTTCATTATTTATCACCCATAAAATAATTCATATCATCTATTACTTCATATTATTTTCTTTTAAAACTAAACACTTCATTAATCATTACGTCAGTATTACCGTTTTTTCTAGCGATACCATTTTTTGCAACAACTTTCATAATAATACCTAACTTTCATAGAAAATTATACCATAAAAAGGAGAATTTTAATTCTCCAAATATCTTAATCTTCCAATTATTTTATTTTTGTGAATCAAAGTCTGGATTCCATTTAGCAAAACCATCCAAACTTTCATCTGTTTGATTATAGAATGGTGTATTTTTATCAAGACTATCAATTTTCTTCATATCATCTTCTGATAATTCAAAATCAAATATATTTAAATTATCTTTAATATGTTCTGGATTCTTAGACCCCGGTATAACTATTACACCTTTTTGATTATGCCATCTAAGTATTATTTGAGCTGGACTCTTATCGTACTTTTCTGCTAAGTCTTTAATAATAGTTTCAGTTAATACTGAATCATTGCCTCTACCTCCTAGCGGATACCAAGCTTGTATTTTAGTCCCATATTCATTTAATTTTTCTTTCATTTTGCTTTGTGGATAGTATGGATGAGTTTCTACTTGAGTAACTGCTGGTTTAATTTCTATATTATTTAATAGATTACCTAATCTTTCTCCATAGAAATTAGAAATACCAATCGATTTAACTTTACCTTCTTTTACTGCTTTTTCCATCATTTTATAACCAGTTATATAATCTCCTGCTGGTTGATGAAGAAGTAATAAATCAATATAATCTAAATCTAATCTTTTTAGTGTTTTATCTATTGCCTCTGGATCAGTATATACTGATGGCCATAATTTTGTTTCTACAAATATTTCTTCTCTAGGTATTCCTGATGCTTTAATCGCTCTTCCTACTGCTTTTTCGTTTTGATAAGCATTTGCTGTATCAATTAATCTATATCCTACTTTTAATGCTTCTTTAACACTTGCTTCTGCTTCATCTGGGCTTAGTAAAAATGTTCCTATTCCAATGCTAGGCATAACTCTTCCATCATTCAATTTAATCTTTTTCATTATATATTCCTCCTTAAATCCATTCTTCTACTTTTTGTTTTGAGTTCTTAACACCTGAACCAGTGATTGCTAGTCCATCAAGCACTTCAGCACCTACACATATTTCTTTTAACTGTCTAGGTACTCCAGATAATCCTGATCCTTCATGAGTTGTAAATGGTCTTATTATCTTTCCTCTATAATCTAATCCTTTTAATGCTGTAAATAGTTCTTCTGGCATTCCTCCCCAATATATTGGTGACCCTACATAAATGACTTCATAACTAGATATGTCAGGAACATTCTCTTTAATAGGTGCATTGTGTTCTTTAGTTCTTACTTTTGCTTCTTCTATACATTCCATATAATCTGCTGGATATGGATTTAAAGGTTCTACTTTAAACATATCAGCACCTATAATATCTTTAATGTATTCTGCAATAACTTCTGTATTTCCCTTATCTACATATCTCATTTCTCCACCAAAATAATTCTCATCTGCTCTACTAAAGTAGATTATTAAACTTTTCTTATCTTTCATTTTTCTTCTCTCCTATTCTTTTATATATAAAATTAATTATTATTGTAAACATCAATATGATACTTAAATATTCAAGTATATTAATTATTATATTTCCTTCTTTAATACCAAAACCATATTCACCTATAGCATGTTTTATAAAATCTACTTTAATAGATGAATAAATACCTAACATGATAATAATTATTCCTAAAATATAATTAACTATATTGTTTTTAATTAATTTAGTTATTTTTCCAAACATAGCATTAAAATTAATTCCTAAATGGATCCCAATAACTATTAATGAAACATTTCCCAATATTTTATGTA
Organism: uncultured Caryophanales bacterium; assembly: GCA_946628005.1. Lineage (GTDB taxonomy): Bacteria > Bacillota_I > Bacilli_A > RF39 > UBA660 > UBA3789. The sequence continues at coordinate 14,162 of CAMOWA010000030.1, forward strand.
GTTTAACAATAGTTAGATTATGTATATTTAAGAAAGTTATGGTTTCCCCAGATGATAATATTCCCAATACTATAGTTAATAGAAAACTAATAATTAATAATATATTTGTAATTAACATTATTATTGATCTAACATTATATTTTACTTTTAAAATATTTAATAAATAATTCTTATTTAAAATTAAATGAACTATTACTAAGATTAGTAATGCTATCCCTATAAGTTCATGTAAAAGTGCTCCAGTATACAATCTTGAAAATTCTAAAAGCATTAAGATGAACATTATGATATCTACTATTAACTTCTTTTTCATATTAATATCCTAATTCTTTTAACCAATTGATTGTTTCTTCTTTACCTTCATCAGTTCTGGCAACTTTACCCTGTAATGCTAAACCATTAGTGTTTACATTTGATTTTGATAGCTTATTTTTAATAGTATTATATGTTCCGGCATCTCCTGATCCTTCATGGGTATTAAATGGAATTATGTTTTTACCACTTAAATCATATTCCTCCATAAATGTATAAACTATTTGAGGTATTTCTCCCCACCATATTGGATAACCAATGAATATTGTATCATATTTAGAAATATCATCTAATTTACTTTCTATTGCTGGTCTTGCATCTTCTTCTTTTTCTTTAGTTGCAACCTTAAGGCACTCATCATAACTATCAGGATATTTTTTAACTGGAACTATTTCAAAAGAGTCAGCATTTAAATATTCTTTCATGTAAGATGCCATAATAGCAGTATTTCCAACTTCTACATTTCCTACATTATAATTTTCTCCAGTTCTTGAAAAATAAACTATTAATACTTTTGAATCAGATTTGGTTTCAGTTTGATTGTTTAAAATATCATTTGCTGTTTTCTCAGTTTCAGGATTAGCTTTATTACTTCCACAACCTGTTAGAATAAATATTCCCAATATAACTAATATACTTAATAAAAATTCCTTTTTCATGATTAATTCTCCATTTCAATTTTTCTAATAACTTTTGCTGGATTTCCAACCACTACTGTATTTGCTGGAACATCTTTTGTAACTACTGATCCTGCTCCAACAACTGAGTTTTCTCCTATAGTTATTCCTGGTAAAATAATCGTTCTTGCTCCAACCCAAGCATTTTTCTTTATATAAACTGGTAAACATTTAACAATGGTCTTTTCTTTTAAATCATGATTTACTGTTAAAATTGTAACTTGAGGAGCAATTTGTACTCCATCTTCTATTTCTATTCCAGCTGCTGCACTTACGCATAAACTATGGTTGATAAATACATTTTCACCTATTTTTAATTGATGACCATAATCAATTTCCATAGGAGCAAGTATATTAGAAGACTTAGGTATCTTACTTTCTAATAATTCTTCTACTAATTTTCTTGTTTCTTCATCATAAGGACTAAGATTATTAATTTTAGAACATAATCCTAATGATCTATTCATTTCAGGTATTGTAACTTTTCTAAATTCCTTGTCTTCTTTCATATTTATTTCTTCACTATTATGAAGTCTTTGCCAAACATCTTTCATTATTTTCCTCCTTTATTTGTATATAGCCATTCATTATCTACTTTTTCAAAATAAGCAGATACATTAAATGGATATGATCCTTTAGCACCATAGGCATTTGCTGTAAGTGTTACTTTTGCTTTTAAGATTGCTTTATTTCCATCTATTGATACACTTGGATTTTCAATTGTATAAGATTGATAATCTAATGAGCCATTTCTTATATCTTCAAAGTATTCTTCTTTTGTTTGAGTTCTTCCAGACATATGAGTAAATGTAGTTCCATCTTTTACAACATTATTTAACTTGTCAATATCTTTATCAACCATTGCTTGTTGCATTTCTTTATATCTATTTAATATTATTTCTTCTTCGTTAGATAAAATGTTAATGCCATTATCTTTATTATGATTTAACATGTATATTTCTCCAATACCAATTACTAATATGACAAGAATCACTATTATTATCTTTTTCATATTCTTCCTTTCATATTTATTACACTCGTGTTGCTTAACTTATAATTTGATTATATAATAAGTTTGAGGCAAAAATAATAGTAAATTTGAGTTAATACTCACATAAAATAAATTTGTGTATTAGGAGGAATTTATGAGGGATGATGCTAGATTTATTAAAAATGAAGAAAAGATAATTGAAACTTTTAAACAAATGGTTGTAGAAATGAACTTTGAAAATATTACGGTTAAAGAACTGACTGAAAGAGCAAAAATAAATAGAAAAACTTTCTATTTACATTATTCTACTATTGAAGATTTAGTTAAAAGTTTAGAAATAAAATATTGTGAAGAATACATTAAATTTATTGATGGATTAGATATATTCCATGACTATAAAGAAATTATTAGAAGATTTTATTTATTTCATATGCAAAAAGGTGAATTCATGGATAAACTTACGTGTGATTCAAATTATGAATATATTAGAAATCAAATGATTAATAAAGTTAAGGAGTTTTATATAAATACTTCTATATTTGAAGGATTAGATAAGTATAAACTTAATATAGCAATTAATTATATGCATAATACTACTCTATCTTTATATAAATCATGGGTTAATGATAATAAGGCTATTTCTTTTGATGAAATAGTAGAATTAAATTATAATCTTGTGATAAATGGATTATCTGGATTAACAAAAATAGACTAAAAATTTTAGTCTTTGATTTTTATTATTCGTATTTGTTACTATTTTTTTACCCGTAAGTTTTTGTAAGAAGATTTGTTAAATCCGCAAAATCTTTACTACTTTCTACTCCATTATTTTTAATTACAGTTTGTAGCATTATTCAACTCACAATAAAACTTTTAAAACTAATTATGATCGATTTATAGTTCTCTCTTGCATTATTTGATTTGTATTATTAGCTGATGTGTGCATCATAGTATGTAAGTTCATTTTCTTCAAAATAGAATCTCTCCTTTTTCTAATATCATCATGTAATGTTGTTTTTGTAAAATCATCCGTTGCTTGATACTCTTCATTAACTAAATTGTTCAATGCTTCAAAATTTTCCTCACCTATGGCATCAAAAAGCACTTGCATGTTACCAGTTAATCTACTCTCGATTATTTTCTTTTTATATGTTTCAAAGAAGTCTTTTGCAATGTATTCTTGTTCTAAATAGCAACATGATAAATTATATTCACTATTTTGACTACTAAATACACTACCATACATACTCTTAAATTTTTTATGAATATCTATAGCAAGTAATTCATTTATTATTTCATTAAGTCTTTCATACTTTCTTGCATTGTGTTCTAGTTCAATATGTTCTTTTTTTTCACCAATTATATCTTGAGTTATATCCCATCCAGATCTAATTGTAACCATATTTCCAGAAACATCCATTAAGGCCATTTCAATGATATGGTTTAGTTCATGAATAATAATATTGTCACGCTGTAAAGAATCTATGCCTGTATATATAAACATTTCTGGAATCAATTCCATTTTTCCCTTATTGTTTCTAATATTTGGATGAACACAATTATATTCCTCTTTTAATCTAATTAAAGAAAACTCTTCACTACTATCAAGTAAAAGTCCCATCTCTTTTTCTTTTTTATTAAATAAACAATTTGGATATATTTTTGAATTTAATTCTAGATTATATAAATCTTGGATTTGTTTTTTTATCTTTCTTATTTCTCTAATCATCTCTGGCGATGGGTATTCTTCTAATTTAGTATAATTAGAATAATCATCTCCCATATCTATGCCAATAGTTTTAAAATATTTCATTCGTTTCTTAATAATTGTTTGTTTTTCAACGTCAGACACTTCACTATTATTTAATTTTTCATCCATTTCATCGGTAAAATAATCATAAAGTGTTGTTGTTTTAATATCACCTAATACTTCTTCAAATTCAAAACAATTATTCTTAATACCAAATATAAATGGTGGATTATCTGATTTAATATATTGTTCTACTATTTCATGGTATTTTTTTGGAAGTAAATACTTAACTCTATTTGCATATTCTTTCCTATATTTATTTAATAACTTAACTCTTAATGTACTATTGTATTCTATACTTTCATAGTATTCCTTAGATTTATCTTTGACAACATCCTGTCCTAATTGTTCTTCTAATAATCTCAATTTATATGTAAAATCAATATCATGTTGATATGCAATTATAAATATGTTGTTTAATTTATTTTCAATAAATTCTCTATATTCTTCGCCATAATATGATATAAATGCCTCAATATATAGATTTAATTTATCATTTAAATATTGTGTTGGATCTAAATCTCTTATTATTCTATCATTCATGCTCTATACCACCAATTATACTTAGTAATTCATTGTAATTTTCTGGAAAGATTCCTTTACCATGATATGAGATTATTTTTTCAGAATTTATTATTACGGTAAACTCTTCTGCGTCTAAAGTATTTGAATATCCATACTCGTATTTCCAAGTTACTATAATATCTAATATTTTGTTAATTAAATTATTGTCAATATCATATTTTTTTTGATTTATATAACAGGAATTATTATTTAAATCTATTAAGACCTTATAAATATTAACTGTACCTCTAGAAATTAAAATATTAATACTATCTATCATTACATATCACCATCTTAATTATATCAAGAAAAGACTAGATTTCTCTAGCTTTTTATTATTTACTTGCTTTTTTTTGACTGCAGCTTGGATGGATATATGCCTAGGGGGTTATAAATATTAAGCATCGTAATATCTAAATCTTCCAATCACTCTATCCTAATGCTACATCAAGAATCATCATTATAATAAATCCAAATGCAAATCCTAACGTTCCTAAATTGGAATGTTTACCAACTTGAGATTCTGGTATTAATTCTTCTACTACTACATATATCATCGCTCCAGCTGCAAAAGATAATAAATATGGTAAAATAGGAACTACTAATGAAGTTAATATAATTGTTAGTCCTCCAAATATCGGTTCAACTATCCCAGATAAAGTTCCATATAAGAATGATTTTCCTTTAGTATTCCCTTCTTCTTTTAATGGCATTGATATTATTGCGCCTTCTGGAAAGTTTTGGATAGCAATACCTATGGATAAAGCAATTGCGCTGGCAATAGTAATAGTATTATTCCCACTTACGGCACCAGCAAGTGCTACTCCTACAGCCATTCCTTCTGGAATATTATGAAGAGTAACAGCTAAAACCATCATTGCTGATTTTCCTAGATTTGATTTTAATCCCTCTGGTTCTTTACTCTTAATATGCAAATGAGGAATGATATTATCTAATATAAGTAAAAATAATATACCTAATATAAATCCTATTGTAGCTGGTAACCATGAAATTATATTTTGTTCTTTTGCCATGTCAATAGATGGGATAATTAGAGACCAAACGGAAGCTGCAACCATAACTCCAGATGCAAAGCCTAATAATACTTTCTCTACCTTATTATTCAATTTGTTTTTCATTAAGAAAACCATTGCAGCTCCTAAAGTTGTCCCAATAAATGGTATGATTAACCCTAAAAATATTGTCATTTTTTTCACCTTTTTCTCAATAATATTAATCTCTTTTCTTTATCTTTCTTTAATATTATATCATATACATTATTACTAATTTCGCTATTAAAAGCTATTCTTGAGTCAAATACTTGTACTATCATATTATTTTCATTTGTATTTACAATGTTTATAACTGAAGTTGGTATAATTTTGTAAATGTCTTTTTTGTTCATCAGGACCATCTAAATATTTTATACTAAATTGATCTTTGTTTTTACAATCTCTTAATCTATTAATAGTTATTCATTTCCTTTTAAACTTGTAACCATATCTATTGATTTAATTTTTCTTGCTAAGAATTTAGATACTAGATATGAAACAATAAATGTACCAATAGCTGCAATAATATATGTTCTAATTGTTATAAATGCACAAAAATCATAATGTTCTTCAATAGCAGTTTTAAACAACCAATCTGTTAAATAAAATCCTAGTGGTAATCCAATTACTATTGAAACAAAGGCTATCCAATTATTCTGTTTAATAAAGATATTTTTAATTTGTTTATCTTTAAAACCTAACACTTTTAAAGTTGCAAATTGATACTCTTTTTCTGTATAAGAAAGGATTCCTAAATTATAAATAATTACACTACCAAGAAGGATAGCAATACCAATAATCATAACTAGCATAGTTTTCATCATGGAAAGCATACCAGTCATTCCTTCTTTAAGACTATTAATGTTTTGAATTGTTTCAATATTTTTAATTTCCTTTGTTTTACTTAAATCATTATTTGTATATAATGCATCTGGTTTATATTCTATTCCAAGTGACTTTAAATATTTCTTTGTCATAGATATATTTTGGTTTTGAGGATCTTTATTAAATCCAATTATCTTTGATTTATAATACTTATTATCACCATAAATATGCCATTCTATTTGATCACCTATTTTATAACCTTTAGTATCTGCTAATTTATAGGTAACGTAAACACCATCATCTGTTGGTTTTTCTTTTAATCTATTCTTATTATCTACAAATCTTAAATAATCTCCAGCATCTGTTACTAAAATATTGTTTGATTCTCTTTTACCGTCTTTATCTTTTATTTCAATTCCTAAACTTTGAGAAGTATTACTTCCATATTTATCATATAGTTCGTTGTATTCTTCACTACTAATTCCTTCTTTTATATTTAATTTATAATCAAAATTATATAAATCTTCAAATTGTAATTTTACAAAGAAATTCATTGAATCTAGCATACCAAATGAACACACTATTAAAGCACAACATCCAACAACTCCAGCTAGTCCCATAAATGTTCTCATTTTGTTTCTTAAAATATCTCTTAAATTCCAAATTGAAGTAAAACTTAAGTGTTTAAACAATCCTTTTTTAGTAATATCCAAAGCTTTTCCTTTGACATTTGGAATTTTAGTTCTAAGCGTTTCAGCAGGATTTTCTTTTAAGATGCTTCTACATGTTATAAAAGTAATTAATAAAACAGCAAAGATTACTATACCTGTAACATAATAACATGATACGTTCATTGAAGGATGACCGTTAGGTATTTCAAAGAAGGCCATTTGAAGATTCATAAATATTGTACCGATAAAATAATATCCTAAAATTAATCCTACTATACTTGCTACAATACTAATCCAAAAGCCATATCCCATATAGTGAAATAATATTTTTCTATTACTAAAACCTAAAGCTTTTAAAGTACCAATTTGTACTCTCTCTTTTTTAACTACTCTAGTCATAGTAGTAATAACTGATAACATTGCAATAAACAAAAATATTCCTGAGAAAACACCTACATAAGTTTTACCTTCATCAATTTCTCCTTGATATGCAACATAAGATGATGTATCTTCTACATTTATAATTGCTTTGGCATTTTCTATATTATCTTCTATTGCCTCCTTCACATCATCTCTTTTATCTACATCTTTAACATCTACCATAATACTTGAAAAAGGTATATAGTCTTTATAATTAAAATTTGGTAATACTATATTAAACTTTTTTTCGTCGGTAATATTTGTTTCTTTCATAACCAAAGATTTTATATAATCTTCTGTTATTTCATTTGTACTCATATAAGCAAAGCCAAATTCTTTTCTATCTGGATATAATTCTGATTCATCTCTTACATCATATAAATGATCAGGAACATTAATTCTACCTAGAACTTTTTCATGTAATATCATTCCATCATATTTTACGAGTATTGTATCTCCGACTTTTATGTCATTTTCTAATGCGTAAAAATTATCTAACCAAATACCACTTTTATTTGCATCAAATCCTTCACCTTCAAGTACATAGAATTTTGATATATTGTTTGATTCAATAAAATTTAATAATAAAGTTTTATCTTTATCTGTAGTAGCTGTAACTGATAACTTTAGTTCTGCATCTTTTACGTTATCCAAATTTTTAATATTTTTTAAATCATCATGATTTAAATATCCCATAACGTTTAAATCAAATAGATTGTTTTCAGAATTAAACTTATCTCTAGTTTTTTCCATACCACCCATATATGCTTCTATTCCAGAATAAGCCATTATTCCTATCATAATCATTAAAAAGATTGTAATAAACTGAGATAAATTTTTTCGAATATCTCTAAACATTTTTCTTTTTAACATAATTACCACTTAACCTCATCAATATTTTTTGGATGGGTGTTAAATTCATTAGATACAACTTTTCCATTTTTTATTCTAATTACTCTATCTGCTATGTCAGCAATTAAAGAGTTATGGGTAACTATAATAACAGTTGTATCTTCATCACTTTGTTTTCGAAGTAATTTTAATATTTCTACACCTGTTTTTGAGTCAAGAGCTCCAGTCGGCTCATCACATAATAATACTTTAGGATTTTTCATAATTGCTCTTGCAATTGACACTCTTTGTTGTTCTCCTCCTGATAATTCCCCTGGAAATTTATCAGCATGTTTTGATAATCCTACACTTTTTAATACTTCTTTAGAGTTTCTTGAAGTATTAGTAATATCTTTTATTAGATTAACATTCTCATCTACAGTTAAAGTGGGCATTATATTATAAAATTGAAATATAAATCCAACATCATGCGCCCTATATCTAGTTAGTTCATTATCGTTATATTTTGCTATATTATCTTCACCAATGTAAATATCCCCAGATGTAGCTTTATCCATTCCTCCAAGAAGATTTAACAGTGTTGATTTCCCAGCACCTGATGGTCCAAGTATTACTACAAATTCTCCTTGATTAATACTTAAATCTATTCCATCTAAAGCATTAAATTTTTGTTCACCGACTATATAAGTCTTTTTTACATTTTTTAATTCTATAAAACTTTTCATAATATCCTCCTTTCTAATATGAAACTTATTTCATATTAATTGTATTATCAAAAGCCAAAATAGTCAATAAATAATACAAATTATATTTCATATTATTATGTTTCGTGATATACTTTGCTTACGAGGTGACTTTATATGGTTGAAAATATCAGAGAACCAAAGCAACAAAGAGCTATTAAAAAAAAAGATAAAATTATTGAGGCCGGATTTAATCTTATATGTAAAAATGGATATTACAATACTAATACAGTTGAAATTGCAAAAGAAGCTGATGTCTCTACAGGTATAATTTATCAATATTTTAAAGATAAAAATGATATCTTATTGGAGGGATTATATAAGTTTGGAGATAATATATTCTTTCCTATTCTTACATTAGATTTGAGTAATTATGATATTAAAAACTTTGATAATGATTTGACAGCTTTAATAAAAAGTCAAATTAAAAACCATAAATTATCTCAACGTGCTCATGAAGAAATAACTGCTATGATTCATACTGATCCTAATGTCGCAAAATATTTTTATGATAAGGAGTTTGAAGTTACAGAAAAAATTAAATGCTTACTAGTTAAAAATGGTTACAAAGATAAACAACTATTAGAAACAGTTCATATAATTATTGGAATTATTGATAATTTATGCCACGAAATTATATATCACAAGCATAAGAATATAAATTATGATGTTATGACTAATATAACAATTGATATTATTAAAAATTTATTTAAAAAAGAACAAAAGATTTAAAACAAGTTTTAAATCGCCTTGGTCGTTGCCTCCCAAGT
>CAMOWA010000031.1 GCA_946628005.1 uncultured Caryophanales bacterium
AAATAATTTATATGAAAAGTAAAAAATCTTTCTAGTTTTCTTTTTTATTTTTTAATTTTTATGTATAATAGAGTAGGTGATATACATGAAAAGAAGTGAAGTTGATCGTAATAAGCTTAGTCCTATGATGCAACAATATATGGATATAAAAGATAAATATGATGATTGTATCGTTTTTTTTCGTCTTGGAGATTTTTATGAAATGTTTTTTGAAGATGCGATTACTGCTTCACGTGTATTGGAACTTACTTTAACTGGAAAACAAGCTGGACTAGATGAGAGAGTTCCTATGTGTGGGATTCCTCATCATGCATATTCTTCTTATATTGATGAATTAATAGATAAAGGCTATAAAGTTGCGATATGTGAACAATTGGAAGACCCTAAACTTACAAAAGGTATGGTTAAAAGAGATGTTATTCAAGTTGTTACAAAGGGGACTAGAATAGATTCTAATATTGATTCTAAAAATAATAATTATATTGCGAATATTTATGATTTTGATTATTGCTATGGGATTAGTTATGCTGATGTTTCAACAGGTGAAGTTTATGCTACTTTATTAGATGAAGATATTGATAAACTTCTACATGAAGTGGTAAAGAAAGGTTTTCCTGAGATTATTGTAAATGATACAATTAATCGTGAAATTGTTGAAAAACTTAGATCTTCTTATCATATATTGGTATCAATTGAAAAAAATATGATAGATACGGATGATTATTCTTATATTTATGAAAATATTGAAGATGAGAAAATTATTGTTACATTAAAACATTTACTTGGATATATAATTGATACTAAAAAGGGAGATTTACATCATTTACAGGCCTGTCAAATACTTAAGTCTTCTACTTATTTAAAGTTTGATATTAATACTACAAAAAATCTTGAATTAATAGAAACAATACGTACTAGAGAGAGACAGTATTCTTTATTATGGTTACTTGATAAATGTAAAACTGCTATGGGAAGTAGATTTTTAAAAAATACAATTTTAAATCCACTTACTGATAAAAATGAATTAGAAAGAAGATATGATTTTGTTTCTATACTTAGTACGGAATTTATATTAAGAGATGATTTAATTAAATCTTTAGATAACGTTTACGATTTAGAAAGACTTGTTGGAAGAATTAGTTATGGTAATTTAAATGCAAAAGACTTATTACAGTTAAAAAGTTCTTTAAAAGAATTACCAACTATAAAGAAAATTATAGAAGAACTTCATTTTGATAAAGATATAGAAACCTTTGATGAGATTTATTCTTTACTTGATCGTACAATATTAGAGGATGCACCTTTTACTTTACATGAAGGGCATTTAATTAAAGAAGGCTATAATAAAGAACTTGATGAATTAAAAAGTATTCGTAGTGGGTCTCGTGATTTTATTTTAGAGATGGAAAAAGATGAGAAAGAAAGAACGGGAATAAAAAATTTAAAGGTTGGATATAATAAAGTATTTGGTTATTATATTGAAGTATCTAAAGGACAATGTAATTTAGTTAAAGATGAATATGGGTATGAAAGAAAACAAACTTTAGCAAACTGTGAAAGATTTGTTACACCTCTTTTAAAAGAAAAAGAAAATATTATTTTAGGAGCTGAAGAGAAGATTATTTCTTTGGAATATAAATTATTTATGGATATTCGTGAAGTTATTAAAAGATATGTTTCTCCTTTGCAAAAAGTTTCTAAAGTACTTAGTGAGATTGATATGTTACAGGCTTTTTCTATTGTTTCAGATACTTATAAGTTTACAAGACCAGAAATTACAAATGATAAGAGTTTAAAATTAATAGAATGTCGTCATCCTGTTGTTGAACAGGTTATGAAAGATAAGTATATTCCTAATGATATTGTTATGGATAAAACTACGAATATTTTATTAATAACAGGTCCAAATATGGCTGGAAAGTCAACATATATGAGACAGTGTGCTATTACGATAATTATGGCTCAGATTGGATGTTTTGTTCCTTGTAAGTCTGCTACTCTTCCTATTTTTGATCAAATATTTACTAGAATTGGAGCAAGTGATGATTTAGTTAGTGGAGAATCTACTTTTATGGTTGAAATGAGAGAAGCTAATTATGCTATTCAAGAAGCTACTGAAAATAGTTTAATTCTTTTTGATGAACTTGGAAGAGGTACGGCTACTTATGATGGTATGAGTCTTGCTCAAGCTATTTTAGAGTATATTCATGATAAGATTAAAGCTAAAACACTTTTTTCTACTCATTATCATGAACTTACTTTTTTAGAAAAAGATTTAAAACAATTAAAAAATGTTCATGTTTCTGCATTAGAAGAAAATGGACATGTTACTTTTTTACATAAGGTTAAACCAGGAGCAATTGATAAAAGTTATGGTATTCATGTTGCTTCTTTGGCAAATCTTCCTAAAAGTTTAATTGATCGAGCTGAAGAGGTTTTAAATGTTTATGAAAAGAAAAGTATTAAGAAAGAGGTTTTTACTCAAACCAGTTTATTTGAATTAAATGAAGAGGAAATTGTTAATAAAGAAAATCCTATTGAAGAAAAAATAAAAGAGATTAATCCTTTGGAGATGACCCCTATGGAAGCTATTAATTTTCTATATAATTTAAAAAAAGAAATAAAGGAAAGAAAGTGATTTTATGAAGAATAGAAGTGAATTAAGGGATATTATTATTAAAATATTATATCAAGTTAATATTTATAAAGATTCTAATGTTAGTTATGATTTGGATGAAGTTATTAAAGAACAATTAGAAATTGATAATAATTTTGTTAGAGAAAGTATTGATGGAGTATTTTCTCATCAAGATGAAATTATTTCTTTATCTAATAAATATTTAAAAAACTGGGATTATTCTAGGCTTAGTAAAGTTGATCAAGCTATTCTTTCTTTAGCTATTTATGAATTAATGTGGAGCGATGTTCCTTCTTTGGTTGCTATAAATGAAGCAATAGAATTAGCTAAGAAATATAGTGATGATCCAGTTGTTAAAATGATTAATGGGGTATTAGATAAAATTTATCATGAAGAGTTAAAAGAAGATTAGGTGAGGTTATGCAAGATAAATATATTACTGTTACTCAGCTTACTCGTTATATAAAGTATAAAATTGATAATGATGTTCATTTGGATGAAGTTTTTTTAAAAGGTGAAATATCTAATTTTAAAGCACATAGTAGAGGACATTTTTATTTTACTATTAAAGATGAGGGTAGTAGGATAAATGCTATTATGTTTTCTAGCAATACAAAAAAAATTAAGTTTTTACCTGCAGATGGAATGAAAGTATTAGTAACTGGGAAAATTAGTGTTTTTGAATCTACTGGTCAATATCAAATATATGTTAGTGAAATGTTAGAAGATGGTGTTGGAAATTTATATGTTGCTTTTGAACAACTAAAGAAAAAATTAGAATTAGAGGGATTGTTTGATTCTATTCATAAGAAAAAGATTCCTAGAATTCCTAATAAAATTGGTGTTATTACTGCTCCAACTGGAGCTGCTATTAAAGATATAATTTCTACGATTAAAAGAAGATGGCCATTAGCTGAGGTATACTTATTTCCAGCTCTTGTTCAAGGAGAAGATGCGAAAGAAGATATTGTTAAACAAATTGAAAGGGCTGATAATTTTGGATTAGATACTTTAATTGTTGGTCGAGGTGGAGGCTCTATTGAAGATTTATGGGCTTTTAACGAAGAAATTGTTGCTCGAGCAATCTTTTCATGCAATACTCCAGTTATTAGTGCTGTTGGACATGAGATTGATTTTACTATTTCTGACTTTGTGGCAGATTTAAGAGCGCCTACTCCAACAGGTGCTGCTGAAATGGCTGTTCCAACTATACAAGATGTTTTAGAAAGTATTAGACAACAGAAAATACGTGCAAATAATAGTATTTCTCATCAAATAAAAGCATATAAAATTCGTGTTCAAAATATAAAGAACAGAGGGATTATGAAAAATCCTATTACTTTATATCAAACAAAAGAAATATTATTTTCTAATTTAGTTGAAAAATTAAAATATAATTTGGTACATTTAACTACATTAAAGGAAAAAGATTTAATTCGAGTAAAAAATTCTTATGTTTTACAAAAACCATTTCAATTAATTGATAAGAAAAGTAACAAGTATTTACAAATTATTTCAAAATTAGAAACATTATCTCCATTATTAACTCTTAAAAGAGGATATACTATTTCTAAAATAGATAATAAAGTAGTTGATTCATGTAAAAAAATTAAAATGGATGATGTATTAAATATTGAGTTTCAAGATGGAACTATTGATGCTAAGGTTATTAAGAAAGGAGAATAGTTATGGCTAAGAAATTAGAAGAGGAAGAAAAACTTTCATTTGAAGAAAGTCTTGAGAAACTAGAAGAAATTGTAAAAAAATTGGAAGTTGGTGATATTCCTTTAGATGATGCTATTGAAGAGTTTAATCATGCTATGAAACTAGTTAAAACTTGTGATGAAAAGTTAAAAAATGCTGAGGAAGCAATTACTAAATTAGTTAAAGAAAATGGCGATATTGTTGATTTTCAGGTTGAAGAATAGGCTTTTTGCTTGTTCTTTTTCTTTTTTTGTATATTCTTTTAATTATAGGAAATAATAGAAATGAGGTGTCTTTATGAAAAAGTGTTTAATTATATTGTTTTTATTATTATTTCCTATTTCAGTATTTGCTTACTCTGACTTTTTAGTTGTAGGTGGAGAAACAATTGGTATTGAAGTCCATTCAAATGGTGTTTATATTGTTGGATTTTATCCAGTAAATGGGGAAAATATTGGTAAAAATAGTGGCTTAGAAGTAGGAGATATTATTAAAAAAGTAAATGATATTGAGATTCATAATATTGAAGAGTTAAATGATGTTTTAATGAATTCTAATCATTTTCATTTAAATGTTCAAAGAGGAAAAGATTTAACTGATTTTAATCTTCATCCTATTTATGAAAATAATATATTAAAAACTGGTTTATATGTAAAGGATCAAATAAATGGAATTGGTACATTATCTTATATTGATCCTAATACTAAAATTTTTGGTTCTTTAGGACATGAAATAATTGAAAGTTCTAGTTTTTCTAAATTTCAAATAAATTCTGGAAATATTTATAAAGCAGAAGTGTCTTCTATTAGTAAAAGTGAATCAGGTAGAGCAGGTAGTAAGAATGCTGTTTTAGAAAAGAATGAAGTTATAGGAGATATAGAGAAAAATGAAGAAGAAGGTATTTTTGGTTTTTATACTGATGATATATCTAATCAAAAATTGACTTCAGTAGGAGATAAATTTGATATTCATAAGGGAAAAGCTTTTATTCGAACTAATATTATTGATAATAAAATAGAAGATTTTTCAATTAATATTATTTCTATTGATGAAGAGTCTTATAATAAAAATATTTTCTTTGAAATTACGGATAAAAAGTTATTAAAAAAGACAGGTGGTATTGTACAAGGAATGAGTGGTTCTCCAATTCTTCAAGATAATAAAATAATTGGAGTAGTAAATTATGTTGTAGTAGAAGATCCTATTAAAGGATATGGTATCTTTATAACAACAATGTTAGAAGAAGGAGATAGAATAAAATAATATGTAAACTTAATTTTTTCTATTTAAAAAATAATCTATATATGATACACTAATTGTAGAGAATAGGGTGTTGTTTATGTATATAGATTTAATAGTTTTAGTTATTTTAATATTAGTAGTAGTAATGTTCTTTAAGAGATTTTCTTCTTTTGTATTTCTTTTAGCAATTATTGATATATTTTTAAGAATACTTACTTTTATTAAAAATAATATTGGTTTAAAAGATGTATCTTATTTAATAGGTAAATATTTTCCTGAGAGTATGTTTGATATAATCAATCGATATACTGGAGGAATGCCTACTATTAATTTAATTTTAAAATGGTGTTTTGTAGGTATTATGTGTATTTTCTTATCTTATATTATTAAGATTTTTATTAATAAGAAAAAAATATAAAATAATTATAAAACGACAAATTAGTCGTTTTATTTTTTTTATAATAATCTTGGTGATTATATGAAAATGTATTATGAATTTATTTTTCTTTTAAATTTTATGTTAGACTTTATGATTTTATATGGTACAAAAAGATTATTAAAAATTAATAAAACTAACTATCGTATATTACTAGGTAGTTTATTTGGATCACTTACTACTTCTATTATTTTTATAGATATTAATACTATATTATTATTTTTTATAAAGATAATATTTAGTATTTTTATGATTTTAATTAGTTTTGGATTTTTAAATTTTTTTCAGAAATTATTTTATTTTTATGTAATTAGTTTATTAATAGGAGGCTTTATTTATTGTTTTGATTTAAATAATAATTATTATGTTCATATAATATTTTTAATATTTAGTAGTATTTTTATTATTTATATTTTTGTAAAAGAATATCTTATTTTTAAATACTATTATAAAGATAAGTATTATGTTACTTTTTATTATAAAAATAAAAAATATCAGTTAGAGGGGATGATTGATACTGGAAATCAATTACTTTCTCCTATAAAAAGAGAAAGTATTATTCTTATTAATTTAAAAATACCTATTGATAAAGTTATTTATGTACCTTATAAAGCTCTAAATACTACTGGAGTTATTCCTTGTTTTCGAGCAGATAGGATTATTATTGATAGAAAAGTTATTTCTAATTGTTTAATAGGTATTGCGACAGATAGAATTGATTTAGATGGAGTAAATTGTATATTACCAAATATATTAAAGGAGATATTATGTTAAAAATTATTAAAATTATTAGAAGTTTATTTCAAAAAGTAGGTAGTTGTTTTTACGTAGGGGCAACAGATATTTTACCGGAGCCTTTATCTAAAGAGGAGGAGGATTATTATATAAAGAAAAAGGAAGAGGGAGATAGTTCTGCTAGAGATAAGTTAATTGAGCATAATTTAAGATTAGTTGTATTTTTATCTAAGAAGTATGAAAATACTGGTGTTGATTTAGAAGACTTGGTAAGTATTGGAAGTATTGGGTTAATTAAGGGTATAAATACTTTCTCTAGTGATAAAAATATTAGACTTGCTACTTATGCATCTCGGTGTATTGATAATGAAATTCTTATGTATTTAAGAAAAAATAAAAAGACAAAAGTAGAAGTTAGTATTGATCAACCCTTGTCTTATGATGGAGAGGGAAATGAATTACATTTAGAAGATATTATTGGTACAGATAAAGATGATGTTAGTAATAATATTGAAAAGAAAGATAACCAAGCTCTTATGATCCAAGAAATTCTAGGTTTAAAACCAAGAGATAGAGAAATTATGATTTTAAGATATGGTTTACTAGGAAGTGATGAATATACTCAAAAAGAAGTTGCTGATAAACTGGGAATATCTCAGTCATATATTTCTAGAATTGAAAAGAAAGTTATACGTAAATTAAAAAGTTTAATTACTACTTAAAAAGATTCTTATGAATCTTTTTCTATTAATACTTCTTCTATTATTTTATATGGGTATAAAAAGTCTTTTAATTTTTCTTTTGATATTGTTGCTACAAAAGTAATATTTTCTTGATAGGTTTTCTCTTTTATATTTTTTTCTTTTATGAAATGTTTAATTTCTTTTTCTTTAGAGTATGGGAATTCTATTTTTATTAAATATCCTTCTTCTAATTCTAAAAATTCTTGATTTTTTAGATTTTCTGTTACTGATTTTGTATATGCTCTTACTAAACCTCCAGCACCAAGTTTTATTCCTCCAAAATATCGAATTGTTATGGTTAATACATTTATTAAATTATTAGACTCTAATACATTTAACATTGGCATACCTGCAGTTTGAGATGGTTCATTATCATCACTACATTTTTTTATGTCTTGATAAATATATGCATAACAATAATGAGTTGCTTTTGGATATTTTTCTTTATAATAGTTTAAGTAATAATCTATTTTATTGCTATTTATTGGTATTAATATATTTATAAATTTTGAGTTTTTTATTATTATTTCATTTATTAATTCTTTTTTTATTGTTTTCATGGTATCCCTCTTTTTAATTATACCTTTTATTCTTTATATTGAAAATATATTAATTTACTATTATAATTTAATTATAAGTATTAAGGAGGATTGTTATGTTTCGAAAAATGAAGGAAAAAGAAACTAATTTAGATATTACTAGTTTAAATCATATTTTAAAGACTGGTAATAAAATAGTTAATATAGGTTATTTTATGGCAATTATAGCTCTTATTGTACTAGCTACTTATCTTATTAAAGAGTGGAGTTTAATTAAATATTTTAAGGAATTATTATCTGTTATTTCTCCTATATTTATTGGTTTTTTAATTGCTTGGTTTTTTGAACCTTTTGTTTCTAAATTACAGAATAAGAAGGTTCCTAGAATTATTGGGTGTATTTTAGTATATTTATTTATATTAGGATTTTTATTCTTGAGTTGTTATTTATTAATTCCTTCTTTAATTCAACAATTAAAAGATTTTGTTAGAGTTGTTCCAAGTATATTTCAAGAAATTGGTGATTTTTGTCTTAATTTTATTAATAAATTTGATTCTAGTAATTCTATTGATATTTCTAAAATTCAGTTAGAATTACAAGAATATATTTCTTCTGTTGGTGTAGAAGTTGGTTCGGAATTACCAAAAAACTTATTTAGGATTGGTAGAGTTATAATTAGTGGTGGATTTAATTTTATATTGGGACTTATGATTGGATTTTATCTATTATTTGATTTTTCTAAAGTTAATCATATGATTTATGATTATTTGCCTTCTAATTGGAAAGATGATTATAAGGAAATAACTCATCGTATTAATACTTCTCTTAGAAGCTATGTTATGGGACTATTAATGGTTATGTTTTTAGTATTTATTACTCAATGTATTGGTCTTACATTAGCTGGAATGGAAGCTCCTATTTTATTTGCTATGTTTTGTGCAGTGACTGATATTATTCCTTATTTTGGGCCTTATATTGGAGCTATTCCTGCGATTATAGTTGGATTTACTATATCACCATTTACTGGTATTTGTTGTATAATTTCTATTTTAGTTGTACAATTATTAGAAAATAATTTTTATCAGCCTTTGATTATGGGTCACACTATGCAACTTCATCCGGTTACAATTATGGTTGGATTATTATTATTTGAACATTTCTTTGGAATTCTTGGTATGGTTGTTGCTACTCCTTGTATTGCTTGTATTAAAATTATATTTAATTTTATATTAGAAAAGACAGATATATTTACTTTGCATTTTGATAGTACTGAAAATACTTAATTATATTATTTTTAAATTAAGGATTGAATTCTTTTATTTGTTTTGTTAAAATAATATTTGTATAAATTACTAGATTGTGATTTGAGAGGAGTATAAGTAAGATTTATTTTAGAGACGTTTTGGTTGGTGAAAAAAACGATAATATTACTTAGAAGCTGCTTAATGAATTTAGTCGGGAATACCGTTATCAAAAAGAGAAAAAAAAGGATGGTACCGTGCTTATTGCACTCCTTGTGCTATCTTTTTTTTATGTAGAAAGAGGGATTTTATGAAAGTATATGTAATTGGGGGTAAAGCAAAAACTGGCAAAAATACATTTGGAGAGTATTTAAGAGAAGAATTAAAAAAATATGGTTATAAGCCTTGCATTTTACATATTACAGAGCCACTTTATTCATATGCTAGAAATTATTTTGATTGGAATGGTAATGAAAACGATAAACCTAGAGAGTTTCTTCAAAAAATGGGTATAGAAATTATAAGAGATAAAATGGATAAAAAAGATTTTTTACTGAATCGTTTATTTGAAGACATAGAAATACTTAGTAATTTTTTTGATACTTTTATTATTGTAGATGCTCGTCTTGTTCGAGAATTTGAGATTATTAAAGAAAGATATGATGATGTAGTTACTATTAAAATTAATCGTAAAATGAATCAATCTACTTTAAGTATTGATGAACAGAATCATATTACTGAATTGGAAGTAGATTTATATAAAGATTATGACTATATTATTGAAAATCATGCTATTGAAGATTTGGAAAAAGCAAGTGTTGAAATTATTCGAAATGAGGAAGATGGTGATCTAGTTGAATAAACTAATAGCAATTGTTGGGATGAGTGGTTCTGGGAAAAGTATTGTTACGGATTACTTAGAAAGTATAGGATGGTGCAAGATATATTTCGGAGGAATTACTTATAAATTAATGGAAGAAGCAGGCATTGTTCGTACTGAAGATGGGAAGAGTGAAAAAGAATTTAGAGAAAAATTAAGAAAAGAATACGGTAGAGAATGTTATGCTAAATTTATTGAACCAGAAATAAGAGAAAAACTTCCAACAAATAATGTTGTATTAGATGGACTTTATTCTTGGTATGAGTATAAATATTTGATTGAAAAATTTCCTAATTTAAAGTTAGTTGCAGTTGTTGCTGATAAAAATATTCGTTATGATAGGGTCTCTCATCGAGCGGATAGACCTTTTGATAAAGATGCTATTATTGAAAGAGACTTATCTGAGATTGAAAATTTATATAAAGGTGGGCCTATTGCTTATGCAGATTACTTTATTTTAAATAATAGTACTATTGATGATGAAATTAATTCAATAAAGAAAATAATAGATGAGGTGTAGAAAAATGGAATATATGACACATAATGATATAAGAGAGACATGGTTTCGTTTCTTTTTAAATAAAGAACATCAGATGTATGAAAGTGCTTCTTTAATACCGGTTAATGATGATAGTTTGTTATGGATTAATGCTGGTGTTGCACCATTAAAAAAATATTTTGATGGTAGGGAAGTACCAGATTGTAGACGAATTGTTAATATTCAAAAATGTATTCGTACTAATGATATTGAAAATGTTGGTATTACAAAAAGACATCAAACTTTTTTTGAAATGATGGGTAATTTTAGTGTAGGAGATTATTTTAAAAAAGAGGCTATTTCCTATGCTTTTGAGTTATTAACTAGTGAAGAATACTTTGCTATACCTAAAGATTTAATATATGTTACTGTTTATATAGATGATTTAGAAGCAAAAGAAGTATGGGAGAGTGTAGGATTAGATTCTTCCCACATTATACCTTTAGAAGGTAATTTTTGGGAAATTGGTGAAGGTCCTTGTGGACCTGATTCTGAAATATTTTTTGATAGAGGCGAAAAATATGATGATGGAAATGCTTTTGAAAAATTCAAAAATGATCTAGATCAAGAACGTTTTGTAGAAATATGGAATAATGTTTTTAGTCAGTTTAATTCAAAAGAGGGAGTAGATAGAAAAGATTATCAGGAATTACCTAGTAAAAATATTGATACTGGAGCTGGATTAGAAAGATGGTGTTGTATTTTTCAAAATGTAGACTCTAATTTTGAAACTGATTTATTTAAACCGATTATTAAACATATTGAAGAATTGTCTCATTTTGAATATGTAGGTCAAAAAGAATTTAAAATTATAGCAGATCATGTACGAGCAATTACTTTTGCTTTAGCAGATGGTGCTTGTTTTGAAAACGTTGGTAGAGGATATGTTCTTAGAAGATTATTAAGACGTAGTGTTCGTTTTGGAAGAAATATTGGACTAAAAGGACCATTTTTATATAAAATAGTTAGTGATGTTATTGATGTGATGAAAGATGCTTATCCATATTTAGTTAATAAAAGAGCAGAAGTTGAAGTTACTATTTTAGAAGAAGAGAGATTATTTTTAAAAACTTTAGATGCTGGAGAAAGAAGATTAAAAGAAATAGTTTCTCATTCTAATGATTCTACTATTAGTGGTGAGGATGCTTTTAAATTGTATGATACTTATGGTTTTCCTTTTGAGTTAACAGAAGAATATTTAAAAGAAATTGGTTTTACGGTTAGTCGAGATGAATTTGATAAATATATGACTATGCAAAAAGAACTTGCTAAGAAAAATGCTAAAAATGTTTCATCAATGGCAAGTCAAAAGAAAGTTCTTTTAGATTTTCATGATAAATCTGAATTTGCTTATGGTATTTATCGATTAAAAAGTAAAGTTATTGCGATATTTTCAAAAGATGAAATTGTAAATACTATTGACCATGATACTTATTTAGCTGTTCAAAGGACATGTTTTTATGCAGAAAGTGGAGGACAAGTTAGTGATACTGGTATGATTATAGGTGATAATTTTAAAGCTCGTGTTGTAGATGTATTTAAGGCTCCTAATGGTCAACATATTCATAAAGTCCGCTTATTAGATGGCTATATAACTATTGGTGATGAATGTGAACTTGTTCTTGATAAAGATAAGAGAAAAAAGACTGAAGTTAATCATTCTAGTGTTCATATTTTACAATATTCTCTTCAACAAGTAGTATCAAATAATATTAAACAAGCAGGTAGCTATGTTGATGGGGAAAGATTGCGTTTTGATTTTTCTTATTCTGGTAAAATGACAGATGAAAAGATTTTAGAAGTAGAAAAATTTGCTAATGAAATGATTCATCAAAATATTATTGTTTCGACTGAAGTTATGCCACTTGATAAGGCAAAAAAACTTGGAGCAATGGCATTATTTAGTGAAAAATATGGAGACTTAGTAAGAGTTGTTAAGATTGGAAAATCTATTGAGTTATGTGGAGGTACCCATACTACAAATACAAAAGAAATTGGTGATTTAGCAATTTATAATTGTGAAAGTAAAGGAAGTAATGTTTATCGTATTGAAGCTGTTACTAATAATATGATTGAGCCTACTTTATATGAAACTATTAAACCATATAATGATGAAAAGGTAAAACTTTTATTAAAAGCTAGAGAAATATTAGATGATGCTAGAAATAAAGGCATCCGTTTAGAATTTGATGTTGATATTAATAATGATAAGCCTACCTCTTATAAAGATATTATTTATTATAAAAATGAAATTCAATATATTCAACAAGAAGTTAAAGATTTAGAAAAGAAATATTATGATATTAAACAAAAGTCTGCTTTAGAGAATTTAGATTTATATCGTGAACATATTGAAACTGTAGGAGATATTGATTTACTAATAATGGTAGTTGATAATAGGGAGTCTTCTTTATTAAAAACTATTATGGATGCTTTAATAAATGAAATGAGTAATGGTTTTATTGTATTTTTAAATAAACTTGAAAATGGAAGTATCAATATTTTAGCTAAAAGTTCTTGTCATTTAAATGCTGGGTATATTGTTAAAAAAGCGTCTATATTATCTGATGGTAATGGTGGCGGAAGTCCTACTTTTGCTCAAGGTGGAGGAAAGAATCAAGAGGCAATCGATGAAATAATCGAATTTGTAAAAGATTCTTGTTTAAAAGATGAATAATTACTTATTAGAGAGTTTAGACTCTCTTTCTTTACAGAAGGAAAGAGAAAAAATTATTCATTCAGAAGGGTTTGATTCTGCCCCTATTAGTTTATATGATATGGAGGAAACTTTTCTTGATAATGCATTAGAAGATTTAGATACATATAGTTTTTTAAGTGATAAAAAGGTTATTGTTATTCATAAGATCGATGTTTTAAAGCAAGATGATAATAAGCGTCAAATTGATCATTTATTAAAGTATTTAGATAATCCTAATCCTAGTAATTTATTAATAGTAGAGGCTAATAAATTAAACAATACTTATAAATTAACTAAAGAGTTAAAGAAAAAATGTAAATATCAATTAGTTGAGTATGATGATAAGAGTTTTATTAAAAATGAATTAAATGGTTATTCTATTGATTCAAAGGCTATTGATTTATTAAGAGATTATTGTTTAGGAGATTTTAGTAAAATAGAAAATGAATGTGCTAAACTTCGAGAATATAAGTATGATGAAAAAAAAATTACTAGTAAAGATATAGAAGATTTGGTTGAAAGAAAGTTAGGAGATTCTAGAGATTTAACTTTTGCTTTTACAAAAAGTTTAGGTGAGAGAAATAAAAAAGATGCATTAATTAAATTTCGTGAGTTATTAGATTATAATATAGAACCTATTAGTTTAATTGGTCTATTAGCAAGTCAAATACGTATTATTTATCAAGTTAAAATATTTAGTAAGGATCATTATTCTGATAAAGAAATACAAGAAATGCTAGAAGAAAAAACTACTTATAGAATTAAAAAAACGAGAGAATTGATTCATTATTATACAGAAAAGGAGTTGCTACAATTAATGCAACAACTCCATAATATGGATTTAAAATTAAAAACTAGTGATGTTGATGGGATTCATTTAATTGAAATGTTTATCCTAAATTTATGAGGGCTTTAGCCTTCTTTTTTTAATTGTTCTATTCTTTTGTATATTTCACTTAAAGTTTTTTCATATCCTATTGTTTTTGGACAATAGTATTTTTTATTTTTAATTTTATCGGGTAGATATTGTTGCTTTACATATGCATTTGGAAAGTCGTGTGGATATAAATAGTCTTTAGAGTCGGTTCTTAAGTGTTTTGGTAGATTACCAACATTTCCATTTTCTATATCTTCTAGGGCTTTATCAAATGCTATATGAGCTGTATTTGATTTTGGAGATAATGCCATTTCTACAATTATTGTTCCTATAGGTATTCTTGCTTCTGGGAGACCTGTTCTTAATGCAGCATTGATTGCTGCCTCTAGTTTTGGGCCTATTGATGGGTTTGCTAATCCAATATCTTCATATGCAATTACGCTTAGTCTTCTAAATAATGAGTCTAAATCTCCTTCTAAGACTAATCTTGCAGCATAGTGAAGAGAGGCATCTACATCACTTCCTCGAATTGATTTTTGAAGTCCGCTTAGAATATCATAATGACCATCACCATCTTTATCTGAGAAAAATACTGGTTTATTATTTATCATTTTTATTTTTTCAGTTGTTATTATTTTATCATCTGTTGAATAAAATGCTATCTCTAAAAGATTATAGGCATATCTTAGATCATTTCCAGATAAATTCGCTATTAAGTTAATTGATTCTTTATCTATTTTTATTCCTTTTAAATCTTCATGTTTAATTGCTTTATTTAAACCTTCTATTATATTATCAGTTGTTAATTCTTTTAGTTCAAATAATTGACATCTGCTTCTTATAGCGGGATTTATAGAGTGATATGGGTTTGAAGTAGTCATTCCAATTAGAATAATTCTTCCACTTTCTAATTCTGGAAGTAGGATATCTTGTTTATCTTTATTTAATCTATGTATTTCATCCATTATTAGTATAATTTCTCCATACATTTTTGCTTCTTCTATTACTATATCTAAATCTTTTTTAGT
Source organism: uncultured Caryophanales bacterium (assembly GCA_946628005.1). Lineage (GTDB taxonomy): Bacteria > Bacillota_I > Bacilli_A > RF39 > UBA660 > UBA3789. Next base: position 15,300 of record CAMOWA010000031.1, read on the forward strand.
ATGAATTGTTGCGTTTAAAAAACGATATCTAACATTTAAATCATTCACAATAGCTGTTGCTATCGAAGTTTTTCCAATACCTGGTTTCCCATATAATATCATAGAAAATATTTTTTTATTTTTTACTAAGTTTGTTAATATTTTATTTTCTCCTATTAAATGTTTTTGCCCAATAATATCTTTTAATGATTTTGGTGCTAATTTTAATGCTAGTGGTGTACTCATATAATTTATTTCCTTTCGTATACGTTTGTTCGTTTTGCCTCTTAAGAAAAAATCTACTATTTGTAGATTATACTTTATCAAAGTATGTTATATTTCTTTCCATTACATCTGCTTCTATTGCGTCTCTTAATAATTTTCTTACTTTTTCACATTCTTTTATATTTTTTAAACGGATTACTTCTCCAGCTCTTTCTCCTTGAGAATGAGAATCTATTTTTACAGATACATTTCCTACACCAAAAAGTCTTTGAAATAGGCTTATTTCCATATCGGGATCTTTTAATAAATATAATTCTGTTGTATTTGTACGTTGTTTTAAGAAGCCTCTTTTTATGATAAGTTCATCTTTAGTTACTTGATATGTTGTGAAATTTAAGTGTAAAAATGATAAAATTGTTCCCCATAATCCAGCAGGTTTTCCTTCCCATATAATTTCAAAATCTACATTATTTATTTTTTCTATTTTACTCACTTTATCACCATAAATATTGTAACATAAGTTTTAATTCTTGTAAATTTTTTAAATAGTGATTAAACTATAATTAGGTGGTATTATGAAAATAGAAGACGCAATAAGAGACTTTATTAATTATTGTATATTTGAAAAAGGTCTTTCTGATAAAACGAAATTATCTTATGAAAATGATTTAAAACTATATTTGGAATTTTTAAATAAAAAAAATATATTTGATGTTTGTTCTATTAAAAGTGATGATATAAAAGACTTTTTAAAGGAAAGACATGATGAGGAGATATCTACTATTGCTCATAATTTAACTGTTATTAAAAATTTTCATTCTTATTTATTAAAAGAAAAAATAGTTTTATCAAATGTAAGTGAGTTTATTGAAAGACCTAAATTAAGAAAGAGTTTACCTAAATCTTTAAGTATCGAAGATGTAGATTTACTTTTAGATATTCCTTTAGAGACCCCATTTGACTATCGTAATAAAGCTATGTTAGAATTAATGTATGGGTGTGGGTTAAGAGTAAGTGAACTAGTTAATTTAGAGATTACTGATATTGATAAGATTAATTGTCTTATTCGAATTATGGGTAAAGGTAGTAAAGAAAGAGAAGTACCATTAGGTGAATATGCATTATATTATTTAGATTTATATTTAGAGAAAAGATCTCTTTTATTAAAAAATAAGAGTTGTAGTAAATTGTTTTTAAATAATCATGGTACTGGTATGACTAGACAAGGATTTTTTAAAAATTTAAAGTCTATTTTAATGATGAAAGGTTTGAATCCTGATGTTTCTCCGCATACCTTAAGACATAGCTTTGCTACTCATTTAATTAATCGAGGGGCAGATTTAAGGAGTATTCAAGAAATGTTAGGACATTCTGATATTTCTACAACTAGGATATATACTAAAGTAAGTGATGAGACAGTAATTGAAAGTTATAATAAATATCATTATCGTAGTACAAAGGAGTAATAGTTATGAAATTTAAAAGAATATTTTTGATGGTTTTAGATTCTTTAGGAGTAGGGGAGACAAGTGATTCTGCTAACTTTGGTGATACTGGTGCTAATACTTTTGGTCACATTATAGAAAAAAATGATTTATTTATACCGAATTTAAAGAAAATAGGTTTATTAGATACTATTAATATGAGTGATAATGATAATGTTGAAGCATATTATACTATTGCCTCTCCTATAAATGCTGGAAAGGATAGTATTAATGGGCATTATGAGATGGTTGGGATAAAAAATGATTATGCATTTCAGACTTATAATGAAGGTTTTACTTTTGATATGTTAAATAGTATTGAAGAAGTTACTGGGCGTCGTGTTATCGGGAATGTTTGTTCTCATGATAATTCTATTATTCAAGAGTTGGGGGAGAGACAATATAATTATGGGTCTTTAATTATATATACTTCAGCTGACTCTGATTTGCAAGTAGCTGCTCATGAAGATTGTATTCCAATTGGAACACTACATGAGTATTGTGAAAGAATTAGAAATTTGAGTTTAATAAATAATTGGAGAATAGCAAGAATTATTGCAAGACCTTTTACTGGAGTGCCTGGTAAATATAAGTTGTTAAATCAATGTAGAAAAGATTATGCTATGAAACCTCCTAAAAAAAGTATTTTAGATGCTTTACTTGAAAAAGATTATAATGTTATTGGAATTGGTAAAGTAAATGATATTTTTGCTGGACAAGGTATTAATAAATCTATGAAAGCTACTTCTAATTCTGAGGCTATTAATAAATTATTAGATATTATTGATAAGAATTTTACTGGTTTATGTATGGTTAATTTGCAGGATTTTGATTCTTTATATGGCCATATGAGAGATGTTGAAGGTTATGGCAGGGCTATAGAAGAATTGGATGTAGATATTCCTATCATATTAAATAAATTAGAGCTAGATGATTTATTTATTATAACTGCAGATCATGGTAATGATCCTACTTTCCCTGGAAATCATCATACTCGTGAGAATGTACCTGTTATTCTTTATAGTAGAAATTTTAAGTATCCAAAAAGATTGGATAAGTTTTCAACACTTGCTAATATTGGAGCATTAATTGCTGATAACTTTGATTTAGAAATGCCAGAAATAGGGGAGAGTATTTTAGAAGAGTTAGAGTAGTAAATATATTGTAAACTATACATTTTCTCATTTAAAAATATTGAATTTTATAAGTTTTCTGTGTAAAATTATACTGATATTATAGTTTAAGGATGGTTTTTATATGATACAAATAAAATGTGATAAATGCAGTTATGAATTTGCTATTACAAAGAATAAATGTCCGAAGTGTGGAGATCCTGTAAAAGTACTTTCTAAGTTTTATTGTGGTGATTGCGAAAATGAATTGGATGTAGAAAAGGGAATTTGTTCTCATTGTAATAAGAGACCTAAAGAAATAATTGTTGTTTCTAAAGATGGAAACAGAGTTCGAACAGAATTTGATACTGAAGATAGTAATCTAATTAATAATGAAACAACTTATACTGAAGGTAGTAATCTGATTAATAATGAAACAACTTATACTAAGGAACAAGATATGTTGAATAAAGATTTTGCATTTCTTTTTATATGTCAAATTATAGGTATTGGATTATTTATATACTTGTTTATAAGACGTGAAAGCTTTTTTAATTTTTATTCTATACCATTTTTGGTTTTACTATATTATGGTAAAGTTGAGTCAATTAAGGGTACTAAGAGGGCTGGACAGATTGGATTGGTTACTGGTTTTCTAATGATGCTTACTATTATTCAGTATGATATAGCAGATTTTTTGCTTGGATTGTTTTTAGTTATTCATTCAAATAAATATCTTAATAATATGACATTTAAATAAAAAAAATAAATTAAAATAAAAGGGGACTAAATAGTTCCCTTTTCATATGTATTTTCTTCTAAATAATTACTAATTTTATCTGTATCTGAAGTTATTTCATATTCATTATCTGTTATGATTCCTCCGTTTTTTATAAATGAATCCAAGGTAGGGGAGTTATAATCTATTTTTTTTTGATATTTCCCCTCTTCTCTTTTATTTGAATCAAACTTTTGTTTTTTTAAATTATTTTTTATGTTATTATTCTTCATCTATATTCTCCTTTTTAGAAATATTATTTTATTATATATATAGTATCTTTCACTTAGTATTTTTTTATACATTTTTATTTATAAAAACAGTTTAATTCATTCACATAAAATTAGCTTAAGAACTATCCATCTAAGTAAAACTAAATTGCTTAAAATTAACGTGTTAATTCTCGTAAAATTAGCTTAAGAACTATCCATCTAAGTAAAACTAAATTGCTTAAAATTAACGTGTTAATTCTCGTGAAATTAGCTTAAGAACTATCCATCTAATAAAAACTAAATTGTTTAAAATTAACGTACTAAATTTAATATTAATGATAGGGGTGATGTATTATATATTTTCTTAAATATATAGTATTATTTGTTTTTACTGAATTTTTTATTAAATAAAAAATATAATTAATTTTAAATATTAATTATATTATTATATTATTGTAGATTTGTATCTTTATTTATATTATACTGTATCATTATATATAATATATATAATATAGATTATATTTTTAATAAAATTTAACTATTTTTTGATAGGGGAGACTTATTTATTCTATAATCTTATATAGAAGTTAACATAATATCAATTATAGGAAGTTAGCTTATGAAGAAGTATATGATTATTTATATCTATTTTATTTCTTTTATATGTTGATTTTTTTACAATTATTTATATATATCTTTATTAATTTTTTTAGTAATTTTATACTTAGTAATATTATTATTATTTTATTATTATATTTATATTAATTCAAATAGAATTATTTTCAATATAGTTTAATAAATTATTATTATATTTTTTACTTTAAATAGATTAATATTAAACATCATATTATGGCATTTTAGAGTACACTCCCCTATTGTATACTTTGTATACAAAAAGACTAGTAGACTAGTCTTATGATACTTTTCTTGATTGAATTTCTGCTATTTTTTCAAATACTTCTTTGGCATTGTCTTCATTTATTTCTGTATATCCTAGTTCTTTAAGAGCTTGTATTTTTACTGTATTTAGTTCTTGTGTTCTAGATAGTTTTTCTTCTTTCTTTTGTTCTATATTTTGGACAAACCTCTCATGAGACTTTTCTAGTTTTGTTTTAGAGGATCCACCATTATTATATAATGTTAATGCACTGAACATAATACTTTCAAATATAAATTGTTTATCTTTATTAAAATGGAATTCCATTGGATCAGAAAAACCTAGTGATTTAGACATGAATGCTAATATATATTTTAATTCTTCATTTGTTTCCATTGATTGTAAAAAATGATATAAATATATATAAGTATTATATGTATCTTTTGATTTATCACTTGATAATTTTTCTTTTAATAAATTAATAATATCAGATAGTATTTCTTGTTCTTTTTTATTAAATCCTTTTAAGTCTGCTATTACTTCTTTGTTTGAAAAGTCTTTTACTCCTTCATTTAATCTATTTTCTACTTCTATGATGTATTCTCCTGTTATTTTTATTTTATTTAAATCTTCTATATTTTGTATATTTAAAAGACTTAATAATTTAGCTGATTTTTCTTTTGGCCAATCATTTATATTTTCTATTCCTAAGTAATTATATAGCATTTGTCTTGATACTCCTAGATATTTTGCTAATCTTACTTTACTAATTCCTAATTCTGTTAATATTATATTTAATTGTTTCATTTTTACCCTCCTATTATTATTATATTTCTTTCAGTGTAAAATATCAAGTGTAAATTGACACTTTTTTAGATAACTAATCTTAATAGTTTTGGTAATATGAATATTTCTGTTATGGAATGTATTGTTGTTATAATTAATACAATTATTAATATTTTAAAATAATTATATGTTATTTTTTTTATTTTATATTCTTTTTTCATAAATAAGGTTTTTATTAATATAATTGAATAATTGCATGCATAATAGACTAAGATAAATAGAATTAATATATTTATAATAGAAAATATACTATATATTAAAATAAATAATATATTACATTGGGATATATTTTTTAATAATAAAATGATTTCTACTGATAAATATAGGTTTTTGATGCTATAATAAAAAATAATTATTGGTATTCCTATTATAGATATTCCTAAAGACCATATTATTAATGTAGTAATAATGTTTCCTATAAAAGTAATATATGGTGTGTTTATTATTTTTTTATGTTCTTTTATTTGTATTAATAAATTCTTAATATTTGAATTTATCTCTTTATTTACTTTATTAGGTAATAATGCAGGTATAAATATACCTATTATTATGATAATTATACTTAATAGTACTAGTAGTAATAATATTTTATTCTTTTTCATATATTGTTTCATTTAATATCACCAATATATTTTATTCTATAAATATAAAAAAAAGTATAATTTTACTTTTACTTTTTTCGATAAATTTATTATACTTATATTAGTGTGAGGTGAGTATTATGAGTAATAAAATTATAAAAATAGTTGCGATTGTTATGTTGATTGCTATTGTTGCTAGTTTTATTGGAGTTTTATTAAGTTTTTAATATTTTATTTATCTACATATCCTTCAATTTCTGGTAATATTTCACCATATTCAATTGCGTTTATATTATATTTATTAACTAAATCATTTATTCGATTGTAATCTTTTGATAAGTATAACATTAAAAGTCCTGCTATTCTATTTGCAGTATATTGATCTAAGATAGCTCTATCTTCTTTTTTTATGTTATATTTTCTACAAATGTCTTGTATTGGTCCATAACCATATAAATAGTTTGTTAATGATTTAGATATTATTTCAATATCTTTGTTTTTATCTTTAATTTTTACTTTTGCCCAAATTTTCAATGTTATTTCACCTCGTATAGCTTATTAGTATAACATATTCTTATTAAAATTCAAGAAAAAAATAATCCTTAAAAAAATGGATTATTTTCTTTTTCATATCCTATTGTTGTTTTATCATAATGTCCTGGATAAAGTTCTATACTGTTATCATAAGTGATTAATTTTTGTATACTATTTTTCATTTCTTCATCACTACCTCCAGGTAAGTCGGTTCTACCTATACTTTCTTTAAATACAAAGTCTCCTATGAACATTTTATTTTCTTCCTTAAAATAGAATGTTACAGAGTCTTTTGAATGTCCTGGAGTATAAATTGCTTCAAAGCTAAAATCACCTATTTTATATTCTTTGTTTTCGATTAAGTTGCTTTTTTTAAATATTTTTATACTTCTTTTTACTAAGAAGTTTCTTAATGCACCTATATGATCAAAATGAGAATGGGTAATTAAAACACCTAATACTTTATTCTCCCCTATTTCTTCTTTTATTTTTTGGTAATTATCTCCTGGATCTACTATTAAACATGTTCCATTTTTTATTAGTATATAGCAATTTTCATCTAAGTATCCTGTTACTACTGTTTTTATATCCATAAAATCCTCCTAATATTTACTTTTATAAGTTTTTTCTTTTAAAATATAGTGATAATTGTGATCTAATTGAAATACGTAGGTATATATACCACTTTTTAACGTTTCTGGTAGAGATAGTTTTTCCCCTTCGTGATATTTAACATCTTCTTTTATTATTATATTAGTTTGTGTTGTTGTTGCTGAAATAATTTTTTTTGTTACGTCATATGAAGTTGCTATTTGACTAGAACAATATCCTTCTACAAATTCTTCTCTTTTTTCTATATATTGGTATCCTCCTAGACATGATGTACCTAGTTGTATATTTTGAAGGGGAATATCATTATTTTCTCCAAATAATTCAATCAATTTTGATTTGATAGTTTCTTCTTTAATAGCTTTTGGAGTAAAAGAGGTTGATTCTTCACATTTAAATGGTTCCATACTATTAACATCAAATAAATTACAATTTGAATCATATTTATCTCTTTCTAGTATTTGTCTATATGCTAAATATATTTTCATGGCATTATTAAATTCTGGATTTGCAATATCTTCTCTTATATTTGTTGATACTTTTTGATATAACTCTTGTACTAGTTCTGAATTTATATCTAATTTAGTCTCTTTTCCTTCTTTTACTGGAGAACATTTATCTTTTATTATACTTATCATATTTTGATAGTTTTTGGTTGAATATACTGTATATCCACTTATTATTAATAAAAGAAGTAATAATATTGGCACTAGGATATTTTTTTTCTTTCTTTCTTTTGGGGGATTTATTATTGGTTGTGTAGGATTTGATTGATTTGTTTGGGCATTTAATATATTTGTATTTTGTTGATTGTTATTAATTTGATTTGGCATTTGTGTTGGAATGGGCTGAATTGGTGTTGGTTGTTGTACTGG
>CAMOWA010000032.1 GCA_946628005.1 uncultured Caryophanales bacterium
GAGAATATTGGAAAGAAGAAGGTTTGAGAGATGGCAGAGAAGAGGGGATAAAAGAGGGAATAAAAGAAGGAATAAAAGAAGGAATAAAAGAAGGGAAAAGAGAGGCAAATAGGGAAGCGGCAATTAAATTTTTAAAAAATGGTGTTGCTATTGATATTATTTCCAAATCCTTAGGATATTCTATAGAAGAATTAGAAAAGATGAATAATGAAAATTAAATGATAAGAATTTAGATTAGTCTAATTTCTTTTTTTAATTCATTTTTAGGATTATTAATTATTTAATAAGTATTGTGTTTTAGTTATTTTATCTTTATTAAATTATAATGAGAACGATATTTTAAAAATAGAACAGATTGATGATAAGTTTATTATTACTAAACTAAATGAGGTGATGGAGAAAATTTATTAAAAGAATTTGTTTGGGATAATGGCTACTTTTTTTTCAATTACTTTAGTTAAAAGCAATTTCTGCATCTAAGTTCTTATCATCTAATATGATATATAAGAATATAAAACCTGATATTAGTATAGTAGTACTTGCAATTAGTATTAGAGTATCATATTCTTTTTGTTTACTTGTTTTATTTTGATTTTTAAAAAATGAATTTATCGCATCTTCTTCAAAGTAAGAATATACTAGTATTAATACGATAAAAATAATAGTATTTATTTTTCTATATGTCTCTTTACTTATAATATTTTTATTGATAAAGTAGTCTTTTTCTAGTTTATTTGAATAAAAAGATAATCCTATAATAATTAGATAAATTAACCAAATATTATTTTCTATATTTATTTGCTTTAGTCTTTTTTCGATGTTATTATTCATATTTAAATATATTCCTATTCTATGTTATAATATGAATATCTTTGAGGTGGTATAATGAAAAAGCATGAATTACTAGTACCTGCTGGTAATATGGAATGTTTATATCAAGCAGTTTCTAATGGATGTGATGCAGTTTATTTAGCATGTAAGAGTTTTGGTGCTAGAAAGTTTGCAGCTAATTTTACGAATGAAGAGGTAGTTGAAGCTATAAAGTTTTGTCATTTATATGGAGTAAAAGTATTTGTAACAATGAATACTTTAGTTAAAAATTCTGAAGTGGAATCTTTTATTGAACAAGTTCGTTTTCTCCATAAAAATGGGGTGGATGCTTTAATTGTTCAAGATTTTGGTATGATTTGTTATTTAAGAGAAAAGTTTCCTAATTTAGAGATACATGCTTCTACTCAAGCTAATATTTCTTGTAGGGAAGTTTGTGAACTTTATTATAAATTAGGAGTAAATAGAGTTGTATTTGCTAGAGAAATGTCTATTGATGAAATTAATAAAATTGATGTTCCAATAGAAAAAGAAGTATTTATTCATGGGGCTTTATGCATTTCTTATTCTGGTTGTTGCTTAATGAGTAGTATGCTTGGAGGAAGAAGTGGTAATAGAGGAGAGTGTGCTGGAGTTTGCAGAATGCCTTTTTCTTTAACAAAAAGTGGAAAAATTCTTGAGAAAAATAAATATTTACTAAGTACAAAAGAATTAAATACTTCTTCTAAGATTTCAGAATTATTAGATAGTAATATTTATAGTTTTAAAATAGAGGGTAGAATGAAAAGCCCTTTATATGTGGGTTTTATTACTCGTTTTTATCGTAGATTAATTGATGGAGAATCCATTAATTATGAAGAAGAGATAAAAAAATTAAAAACTATTTTTAATCGTGAGTTTACTGTAGGACGTTTATTTTATGAAAAAGATAAAGAATTTATGAATATAAAAACTCCTAATCATATTGGATTAGAAATTGGAAAAGTAATATCTATTAATAAAAAATATGTAAAAATTAAACTTAATAAAGATTGCTTTTTACATCAATATGACGCTATTCGTTTTACTCCTAGTAATATTGGATTTATTGTTAATTATTTATATGATAAAAATAATAATTTGATAAGAAAGTCATTTGATAATTGCTTCGTTGATTATAAAGATGGAATTAATATTGGAGATATTGTTTATAAGACCCAAGATTATTTATTAGAGGAAGAGTTTAAAAATCTTTCTTTTAAAAAAATACCTGTATCTTTTCATGTATATGCTAAAATAGGAGAAAAATTAAAGATTGAAATTACTGATAATAAAAATATTATTTCTTGTTATGGGAGTGTTGTAGAACAAGCTAAATCTGCTCCTATTTTGTCTTTGTCTATAAGAGAAAAATTATCAAGACTTGGTGATAGTCCATTCACTTGCTTGGATTGTTCGTTTAACATGGATGATAATATTTTTATTCCAATTAAAGAAATCAATAATATTAGAAGAGAATTAGTATCATTATTAATAAATAAACGGATGGAAAATAATCATTATTTTATTGAAAAAGATGTTTCTTTTACTAAAAATAATTGTATTTGTAATACTACTTCTCTATCTTGTATGGTTTATACAAAAGATCAATTAGAAGTATGTTTAGAAAACCATGTTTCTAGGATTTATATTCATGATTTTAAACTATATGAAGAATATAAAAATTATAAAGAAGTTTATTTTGTTTCTTCTCTTATAAATAGTAATTCAAAAAGTTTAATTTCTTTTTATAAAGATTATAATGATGGAGATTATATTGGTAATTATTTATTAAATGTTACAAATATTTATACTGCATATTATTTAACAAAGATTGGGTTAAATAACATTTGTTTATCTGTTGAACTAAGTTTATTAGAAATACAAGATTTTATTAAACTATATGAGGAAAAATTTGGAACTTGTAATTTTGAAATGTTAGGATATGGACGAGTTCATAATATGATTATTAAAGGGAATATTTTAAGTTTAGATAAAAACAATTATTGTTATTCTTTAATAGATTCTAGAAATAGAATTTTTCCAGTGTACTATGATGGTAATTTTACACATATACTTAATTATATTAAAAGAAAAGATTTTCTTTCTAATATTTGTATTCGATTAGAATTTTATGACGAGACAAGAGAAGATGTAGAAAAGATTGTAAAAGAAATACAATTATTAAAATAAATTCAACCTTAAAATATTTTTTTATGATACAATAAATATAAGAGGAGTGATATCTTATGAGAGAAAATATTAAAAATGTAAAAGAAAAGAAAAATATGGTGCATAATTATATGATTTTGTTGCTAATTTGTTTTTGCTTTATTGCTTTTGTTTTTTATGTTTGTAAGATATATACTATTCAAGAAGAAGAAAAATTGAAAATTCCTGTTATTCGTGGTGAATTGCTTGAGATATATAAAGATGATTTAGATCATTATATTATGGATAATCCTTCTAGTATTATTTATGTTTGTACTGCTGATGATGAAAAGTGTCGTTTTTTTGAAAAGGACTTTAAAAAGTTATTAAAGAAGTATGAATATATGAATCAAATTATTTATTTAAATTTAACAGATGTTAATCAAGAGTCATTTTTAGAAGAATTTAATAGTAAGTATAATAGTAAAACTAAATTATCTGGTAATTATCCGGCATTTATTTTGTTTGAAGATGGAAAAATTAAATCTATTTTACAAGAAAAGTCTTCTAATAATGTTAGTACTCATAAATTAAAACAATTTTTAGAAGTTAATGAGATAGGAGAATAATCTTCTTTTCGATTGGAGGTATTTATGAATCATATTGTTTTGTATGAACCTGAAATTCCACAGAATACTGGTAATATTATGAGAACTTGTGTAGCAACTAATACAAAATTACATTTAATAAAACCTTTTGGATTTGTTTTAGATGATGCTCATTTAAGAAGAAGTGGAGTTAATTATATTGATAAATTAGATTATGAAATATATGATAATTTTTTAGATTTTAAGAATAAAAATCCTGGAATATATTATTATTTTACTAGATATGGTCATAAACCACATACTAGTTTTGATTATAGTAATAAAGAACAAGAAAATTTATATTTTATTTTTGGAAAAGAATCAACAGGTATACCAAAAAAGATTCTTCAAAAAGATTTAGATCATTGTATGAGAATACCTATGACTGATAAGGTTCGTGCTCTTAATGTTTCAAATAGTGTTGCGATTGTGATTTATGAAGTGTTAAGACAACAAAATTATAATGATTTATTGTTTGAAGAACCTCATAAAGGTGCAGATTATTTAGAAAGAGAAGAATAATTGTATAAAAATCTTTCTTTTTATCATTATAAAGATAGAAAGGAAGATTTTTTATGTCTAAATATAAAGTTGATATATGTGGGGTAGATACTTCTAAATTGGTTTCTTTGACTAATGAAGAAAATAATGAATTATTTTTGAAAATGTCAGAAGGAGATAGTTTTGCTAGAGAAGATTTAATATATGGAAACTTAAAACTTGTTTTATCTATTTTAAAAAGATTTAGTAATAAAGTAGATAATTTAGATGATTTATTTCAAGTAGGATGTTTAGGATTAATAAAAGCTATTGATAATTTTGATACTAGTTATCAAGTAACTTTATCTACTTATGCTATTCCTATGATTTTAGGAGAAATTAAAAGATATATTCGAGATAATAATAGTATTAGAGTAAGTAGATCACTAAAAGACATTAGTTACAAAGCTATAAAACTAAAAGAAGAGTATTTTTCCCTTTTTGGAAGAGAGCCAACGTATTCAGAATTAGCAGAAAAAATAGGGGTTAGTGAATATGAACTATGTAATGCATTACTATCATTAAAAGATCCAGTTAGTATGTATGAGCCTATTTATAATGATGGAGGAGATACAATATATTTGTATGATCAAATAGAGGATAAAAAAAATGATTATGATATTTCTAGTAGATTAGCGGTTTCTAATGCTATGGAAGAGTTAAAAGAGCGAGAAAGATATATTTTAGATGAAAGGTTTATTGTTGGGAAAAGTCAAATGGAAATTGCTGATGAGTTGGATATTAGTCAAGCTCAAGTATCCCGTTTAGAAAAAAAAGCTATTAACCAATTAAAAAAAGTATTAAAGTAGTTTTTCTTTCATATCATGAAATAGGTGATGTATTTGAGATTGTCTGATTTACAAAATAAGAAAATAATTAATATTAATAGTGGAAAGAGTATTGGTAATATTATGGATATAGAAGTACTTGATACTGGGAAAATAGAGTCTCTTATTATAGAACAAAGTAAAAATATTTTTTCATTAAATCGTGAAAGTGAAATAAGATTATATTGGACTGATATAGTAAAAATTGGAGAAGATGTAATATTAATACAAAAACAATAGTAAATAAAATTAAAATTATTATTATTGTTACTATTTTTGTTTTTTTAATTTCTCTTTTTTCTCTTTTTTATTTTGATAAAAGATTAAGTATTATATTAAAACCTTATATTGATGAGGAAGCGGAGAGACTTACTACTAATATTATTGAAGATAGTGTAAATAAGTTTTTAATTGATAAATCATATAAAAATTTTCTTATATACAATTATGATGAAGAGTTAAAAAAAGAGAAAATCTCATATGATACAGAAAAAATTAATAAAATGAGATTTGAGCTTACTGAGAAGATATCTAAGACATTAATAGATATTGATAATGGAGTTATTGAGCCAAAATATATACCTGAAAGAATTAAAAAAGGAAGATTTAAAAATATTAGGAAAGGTATATTATGTGATATTAGTTTTTCTTCACTAAGGAATTCAACTTTATTTGCTAATATAGGTCCATCTATTCCAATTAAATTAGTTTTTTTGGGACAAGTTTCTACTGATATTCAAACAGATATAAAAGATTATGGTATAAATAATATGATGGTTTCTCTTAATTTAGTTATTGTAGTTAAAGAACAAATATCTATGCCAATTTCTTCTATTAAAAAGAATGTTTCAGTTAAAATACCTATTTCCATAGATATTGTTAAAGGAGAAGTACCATCTTATTATGGATACGGGGCTAGATGACTTTTCCTTTATTTTTTGATACAATTGATTTAGAAAAGAGGTATATTATGAAAAAAATTCATATTCGTGATTTTGATTATGAGTTAGTTGATGATGATAATTGTTTTAATAAAGAAGAAATAGATGAAAAGCTTTCTTTAACTGATTATTTTGATTCTTTTGATTATATTTTTGGTGATTATGCATATGATAAAGTTCGATTAAAAGGTTTTTATGAAAATACTAATAAAAAAGCAAAAGACTATAATAAAATACAATATCTAGAAGAATATAAAAAAAATTATTGTAGTTTTGGAAGTAAATGTTTTTTGTTAAAAAAAATAAAGAAAAATCTCTTGTAATTATTTTTATTTATGATAGAATTGTATTATATAGTGAATAGTAAAGGGAGGATATAATGGAAAATCAAGAGTTGGAAAAGAAAATGATGTCTATTATTGCTGAGGATGGTTCTACTGAAGAAGTAGAAGTTATTTTAGCTTTTGAATTTAAAGATAATAAGAAAGAATATGTTATATATACAAAAAATGAAAAAGATGAAAATGGAAATGTAACTGTTTATGTTTCTAATATAGATCGTTCTTCTGGGGAACCTAAATTAGTTGGAATTGATGATGAGGAAGAATGGAATCGTATAAAAGATGTTTTACGTGAATTATCAAAGGGTGAATAATCAAGGGAGGTTTTGACATATGAATGATGCTTATGAAATTTATGACTATGGTGATTTATTTCCAAGAAGAGAGTCATCTAGTTCTATTCGTATGAGAGAAGAATCTAAAAATAATACCAATGAAAAGTATTTAAAAGAATTAAAAAGAAAAGCTGATGAGGCTACTAGGAAGTCTTTTACCGATAAACTATCTGAGCGCATGAAAGATCTTAATGAAGAGTTAAATACAAAGGCATTGGAAGAAATGGTTTTCTTTTACGAAAATAAGCCTATTAAGTTGAAAGAGCTAATGTTTAATAACATGAAGAAGACTGCTGAGGCTATGAATGATAGTTTAGGGGTTAATAAAACTGATTCTAATGATGAAAAAATTGCTGTTCAGAATTTAAATTCAGAGGAAATGAGTAGTAATATTGCAGCAGCCTTTGATTCTAGTAGTATGAATAGTGGTTTACCTATAGAAGAGACATCTAATACTGATGTGTCAGAATCTTTGCCACCTGTTGTTTCTAATGGTGATGGTAATACAAGTGAAGGTAGCAATTTCTTTGATGAAGCAAGAAGTTTAGATAATGTTGAAACTACTGCTCAGAATTCAGATTCTTTGTCACCTGTTATTTCTGATGGTGATGCTAATACAAGTGAAGGTAGCAATTTCTTTGATGAAGCAGGAAGTTTTGATAACGTTGAAACTACTGCTCAGAATTCAGAGCCTTTGTCACCTGTTATTTCTGATGGTGATGCTAATACTAGTGAAGGTAGCAATTTCTTTGATGAAGCAGGAAGTTTAGATAATGTTGAAACTACTGCTCAGAATTCAGAATCTTTATCCGCTTCACCTGAAGTTGAGAAAAGTATAGATGATTATATGAATAGCCATTTAGGTTTGGGAGAAGATACTGCTTCTCGTGATGATGCTAATGGTTCAGATTTTAGTCAGATAGAAGCTCCTGATTTAAATGGGGAGCCAAAAGATAGTACTAGTGAGAACTTTCATATTCCTGATGATGATCTTAAGGATGAAATTGCTGATTTTATTGGTGCTAGGCCTACTGGGGATGACAAATATACTTTCCCAGTGACAACAATTCCTGACAAAACATCTGAAAAAGATGTTATTCGTGGAGAAGATGTTCAGATTGTACCAGAAAGAGCTTCTTTGAGTGATGAAATTGGTTATGCTGATAATAATGAAGATAGTCAAGTTAATAAAGGTTTAGCTGAAGAAGTATCTGAAGATGTTAGTCAATCTTTAACTACTGTTCCTTCTAACGATACTATTTTTGATGCTACACAAAGTGAAGAAAGTCCAGCTTATGAATCTTCTGATAAAAGTACTATTGATACTAAAAATGTAGATGAAGGCGATAAAGTTGTTGATTCTGATTTAGGTGAATTATTTGGTTATAATAATTCAGATGGCGGACTTAATTTTAGTAGTTTAGTTCCTGATTTAATAAGGCAACATGATGAAACAGCGAGAATTGGATTAGAGCTAGATGATAGAATCGGTGAGCAAGCTAGAAAAAAAAGTGAACTAGAGCAACAAGAAGCTATGCAAGCACAAACAACAAGAGAACTAGCTAGTAGATTATATAATTTAACTGCTTTTGAAGCAAGTAAAAATGCTGAAAAGCAAGAAGCTATTGAAGACAATAATAAAGAATTGGAGTTAATGATGAAAACTATACGTGATAATGCTTCAACAATTGCTACATTAAGACAAATGCTAGGAGAATCTACTGATGTTAATGAAGATGAAGATGTAAAAGGAAGAAGTATGTAATAATACTTCTTTTTTTTCATATAATTTAATGGTGATATTATTATTTCTTATCTTCTTTCTGAATATTATTCTTTTTTTAAAAATGTTGTTGTTGATAATGATGGTGATAGATTTAAGATAAAATATAATTCTGATATATATTATATTTATGAGATTGATAATTTTAATTATTTAATGTATATTTTTGATTTGTCTAAATTATTTTTGCACTCCAATTGTTTTATTTATAATAAATTTGGTCAGAAATATACTTTTTATTGTTCTAAGTACTATGTTATTATTAAAAAAAATAATTATTCTTTTTCTATTAGTTATTTATATTATCCTCTTACTTATCATTCTTCGTATATTAATTGGAGAGAACAATGGATAAAAAAAAGAGATTATATATATAATTATTATTTAACAATTAAGGGAAAATTTAATATTATTGATGAAAGTATTTCTTATTATTTATCTTTATTCGATTATTCTATTTATTTGTTAAAAGATTTTTCTTTTGATAGTCTTGTATCTATTCAGCATAATAAAATGAATATAGATGATTATTTTAATCCTTTTAATTTAAGACTAGACTATAGAGAAAGAGATTTTGCAGAATATTTAAAAGAAATTTTTTTTAGTAATGAATATAAAAATATTGATTATAAAAGTATTATTAGTAGGGGAATTGGTATTTTTAGATACGAGTTAGTTATTGCTAGAATGATTTTTCCTAGTTATTATTTTGATTTATTTGATAATATTGTTTTAAATAATAAGGAACAATCTATTTTGATTGAAATATTAAATAGACAGTCTAAATATAATAAGTATATTAAAAATATTATTAATATTGTTGGTATTATTCCATTAAAAAAAGTACCTTTTTAGTACTTAGTCAATATTTTTTACTTCTTTTACTTCTGGTATTTCGTTTATTATCATTTCTTCTATACCATCTTTTAGTGTAATATCAATCATGTTACAATCTTTACATGCACCGGTTAATCGTACATATACAATTCCATCTTCAAATTTAACATATTCTAGATTTCCACCATCACTTATTAAAAATGGTCTAATTTTATCTATTAAGGCAATTATTTTTAGCTCTATTTCGTTTTTCATGTTTACCTCCTTAGCTATAACGATTATACCATTATTTTGTTTTTTTTCAAAATAAATGTTATAATACATTTTGAGGAGTATTAATAATGGAATACAAAGTAGGAGATGTTGTACAGGGAAAGGTTACTGGTATAACAAATTATGGCATTTTTTTAACGTTTTCTGATGGTTATTCTGGACTTATACATATTTCTGAGATTTCTGATAAATTTGTTCAAAACATTTCTGAATATGTTTCTCTTAATGAAATTCTTTCTGCAAAAGTGATTGAATGTGATGATATAAATCATAAATTAAGACTTAGTATTAAAAGAATTAGAAAACCATCAAATCATGTTATTAAAGAAGTAGGAGAGGGGTTTGGCTTGTTGGAAGCAGCTCTTCCTGAATGGATTAGAGCAAAACAAATTGAGATGGGTATAAATATTGATGAGTAAAAAATCTGGTTTGTTTTTTTCTTTTTCATTTGATATTTATTTATTTTATAAAAAAAAATAAAAAAAACTGGTTTTTATGTTGACAAAAATCATAATAATTGATATATTTAATACTGTCAACTGGTGTTAATAGGTATTGGGCGATTAGCTCAGTTGGTTAGAGCACCTGCCTTACAAGCAGGGGGTCATAGGTTCGAGTCCTATATCGCCCACCATTTGCCGAAATAGCTCAATTGGTAGAGCAACTGACTTGTAATCAGTAGGTTCCGGGTTCAAGTCCTGGTTTCGGCACCATTTTTTTGGAGAGGTAGCGAAGTGGCTAAACGCGACAGACTGTAAATCTGTTCTCATTGAGTTCGATGGTTCGAATCCATCTCTCTCCACCACTTAAGTATATTGCCTCGTAGCCAAGTGGTAAGGCATCAGACTTTGACTCTGACATGCGTTAGTTCGAATCTAACCGAGGCAGCCATTTTTGATTTATATGATCTGTTAGCTCAGTCGGTAGAGCATTTGACTTTTAATCAAAGGGTCATGAGTTCGAATCTCATACAGGTCACCATTTTGTGCCTGAGTGGCGGAACAGGTAGACGCACAGGACTTAAAATCCTGCGAGCATAAACCCTCGTGCCGGTTCAAGTCCGGCCTTAGGCACCATATTTTTTATCTATTATTTATTGATAATAGATTTGTGGAGGAATACCCAAGTCTGGTTGAAGGGACCGGTCTTGAAAACCGGGAGGTCGTGCGAGCGGCGCAGGGGTTCGAATCCCTTTTCCTCCGCCATTGATATCGCGGGATGGAGCAGTTTGGTAGCTCGTTGGGCTCATAACCCGAAGGTCAGAGGTTCGAATCCTCTTCCCGCAACCATTTGGTTCCTTGGTGCAGCTGGTTAACACGTTTGCCTGTCACGCAAAAGATCGCGGGTTCGAGTCCCGTAGGAACCGCCATTTGGCTTCATAGCTCAGTCGGTAGAGCAAGGGACTGAAAATCCCTGTGTCGCTGGTTCGATTCCCGCTGGAGCCACCATTTTTTTTGTTTAATAATATATGTGTAGTTGAACAAGCTTTCTTGCGCTCGTAGCTCAGTTGGATAGAGTGTTTGGCTACGAACCAAAAGGTCAGGGGTTCGAATCCCTTCGAGCGCACCATTTTATCGGGTAGTGGCTCAACTTGGTAGAGCACGTGGTTTGGGACCATGAGGTTGCAGGTTCAAATCCTGTCTACCCGACCATTTTTGATTTTAACCATTGGAATCAATGGTTTTTTTCTTGCATTTTTTTTGTATACTAGGTAAAATTAGTTTGTAATATTATTAAAATTGAGGGATGAATATGAATAATAAAGTTGTTTTAGTTGGTTGTGGAAACGTTGGAATGGCATATGCTTATGCTTTAGTTAATCAAAAAGTTTTTGTGAATGAATTAGTTTTAATTGATATTAATAAAGATAAATGTGAAGGTGAAGCCATGGATTTAAATCATTGTATGGCATATAGTCCTTCTAAGGTTCGCGTTAGAGTTGGAGATTATTCAGACTGTCATGATGCTAAAATTGTGGTTCTAGCTGCTGGAGCGGCACAAGCGCCTGGAGAGACTCGAATGGATTTAATTTATAAAAATAGTAAGATATTTAAGTCTATCGTTTCTGATGTGATGTCCAGTGGTTTTAACGGTGTATTTATTGTTGCTACTAACCCTTTAGATGTAATGACTTATTTAACAATACAGTATAGTAATTTACCAAAAGGTAGGGTAGTTGGCTCTGGGACTACTTTAGATACCTCCCGTTTGAGATTTATTTTATCTGAGCGAACAGGGATTAATCCTAAAAATATTGAAGCTTATGTAATTGGTGAGCACGGAGATAGTGAATTTATTCCTTGGAGCAATGTTAATGTAGCTTATAAGAAAATATCTGATATATTAAATCATGAAGAGTTAGAATATATTGAAGAAGAAGTTCGTAATTCTGCATATCAGATTATTGCTAAAAAGGGTGCTACAGCCTATGGTATTGGGATGAGTCTTGTAAAGATTACAAGTGCAATCTTGGAAGATAAAAACTCTATCTTACCTGTTTCTAGCTGGGATATAGAAAATGAAATATGTCTATCAACTCCAGCAATAGTTGGTAAAAATGGTGTAAGAGAAAAAATATATATACCCTTAAATGATGATGAGACTTCTAAGTTGGTTCATTCTATTGAGACTATTAAAGAAGCAATTAATAAAATAAAAGAATAAATCATTTACGATTTATTCTTTTAATATGACTTTCCCCATACTACCATATGTTTTGCTTTTTCTCCGCAGTATATACATTTTTCTGATAGATTATTTTGTTCTTCTGGGATACATCTTGATCCAAATCCTTCTGTTTCTGCTTTTATGTTTTCTTCACATTCTGGATTTCCACACCACATTGCTTTTATGAATCCTATGTTTTCTTTTGCTATTTTTTTCATTTCATCGAATGATTTTGCTTCAAATATATGTTTATTTAAAAAGTCATTTGCTTTTTCATACATTTCTTTTTGAATAGATTCTAGTATTATTGGTATTTCTTTTTCTAATTCATTTATTTTAATTGATATTTTTTCTCTTGTATTTCTTTTAACGATAATTGCTTCATTTTTTTCAATATCTTTTGGTCCTATTTCTATTCTTATTGGAATTCCTAGCATTTCTTGTTCTGAAAATTTGAATCCTGGACTTTTTTCAGAATCATCTAATTTGGTTCTGATTCCGGTATTTTTTAATTTTTCTTTTATGTTATTAGCAGTTTCCAAAACACCATCTTTATTCTGTGCGATTGGTATTATCATTACTTGTGTTGGAGCAATTCTTGGAGGTAAAATTAAACCATCATCATCTCCGTGTACCATGATGATTGCACCAATTATTCTAGTCGATAGTCCCCAACTTGTTTCGTAGCAACTATGATATTTATTTTCTTTATCTAGGTATTTTATATCAAAGGCATCGGGAAATCCTGAACCAAAAAAGTGTGAAGTTCCTGATTGTAGGGATTTACCATCATGCATCATTGCTTCTATTGTATAAGTGTCTTCAGCACCTGCAAATTTTTCGCTTTCTGTTTTTTTTCCACATACTAATGGTATTGCTAAATCTTGTGTTACAAAGTCATAATAAACTTGAAACATTTGCTTTGTACGGTTTTCTGCTTCTTCATGTGTTGCATGAATAGTATGTCCTTCTTGCCATAAAAATTCTCTACTTCTTAAAAATGGACGAGTTGTTTTTTCCCATCTTAATACGGAGCACCATTGATTCCAAACTATTGGTAAATCTCTATAGGAATGAATTTGTTTTTTCCAAGCATCACAAAATAATGTTTCAGATGTTGGGCGTATACAATATCTTTCTTCTAATTCTTCGTTTCCGCCTTTTGTAACCCATGCAACCTCTGGTGCAAATCCTTCAATATGATCTTTTTCTTTTTGAAGAAGACTTTCTGGAATTAGCATAGGTAGAGATACATTTTCAACTCCTGTTTCTTTAAACCTATTATCTAAATTTTTTTGAATATTTTCCCATATTGCGTATCCATTAGGTAAATAGTTTAAACATCCTTTTGCATTTGAATAATCACATAATTTTGCTTCTTTAACTATATCTGTATACCATTTTGGAAAGTCTTCTTCTCTAGAAGTAATTTTTTCTACTAATTTTTTTTCTTTTGCCATAAATATTCCTCTTTTCTTTTTTATTCTATCATAAGCATGAATTTCTTGCAAAATTATTTTTTGAGACAACTGACTTGATAATACTTTTGTTTGAAGGCTTTTTTTTATGGGTTCAATTTTTGTTATACTGATAAAATAATAAAACATTAATATGGGATAATTATTTGAATAAAAAGTTTAATAATTTTTATGATGAACGTAGAGAAGTTGATAAAAGTCTTTTTCAATTATTACATTAGGTAAAAGAAATGGATTAATAATAGTCCTTTTTCTTATTTTTTTACATATATTTTATTGGTGATGTTATGAAAAAATATATATTTTTAATTATATTATTCTTTTTTGTTTTTCCTTTAAATATATTGGCTAAAGATATGTCTAGGTCTTCTATTGTTATGGATGTGGATAGTGGTAGAGTTATTTATCAAAATAATGTTCAAGAAAAACACTTAATAGCAAGTATTACTAAGATTATGACTATATAATGATGAATGATGAGTATGAAAGGAATGCCGCGAATATTTGCATAAGTAAATATGCTGTTTATTATTGTATTGATGTACATATTGTATATTAAATAAATAATTGGCATATATTGTCAATTTTTTGTTTTTATGTTATTATATAAGACAATTTAATGAGGGAGATTGTAATGAATGAGTTAAAGGTTATTCCACTAGGTAATAGTAACATAAATAGTATTTATAAGATAACATTTGAAAATAGAGACTATGTATTAAGGATAAGCAATTACAATAATATTTTTGAAAGTAAAGTTTTAAAAAAATTAAAAACAGAAAATATAAATTGTCCAACTATAAGAGAGAACCTTTTAATTGATAATAAATATATAATGATATGTAATTATATTAATGGCTATAGTCCTAATCAAATAGATATGACAATAATTAGAAAATTATTATTGGAAGTTAAAAAGTTGCATAAGGTCAAATTTGATTATATTGAAGATGAAAATGTAAACTATGAAAGCATTGAGAAACTAAAAGAGTATAATAAAGTTGCGATAAAATCTAAATATTTAGAGAGAGAAAGTGCTTTTATTTCAAATTGTATTAAGAGAATAGATGATAATTTAGAATTAGACATATTACCTACAAATATCATTCATTCAGATATAAAATCTGAAAATATAATAGTAAATGATAAAGGTGTATATTTAATAGATTTTGGAAATGCTTATATAGGTAATAGACTAATTGATATCATACGAATAATAATGTGGTTTTTTATACGATATGATAATTATGATTTAGAAAAAATACAAGAAGTTATTGATATGTATTTTGATGATAATGATGGGTTGACAGTTGAAGAATTGTACAGCATAGATGAATTATTAGAATTTTGTCTATTATATAATTTGCTAAAAGATATATATCTATTTGAAAATAATGTTTTGAAAAAAGAATATATTGAAAGTTGTAGTTTAAAATGGCTTGAAGCCTTAAAAAATAGTAAAAATTTAGAAAATATAATGGAGGTGTTAAAAAATGCTAAAAGACTTACAAAATGAACAAGATAATAGAAATATTTTTATAAGCAATATAGGAATTTGTGATTATAAACTGCCTATTTCTATAAAAATAGGGAATAAGGTTTATAATTCAATTTGTAATATTTCAAGTAATGTAGCACTAGATAAAACAAATAGAGGAGCTCATTTGAGTAGAATAGTTGAAGTATTAAATGATTATTTATATGGCAAAGAAATAACATTAGACGATATCAATAAAATAACGGAAGAAACCAAAAAAAAATCTGTAACTTTTGGAGTTGATTTGAGTATGAATTTTGACATCATATTAGAAAGAATAACTCCTGTTTCAAACAAGAAATCCTATACTACTGCTAATATAAAAATTAATAATACTGAAATTGATAATGTAATTGAAAAAAACTTATCAATATCTTTATATGGAACAATGCTTTGTCCTTGCTCTAAAGAAATTTCAAAATATGGCGCACATAATCAGAAATGCAAAGCAACTATATCTTTATATGGAAATTATGAATCTGCTGATTTGGACGACATTATTCATATTATGGAGAGCTCATTTAGTTCAAATGTTTATAGTACAGTGAAAAGAGAAGATGAAAAATATATTACAGAAAAAGCATATGAAAATGCATTGTTTTCTGAAGATTTAATTAGAAATTTATTACTAGGAGTTAGTGAAGTATATAATGATAAAATAGTGGCAGAAATTATTAATTATGAATCCATACATGAACATAATGTTTATGCAAGAGGTATATTAGATGGAAAATCAGTTGTTAGGAGCAAAAAACGTGTATAATTATGATGAGTTAATAGAAATTTTGAAAATTGATAATAATCCTATCAATAGATCTTATGTAAAAACTATTATTAATTCATTAATAAAAAATAATGATGCATCTATTACTAAGCAAATGATTTATGTGGACAAGGATAAAGTAATATACCTTTGGAAATTATTACAAAGATTATCAGAATTTTTTGATTATAGATACAATACAAGAATTGAATTATCAAAGTTCTTATATTTTGTTTTAAATGATAAAGTAATAAACTTAAATGCAATTTTTTGCCCAGGATATACAGAATATGGATATAAAAATTATATAGGTAATAACAATACTATTCGTTTAAAAACTCTTAAAAGATTAAAAGATAAATTAGAAAATGAAGGTATTAATTCAAATTTTAAAATTACTCTTTCTGATATTTTTTTAGAAAATATAGATATAGATAAAAACATGCAATTATATGATGAATTATCGATTCATCGAGAAGAATTTATTAAAAAAGCAAAAGAAGATTTTAGAGAAAATGAAATAGTAATATTGTCAGAAATATTTAATGAAGAAAGATATATTAGTGGATTTATAGATAACAGTTTATTGTATGGTAAAACATATCAGAACTTTTACAAGAATAATAAATCTTTTTACAAAAAGATGGGCTGGGGCATAGAAGAAACGAAACAGAGAAATGATAAATTATTTACAATATATAGCATTATTTCAGAATATATTAATAATCAAGACAATGGAGTATATTTGCCTATGGAAACTATGTACTCAAGAAGTAAAGTAATGACTAAAAATAATGTATGTACTATGTATTTACATAAATAGGGAGGTTTTTGATTTGAAATATAGAGAAAAAGGAGATTGCTTTTGTAAAGAAATAAATGAGTTATTACAGCAAAAATGTCTAAATACATCTTTTATAACTGGTGGTGGATATGCATACGATTCGATAAAATATCATGATGAAAATACCAGTGGAGATTTTGATTTCATGATAGTATATGACACACAGGATGATTTGACTAAATTAATAAATGAGTTAAAATATACTAATTTTAGTTTTGAAGATAAGTATTTAGATTTAGATTTAGGGCTTCTTAGAAATGATGATATAGATATAATTAGATTAAGTGGTAATTATATGGGAATAAAAAGTACTATAAACTTAGTTCCTTTGTCATTAATCAAAGAAATATGCAACTTAAAGAAAGAAAGAATTATAAAAAAGATAGCACACAATAGAAATACAAGTTTATTTTTTGCTTATGGATCAGATAATACGAGAATAACAGTTAATTTTATATCTCCATCTTTTGTAACGCCAGATAATGAAGATCATTATATACATTTAGATTTTTCATGTTTAGAAAAAGATAACAACATTTATTTAGGAATTTTGGCAGATGCGATTTTAAAAGGTTTTAACATGAATTATGATAATTTGGGATTTGGCGAATTAAGGCAAAAATTTATAAATAATATTAACAATTATTTTAAGAAAAATAACATAAGAATTGAAAACTATTTAAATATGTTTTCTAATAATAGTTACTTCCCTGCATATTTAAAAGAACAATTATTAGAAGAATTTAAAGAATATGGAATTCCAATAGGAGTTGACACAAGGCAAAAAAGTCATGAACCTATTGTTTTCTCTGCAAAATTTAATTCAGATTACGATAACAAACCATTTAATTTTGTAAATAATAAAGAATATAATATGAGTTTTATCGATTATATTAAAAAAATGCAAAATAATGAATATGATAGACAATACTTATTAGATGCTATAGGAAAGTTTTATGGATATTTAATTTCAAGTAATCACGGAGAAAAAGATTATGATAAAGATGAAATACTTGAGGAAATGGAAGTTTATGGAACAAACGATATATTTATTTCAAATGTGTCCGATTACTCTATTAAAAGTATAATTGAAGCAATAATTAGGAATTTAAAAAAAGAAAAGAATTCCTATAATAATGAACTTTTAAAACAAATTTTACTTATATCTACAAAGTTTTTAAGTTTACAAACATCAATAGAGTATGAATATTTATTAAAAAAGTATGATTTGTATAATTTAACTAATGAAACGATATGTACTGATAAAATGGAATTACACACTATAAAAAAATTGAACACTTTTAACGAGATTGGCACATATCACAATTTAACTTCAAAAGTAATGCCAGGTTATACAAATATAGAATGTGAATTTTTGAATAATAGATTACAAAATGATAAAAATAAAAAAATAATTGATATAATGTGTGGATATGGAAGACTAGCAAATAAATTAAAAGAACATGGTTATCAAAATATATATGGAATAGATAATGAAGAATATGACGTTTTCAATATTCCTAAAGATTTTACTTATATTTGTGATGATTTTATAGATCATAGATTTGATGATGAATTTGATTTTGCTTATAGTTTGTACAATTGTTATGATTCTAATGATTACTTATTTAACGTAATAATGAAAGCTAGTTCAATTTTAACTTCAAAAGGTGAGTTAGTTATTGATTGCTTTAATAAACAGTGGAGAGATAGTATTAATCCGCTTTTTGAAAAAGTTTTATATCAAGATAGTGATTATAAATTGGTAATCAATAGGGAATATGATAAAACTAAAGGCAAAGAATTAACTAGATATACTTTATATTATAAAAACATCATAGTAAAGGAATTTGAATTTGAACAAAAGTTCTTTGATAAGGATGATATTTTAAGCGTTATAGATCCTACTAAATGGGATTATGAATTATATGATTCTTCTGTATTGCATTCTAGGACTAATAGCCAAAAACATGTCATGGCTTTAAGGAAAAAAATATGAGTTTAATAGTTATAGAAGGTAGTAATGGATCTGGTAAGACAGAGATTGTTAATAGAATGACAAAGAAATATGATATTATTGATAAAAAGTCTATTCCTGATTGGTATAGAAGTGAAATTGAATTTGCTAGGAAATGTCCATTTGATATCCAAAAAGAAATATATTTGTATGGCCATAAAGCTAATTATTTAGAATGTGATAAAGAACAGAATTATATTTTTGATAGATATGCATATTCTACTATTATTAGAATTAATTATGAATTAGGAAAACCGGTAGAAGAAACAATTAATGAAATTATAAATTACAAATATAAACCAGATTTAATTATTGTTTTGAAATCTAACAAAGAAAAAATTAAAAAAAGATTAGCGTCTAGATATAACTTTGACTTTAATGAAGATTTTTATAATTATGAAAATCAGATTTATGAGTATCTTTCTACTATTTGTGATATAATGTTTATAGTTAATAACAATGGGAATATTGATGATACCATTGAAATAATGTCAAGTATTATCAATCAAAATATAAAAGTTAGAAAGAAGGTAAATCATGAGAGAAGAATTTGAGTATGTAGTTAAAAATAGCAAATATGTAAAGATAAATAATGATAGGTTAGACGATTGTATTAAAGCTTTGGGTAAACCCAATTATATTCATTGGTCTAAAGAATTATCAATAGATTTAAATGAAGAAGAATGGATACTATTGGCATTTATTATTGAATCTATGAATTTCTGTTTTTGGAAAAAGCCAAAATGGAAAATAGAGTATAATGGAGAAGAAATGAGTGGCTCTAATGCTTTATTCTATTCTATTATAAATGAAGTTGAAAATAACCCAAATTTTTTAAATATTGATTATTTATATAGCATGACGCAAGGCGATTTTAAAAAAATATTTAAGACTATTAATGGAGAAATACCTTTGTTTAAAGAAAGATATAACAATTTTAGAGAAGTAATACAATATATAAAAAATAATAAAAATTTTTATAATGAAATTTATAGTATTAAGAAAGATAAAGATTTGCTCCAATTTATTGTTTCAAATTTTAGTAGTTTCGATGATAAGAGTATATATAAAGGAAAAACAATTCATTTTAATAAAAGAGCTACATTATTAACTAATGATTTGTTTTACTTATCTAATAAAATAAGAAATAATTTAGGTAATGTTAATAATTTAAGCGGTTGTGCAGACTATGGAATACCAAGAACATTCAGAGATTATGGAATATTAGAATATTCACCTGAGTTGAGTGACAAAGTTGATAATGAAATAGAAATACCACATAATAGTGAAATGGAAATAGAAATAAGAGCAAATATGTTATATGTTATAGAAATTATGAAACAGTTTTTTCAAGATAATGCAATATCTATTAATTCTGTTGAGTTAGACAACTTAATATGGTTACTTGGAAAAAATAATAAAGATAGAAAAAGCATAGCACATCATACAATTACTATTTATTATTAAAAGATGTAAATTAGAAACTATTGAAAAAATTAAAATCAAGGGAGAACTTTAGTAAGATCATCTAATTCCTTGATTTTTATTATGTGGTTACATGGTTATTCAAACAAAACTTGTCTTTTTTCGCCAACAGCTTGTAATAATTTGTATGTAATTATTTCTTGTTTTGTGTAATAAGATTAAATGGTGATATATAAATGATTGATACTGAACTTGCTGTAATTTTAAATGAGTACTTATATAAGAAAAAAATAATTAATTTTGATTTATATAATGATGCTTTAAAAAAATTAGGAGTTAATAGTTGATGGATTTATGTAAAATTAGAAATGAAATATCAAGAGGAAAAAGTATATATAATATACCACTTAGAGTGACTTTTTATGCAAGAGTATCTACTGATAAAGATGTGCAACTTAATTCTTTAGACAATCAGATTTTATATTTTAAAAATTTTATAATGGAAAATTCAAATTGGAGATATGTTGATGGATACATAGATGAGGGAATTAGTGGAACTAGTGTTAAAAATAGAACTAACTTTTTAAAAATGATTCACGACGCAAAAGAAGGCAAATTTGATTTAATACTAACTAAGGAAATATCTAGGTTTTCAAGAAATACAGTTGATAGTATTAAATATACTCAGGAACTTTTAGCTAGTGATGTTGGAGTATTATTTTTATCAGATAATATTAATACGATATTACCTGATTCAGAGCTTAGACTTACTATAATGTCTTCAATTGCTCAAGAAGAGGTTAGAAAGCTATCTGAAAGAGTTAGATTTGGAATGAAAAGGTCTAGAGAAAAAGGACGTGTTTTAGGTAATAATGTCATTACAGGTTATACAAAAGAAAAAGGTAAATTAAAGATAGATGAAAAAGAAGCAAAAATGATTAGAAGAATTTATTCGTTGTACGCTAGTGGAGAATATGGCTTATCAAAAATATCTAGAATATTATATGAAGAAGGGTATAAAACTAAAAAAGGTGACTATATTCATATAACAACTTTAAGAAGAATGATTACTAATCCTAAATACAAGGGATTTTATTGCACAAACACAGTTATGACAAAAGATTATCGAAATAAAAAACAAATAAGATTGCCAATGAATGAATGGATTATAGAAGATAGTAAAGGTGAAATACCTGCAATAGTGTCAGAAGAGTTATGGGATAAAGCAAACAAACTGTTGAAAATTAAAAAGGTAAATTACTTAAAAAATATAGAAGAGAAAAGAGTGTTTTCAAAAAGATATCCTTATAGTGGTAATATTTATTGTGAACATCATAACTCTAAATATAAAAGAGTTAATAATAATGGAAATAGTTATTGGATATGTAATGAATATGCAATGCATGGTGATAAAACTTGTAAAAGCCCAAAATTATATGAAAAAGAACTAGATAAAATCTTTAAAAATATTTATAGTCTTTTAATTGACAACATTGATGAAATAAAAGATAAATTAATAAATATATATAAAAATACTACCTTTAATGCGTGTAATGAAATAGAAAGATTAAAAAAGGAAATAAATAATTTAAATTATAAGAAAGAAAGTTTACTTGAACTATATATAGAAAAAGTTATTGAAAAAGATGAATTTGAAACTAGAAATAATAAATATAATAACGAAATTGAAAAACTAAAAAAAGAAATTAAAGAATTAGAAAAGAAAGATATTAATACAACGCTAAAACAAATAAGAAAAATAGAATTAGGAGAGTTTATTAATGAGAATTTTGAAAAATTGTCAAAACTTTTAATTGATAAGATAGTGGTTAAAAAATCGGATGATAAAACAAGAGTAATCCTTAATATATACATAAACTTATTTAATATAACGTATATATGGGATTACAATAATTTTGAAAAAATTTCGTCATTTTGTAGTCACAATGAAGATAATGACTTGTATAGTTGTTTTGGAAAATGCTAACTTAGAGGATAAGATTG
>CAMOWA010000033.1 GCA_946628005.1 uncultured Caryophanales bacterium
TGATGAATATTATTAATGGTGGTGCTCATGCTGATAATAAGCTTGATTTTCAAGAGTTTATGATTATTCCTCAAAGAGACTCTATTCGTGAAAGACTTAGAGTAGGTGCTGAGGTATTCCATAATTTAAAGAAAGTGTTAAATGAAAAAGGACTTGCTACTGGTGTTGGAGATGAGGGTGGATTTGCACCTGATTTAAAATCTAATAGTGAAGGTTTTGATCTCATTATTGAAGCTATAAAAAGAGCAGGATATGAGCCTGGGAAAGATGTTTGCTTAGGAATTGATGTTGCAGCATCTGAGTTTTATAAAGATGGAAAATATAATCTTGTTGGAGAAGATAGAATATTAACAACAGATGAATTGATTGATTATTTTGAAGAATTAGTTACTAAATATCCAATTATTTCTATAGAAGATCCTGTAGATGAAAATGATTGGGATGGATTTAGAAAAATAACAGAAAGAATTGGTGATAAAATTCAATTAGTTGGAGATGACTTATTTGTAACTAATAAAAAATGTCTTCAAATGGGAATTGATAATCATGCAGGAAATGCTATTTTATTAAAAGTTAATCAGATTGGTACAATTACTGAGACTTTAGAGACAATTGATTTGGCTAGAAAAAATGGTTATGCTACTATTATTTCTCATCGTTCTGGAGAGACAGAAGATACTACTATTGCTGATTTAGCTGTTGGATTAGATTTAGGACAAATTAAAACAGGTTCAATGTCAAGAACGGATAGAATTTGTAAATATAATCAATTATTGAGAATTGAAGAAGAATTAAATAAGTAATTATTTGCAATTTATTTATATATATGTTAAAATAATTGATGTTACGGAGGGATTGTATGGAAACAGCTTTACTTATTGTTTCAATTCTTTTAATTATTATTGTATTATTACAAGGAGCTAAAGCAGAAGGGGGACCTCAAATTATTTCAGGAGGTCAAAGTGAATTGTTTGTTAATAGAAAAGAAAGAGGTTCTGAATTAATAATTACTCGTATTACAGCTTTACTTGGTTTTGCATTTTTTGTAATCTGTTTAGTTTCTATGTTTATTTAAGGACTTTTGTCCTTTTTCTTTTTTTTACTAGTTATCTTTGGTATAATAAAGTATAATATAATAGAAGGTGATACAAGTGAGAGATAATATTATAAATGTTTTACAAAATTGTGATAAGGCTGTAGATATTTACGAGTTGCAAGATTTATTACAAATAAGTTCAAGTGATGAAATCCTTTTATTACAAGAAGAGTTAAAAAAATTAGAGGATGACGTTATTGTTTATCATTCTAATAAGGATCGGTATATGATGTTAGAAAAAAGTCATCTTAGAAAAGGATTAATGAGGGTTAATAAAAAGGGTTTTGGCTTTGTTGAAGTAAAAGATATGCCTGATGATATTTATATTTCTTCTGATAACATGAATGGTGCTATTCATGATGATATTGTTTTAGTTGAAATAACATCTAAGATGAAATTTGATAAAGTAGAAGGTAGAGTTTTAAAAATAATTAATAGAAAAAATCAAAAATATATAGGTGTAATTACATTTGATAAAAAAAATGTTGGTCATATAGATTTAGATGATGACCGAATTAAGTTGGATATTGAGGTCCCTAAAGATAAAAGTTTAAATGCTGTTGATGGTCATAAAGTAGTTGTTGAACTTGTAAAAAAATTAAACAATAGTGGAAGATATGAAGGAAGAGTTACTTCTATTATTGGTCATATTACTGATCCTGGTGTTGATATATTATCTATTATTTATAAATACGATATAAATATTGATTTTCCAGATGAAGTAAAAAATGAGGTTTCAAAAATGCCTTCAGAAGTAAGAGATTATGAAAGAAATGGTAGAAAAGATTTAACGAATGAAATGATTTTTACTATCGATGGAGATGATACAAAAGATATTGATGATGCTATATCTATTAAAAGATTAAAAAATGGTAATTATGAGTTGGGCGTTCATATTGCTGATGTTAGTTATTATGTTAAAGAAGGAAGTCCACTTGATAATGAAGCAATGGATCGTGGAACAAGCGTTTATCTTGTTGACAGAGTTATTCCTATGTTACCTCATGAATTATCGAATGGAATTTGTTCTTTAAATCCAAATGTTGATCGTTTAACAATTTCTTGTGTGATGGAGTTTGATGCTTCTGGAAAGCAGATAAGTTATAATATTTTTCCTAGTGTAATTCGCTCTAATATTCAAATGACATATAAAAAAGTGAATAGTATTTTAGAAAAAAATGAGATACCAGATGGATATGAGCCATATGTTGATGCTTTAACTTTAATGGCTGAACTTGCGTCAATTCTTCGAAAGGCAAAAGAAAAAAGGGGATATATTGATTTTGAGGTTAATGAGGCTAAAATACTAGTTGATGATAAATGTGTTCCATATGATGTTATTTTAAGAGATAGAGGTACTGGTGAAAAATTAATTGAAGATTTTATGATTGCTGCTAATGAATGTGTTGCTACTCATATTTATTTTATGAATTTACCTTTTATTTATAGAGTTCATGAATATCCTAAAGAAGAAAGAATACAGAGTTTTTTACATTTTGTTAGTGGACTTGGTTATTCTGTTACTGGAAATATTAAAGATGTTAAACCAACTACTATGCAACATATATTAGAACAGCTTAAGGATAAGCCTGAGTATCAAATTTTATCTTCTTTGTTATTAAGAAGTATGCAAAAAGCTGTTTATAGACCTGAAAATCTTGGCCATTATGGTTTGGCAAGTGATTGCTATACACATTTTACTTCTCCAATAAGAAGATATCCAGATACAACGGTACATAGATTATTACATACATATTTATTTGATAAAAAAATGGATTCTGGTACTATTCGAAAATGGGAAGAAAAACTTGTATATATTTCTGAACATTCTTCTGAAAGAGAACGTGCATCTATTGATTGTGAAAGAGAAGTAGATGATATGAAGATGGCTGAATATATGGAAAAACATATTGGAGAAGAGTTTGAAGGAATTGTATCTTCTGTTACTAGTTTTGGTATGTTTGTAGAGTTGCCTAATTTAATAGAAGGATTAGTTCCAATAAAAGATATGAATGATTTCTTTCATTATGATGAGGAACATATGACTTTAACTGGTGAAAGAAGCCATGTTAAATATTCTATTGGTGAAAAGCTAGTTGTTAAAGTAGTTCGTGCGTCTAAAGAGGAAAAAATGATTGATTTTGCGGTGGTTAGGAAGGTAGAGCAGTATGAAGAAGAAGGTAAGAATTAAAAAAGGTTTTTTTGCTTTATTGCTTTTATTTATCATTATTGGTTTAGGTATGTGGTACTATATCTATAATCAGTCATCTAAGCTAGAAAACAAAGTTGAAAAAAAGGTTAAAGAACCTGTAGTTGAAAAAAAGAAAGTTGAAAATTATCAAGCAAAGATATTTATGGTAGGAGATGCTTTAATCCATTGGGGGGTTTATAATGATGCTAAGCAAAGTGATGGATCATATGATTTTAAACCAATGCTTGAGGCAATTAAACCAATTTCATCAAAATATGATATTGCATATTATAATCAAGAGACTATTTTAGGTGGAGCTAGTTTAGGATATTCTAGTTATCCGTTATTTAATTCTCCTCAAGAAGTAGGAGATGCATTTATTGATGCAGGATTTAATATGGTTTCTTTAGCAACAAATCATACTATGGATAAGAGAGAACAAGGAGTTTTAAATTCCGTAGAATATTGGAAAAGTAAACCAAATGTTGTAACGTCAGGACAATGGAGTAGTGAAGAAGATAGAGAAGCATCTATTACCAGAATATATGAAGTAAATAATATAAAGTATGCTTTTATCTCTTATACTATTTGGAATAATGGTTTACCTACTCCAACAGGTAAGTCATATTTAAATAATGAGTATAGTGATGAGAAAGCTGCTAGTGATATCCAAAAAATTCGTGATAAAGTCGATTTTGTAATTGTCGCTATGCATTGGGGTACCGAGTATTCTTTTAAGGTAGATTATAAGCAAGAAGAGATTGCTAATTATTTATCTGGTTTGGGAGTTGATTTAATTATTGGCGCACATCCACATGTTATTCAAACAGTAGAATCTATTAATAATGGAAAAACATTTGTAGTTTATTCTTTAGGAAATTTTATAAGTGATCAAAATGATGTTGATAATTTTACTGGACTAGCTTTTGAGGTAACACTTAATAAAAAGAAAGATATAGATGATTCTATAACTAATACGGTTATAAATCCTAGAGCACAGTTAGTTTATACTACTACGACATCTAGAGGTGGAGTTAATCATGATTTTAAAGTGGTACCTTATCCTCAATTGAATGATAGTTTATTACGTAATTATGTACAATTATATGATAAATATAAGGCAATTGTTAATGAAAGATATCCTGAGTTAACTTGGGGATTATCAGGAGAGGAAAATGTGATTCAAGATGGAAATAATTAATCGAAAAGCAAAATTTGATTATTTTATAGAGGATGAATATGAAGCAGGTATTGTTTTAACTGGTACTGAAATCAAGTCTATTCGTGCTGGTCACTGTAATTTGAAAGATTCTTACGGAATTGTTAAGAATGGTGAAGTTTTTCTTTTAAATATGTTTATTGGTCAGTATAGAGAAGGAAATATATTTAACCATTCTGAAACAAGAAACAGAAAACTATTATTGCACAAAAAAGAGATAAAAAAAATAGAAAATTCAATTTCTCTTAATGGATTAACTCTTGTTCCTTTAAAAGGATACTTTAAAGATAATAAATTTAAAATATTAGTTGGAATTGGACGTGGTAAGAAAAACTATGATAAAAGAGAAACTTTAAAAGAAAGAGATATAAAAAGAGAAGTTGATAAAAATTTAAAAAGACATTATTAAAAGAGCTATTCATTTTTGAAAAGCTCTTTTGTTATATATTCTTCTAGTTTTAGGCAATCTTCTTTGTTCATTGCTTCTATATTTTCCAATGGATTTTTGATATTTAGTTTTTTATATTTTTCAAATGCCATGGTATGAAATGGTAATAGTTCTATTTTTGTAACATTTTGAATATTATTTTTAATGAAATTTGATAACTTTTTTAAGTATTCATAATTGTCATTATAGTTTGGAATTATAACCTGTCTTATCCATACCTCTTTTTTTGATTTATTTACTTGTTTAATAAATTTTAAGAATTTATCAAAATTATTTGTTTGGGTGATATCTAAAAATCCATCTTTATTATAATGTTTAACATCTAGAAGTACTAAATCTATGTATTTCAATAATTCTTCGTAATTATCTTCTCCAATTCCTGCTGTATCTAATGCTATATGAATATTTTCTTCTTTTAATTTTTTACATAACTCAATTAGAAAATCTTTTTGAAGTATAGGTTCTCCTCCAGATAGAGTAACTCCACCATTATTTTGAAAATAAGGTTTACTTCGTTTTATTTTTTTTAATAGTTCATCTACTGTAATATTATTTTCTTTTTTACACCAAGATTCAGGATTATGGCAAAATTTACATCTTAATTTACATTCTTGGAAAAATATTACAGTTCTTATACCAGGACCATCTACTAGTCCAAAAGTTTCTATTTTATTTATACTTGCTTTCATAACGATTCATGGAATGTTCTTGAGATTACTTCTTCTTGTTGTTTTCTTGTTAATTTATTAAATCTAACAGCATATCCTGATACTCTAATTGTTAGCAGTGGATATTTTTCTGGGTTTTCCATTGCGTCAATTAATGTTTCTCTATCTAATACATTTACATTTAAATGATGAGCTCCTTGTTGAAAATATCCATTTAATAATTGAACTAAGTTATTTGTTCTTTCTGTTTCGTTTTTCCCCAATGATTGTGGAATAATTGAAAATGTATTAGATATTCCATCTCTACAACAATTTTCCCAATCTAGTTTTGCTACTGAGTTTAGGGATGCAATTGCTCCTGACGAATCTCTTCCATGCATTGGATTTGCTCCAGGGGCAAATGGTATTTTTGCTTTTCTTCCATCTGGTGTTGCTCCTGTATTTTGACCATATACTACATTTGAAGTAATTGTTAATACTGATAGTGTAGGATGAGCATTACGATAACATTTATGAGATGATAATTCTTTATAGAATTCTTCTAATAATTCTTTTCCAATTTCATCTACTCTATCATCATCATTTCCAAATTTTGGATAGTCTCCTTCGATTTCAAAGTCTATAGCTATACCTTGTTCATCTCTTATTGGTTTTACTTTTGCATATTTTATTGCTGATAGGGAATCAACTGCTACAGAAAATCCAGCTACTCCATAGGCCATTAATCTATTAACATTTGTATCATGAAGAGCCATTTGTCCAGCTTCATAAGCATATTTATCGTGCATGTAGTGAATTATATTCATTGCATCACTGTATATTCTTGCTACTTCTTTAAGCATTTTCCAATAATTCTTTTTTACCTTTTCATAGTCTAAGTATTCATCTTTCATGATATCAAATCCTGGAATGACAAGTTCTCTTTTCATTTCGTCTATTCCACCATTTATAGAATATAGTAAGGCTTTTGCTAGATTACACCTTGCTCCAAAAAATTGCATATCTTTTCCAACTCTCATTGAAGATACACAACAGGCTATTGCATAGTCATCTCCCATTGATGGTCTCATCAAATCATCATTTTCATATTGAATTGAATCGGTTTTTATACTAATTTTTGCACAATAATGTTTCCATGTTTCTGGTAGGCCTTGTGCCCATAAAATTGTCATGTTTGGCTCTGGAGCGCTTTCTAGATTTTCTAAAGTGTGGATAATTCTATATGATGTTTTGTTAACCATTGTTATACCTTCTTTAGTCATTCCTCCTAAAGAACAAGTTACCCAAGTAGGATCTCCTGAGAATAATTCATCATATTCTGGTGTTCTTAAATGTCTTGCTGCTCTTAATTTTATAACAAAGTTATCTATTATTTCTTGAGCTTCTTTTTCGGTTAATGTACCTTCTTTAAAATCTCTTTCAAAATAAATATCAAAGAATGCATCTACTCTTCCTAGTGACATTGCAGCTCCATTATTTTCTTTGATAGCTGCAAGGTAACCAAAATAGGTCCATTGAACTGCTTCTTTAGCATTTTTAGCTGGTTCTGTTATATCAAAACCATAAGATTTTGCCATTTCTTTTATTTCGTTTAAGGCTTTATACTGCATAGCAATTTCTTCTCTTAATCGAATGGTATCTTCATCCATGACATTTATTTTCATTTCGTTCCATTCTTTATATTTTTCTTGCATTAGTTTTTCTGTTCCATATAAGGCTATTCTTCTATAATCTCCAATAATTCTTCCACGACCATATGCATCTGGAAGTCCAGTTAATAGTTTTACGTGTCTTGCTGTTCTAATTTCTTTTGTATAAGCATCAAATACTCCATCGTTATGAGTTTTAACTAGATTTGAATTTAGAAATGTATCTAAATTTTTATCCATCTTATATCCATAGGCATCTAGTTCTTGATAAATCATTTTTAATCCACCCTTAGGAACTATACTTCTTTTACATAATGCATCAGTTTGTAATCCAACAATTACATTGTCATCTTTTGATATATAACCTGGTTTAAATGCATTAATTCCTGCTGGGGTTTTTGTATCTATATCTATTACGTGTTTTTTTACTTCTTCTTTACATGTTTTTTCATAAACTTCTAGTATTTTTTTTGTTTTACTGGTTGGCCCTTCTAGAAATTTTTCATCCCCTAAATATGGTGTATAATTTTTTTTAATAAAATCACTAACATTTATTTCATAGCACCATTCACCTTCTTTAAAATTTCTCCATTCGTCTATTGTTTCCATTTTTTACTACCTCCTGGATTATTATAACATTATTCATATAAAGTATATGTTGCATTTGCAACAAAACGCATTTTATTTACAAATTGTTTTTTTTCTTGCAATAGAAAATATTTATGGTATAATGTATTCATGGGGCTGATTTGGTTTCGACGGGAATAGTTGAGCATAGATGGCAAGTCGAATGTCCTCGTTACGGACACAAAAAAATAAATGCAAATAAATTAAAAAATGCTGTAGCTAACTTCTTTGGTGGACGCCAAGCTGTTGCTTACGCTCTTTAATAATACGAGCCAGCGCTTCTTTTTAGTTCTTACCTAGGAATTTTTAAGAGGTTCATTTTATAGGTTATAGCTATTTGTTGTCTAGCAAATAGAAAGAATTTTTAGACTAGTATAGTTTTTTGGTCGTTAACTACTTGAAAATTATATGAATATAATTAGTTAACTAAACTTGTAGAAGTTTATGTAGCTCTATTTTCGGACAGGAGTTCGATTCTCCTCAGTTCCACCATTTGATGTTAATATACACATATTTATATTAGATGTGTGTTTTTCTTTGTAAGTAATTTCAGAATAATTGATATTAAAAACTTTTTTCATTGGCTGGAGGTGAATTTATAGAAAACGACCATATAAATTTTAAAATCTCCTTGTGAATTTAAGAAAAAATCATTAAATTAATTATATGTAAATATGTAATTAAAAACAGGAAGTTGATGTAAAAACTGGACAAAGTCTATTATGATTTTATATAAATGATTGCTAATAAAAAATTATAGATTAAAGTATTATAAAACAGAATTTTTATTTTAATCAGTGTAACCACATTATGTTTTATAAGTTATTAATAAAATGGTCTAGAAATTTGATACAATAGAAATGAGTATGTAAATATTGAATTAGAGAGAAAATATGAATATTTTTGGTATATTGCATGAATTAACTACCGCAATTGTTTAAGGTATTTACAATGGAATCTTGGATGAGGATATTAATGATATAGATTTTTATAAGCAATTCAAACGAGATAGTTAATGAAAAATATACAATATGATGTAATTTATTGTTTATCTATGTTAAGAGAAAAGTAAACAAAAATAATAAAAAATATAATGGTTATTTATGATAATAGAATTAAATAACGAATTATAGGTGATTTTGATGAAAAATAATTAGAGTGTGAATTTTTTTGCAAAAAGTTTTTTTGATTATAATTACAAATTCAATGATGAAATTTTTGATGATTTATCTATATTGTATAAAGGGATTTGCTATTTTTTAGATGAAATTATAAATAAAGATTTATTAATTGTATCATATGGTGATATTTTAAGAGTAATCTATTTCTACTATAATGTGTTACCATAAAACGTATTTTATCAGTTTATGTTCTTAAAAGTTGTTAAATAAATTGTTATGAAAAATAAAAAATGTCAAATAGTAGGAGGAAAATTGTATGTTACCTGATTTATTTATAGAAACTGAAAGATTAATTATCATTACTTTGGATAGTCAAAGTAATAGTAAAAATAATATTGTTATATTAAAAAATCAAACTTTCTCTAAAGAAAATATAAACATTGATGAAATTTATAAAAATAATACAGTAGTAGGTTATATTAATATAGATAATAATAATTATATTGAATATGAAATTTATAAACCATTTAGAAATAATGGATATGCTGTTGAGATGCTTATAGCGGTTAAAGAATTTTGTTTATCACAAAAAGTTTCACCAAATTTATGGATTGATAAATTAAATGAAAAATCAAAAAATACAGCTATAAAGAGTGGATTTATATATGAAGAGCCTTATAAAAATCCAAATACTGAAAAATGGGGAGTAAAAAAATAATATAATTAATAATTACATAGGAATATTTGAAAATATAATAACCAATTTTGTGATGATTTTCATTTTTTAAATATTTCTTAATGATGAAGGGAAATGCAATTGGAGTGATATATGGTAGGCAGATAGTGAATTTAAGTCAAAATAGAGATTACATTGTAGCAGAAACACCTGAAATTGGTAATAAACTAATTAGTAGAGATTTAATTGTAGATTTAAGATTTCCTGAAAAACTAAATGGGAAGATTTAGCAATTATTGTTATAGTTATTGCTAGTAGTGAAAAATTTTTTCATATAGATGGATTTGTTTATAACTATAGAGTAAATATGAACACAACAATAAATATTTTCAGGTATACCATATTTAGCAACCAATATTTCTAACATATGAACATAGCTCTCCATACATTCAGTAGGCATAAATTAACCACATAAATCTTTACCAGTGACATCTTCAATTGCAAAATGTAATGAAGATTTTCTACCATTTTGAAATCAATCATGAGGAGTACTATCAATCATAATTAAGATTCCTCTCTGAGTAGATGGTTTTCTTAATGGATGAGTACGATATTATTTGATGCATATAAAACTATTTTTTTCTAAAGAGATATTATATAATAAATTTTATCTGTATCATTTAAAAAAATGATTAAATAGTGTTAGTAAAAGGAACATAGTAATTGATATTCGTACACTTAGTTTGAGATGCAATAAATTACTAACAGAAAAGTTAGTTTTTTTGTATAAGAAAATCACCGGATAGTCCGGTGGTTCTTTTCAGCTTTAGCGATGAGTCTTTAATAATGAAATCCTCCTTTGTTATAATTAAATTGCAGTTTGCCGCTAGCAAAATAAAACAAAGGAGGTGCGTCCCTTGCAGGACATAAATAGTTTATCACATACTAAATGGAATTGTAAGTACCATATAGTATTTGCTCCAAAATATAGGAGAAAAGTATTTTATAAAGAAAAAATATTAGAGATAGGAAGAATTTTGAGAGAATTATGTCAGTGGAAAGATGTGAATATAATTACAGCAGAGGTTTGCCCAGATTATGTTCACATGTTTGTTGAAATACCGCCAAAACTTAGTGTTTCATCTTTCATGGGTTATTTGAAAGGAAAAAGTAGTGTAATGATATATCAAAAATGGGGCAATATGAAATTTAAATATAGAAACAGATCATTTTGGTGTAGAGGTTATTATGTAGATACAGCAGGAAAAAATGCGGTAGTAATAACCAAATATATAGAAAATCAATTAAAAGAAGATAAATCAATCGAGCAATTAACACTTGATAAAATAGACCCGTTCACGGGAAATAAGCGATAGAATCGGCGAGCGGCAAATTGTTATAGTGCTTTTAAGCAAAGCCAGAACATGAGTCTTTATAGGCGACCAGAGAAAAACCACTAGTTTACTAGTGGATTAGTTTTTAGATATTGTTTTTCTATCATCACTTAATTCGTATTCAGACATTACAGATGAAAAAGCATCCATAATTTGTTTATCATCAGAAATCTGAAAAAAGTTGTTTTTTGATTTAACAGTTATAGGAATAAGCGTTAAAATTGGAAACAAACTTTTTAATACTTCTTCAGTTGAAAGTTGGGTTGCAGTATTATCTATAATTTTTTTTCTTAATGCAGTTTTTAATAGAAATAAATTAATAAATTCAAAACCATTTTTAATTATTTCTTTAGAACTTGGAATTAAATATTTGTCATCCATATGTTCATTTAAGAAATCCAATGTATTTATAAATTTATAAATTTC
The DNA here is from genome assembly GCA_946628005.1 of uncultured Caryophanales bacterium. Classification (GTDB taxonomy): domain Bacteria; phylum Bacillota_I; class Bacilli_A; order RF39; family UBA660; genus UBA3789. The sequence continues at coordinate 11,516 of CAMOWA010000033.1, forward strand.
TTCTTCAGGAGCATATTTCTTTAAATATTCAACTAATCCATTTAGATTTGCATTAAAATAAAATAATTGCATTTGTTCTTTTCCGACAATTGTTTCCAATATTTTAGCAATTCTTTTCTCATAAACATAAGCAGTAATAAGAGAATTATTATTTCCAAAATATTTTTCTGCAAGATATTGTGTATATCCCTCATTTAATCCTTCTCCAATTTGTTTATTTTTATCAGATATTTGTTGAAAACCACAATAAATCATTCCAGTAGATTTATCAATAATTGTAGTTGAAGCATGAAATAATTCATGATTAATTGTTAAATTATAGGTATCTTTAGACAATTCAATAGCATTCTTTTTAGGAACATATTGCCCTGCAGTGCTACGGTTAAAAATTCTGTTTGAAACACCAAAACTTTTAATAGATGTTCCTAATGTATTAAGATTATTTAAAAATATTGCTAAATTAATCTCTGAAATATTCTCTTTCACAGTATTGGCAAAATTCATTATTAATTCACCAAATTGTTTTTTCAATATTTCTTCTTCATTAATATCATCAAATTTTCTTATAACTTCAATCGGAAGAGATGCAGTCTTAACACCTCTAATTTTAAAATCTTTTCTTAATTTGTAATTAGATTCTATAGGCTTTTTAGCAGTAAAATATATTATGCTTGGAGATATTAACATTAATATATTTGCAAAATCTATTTGTTGTAGTTGAACAAAAAAATCAGATATTTTCATTTTATTATTCATTTTTATCACCACTTACATTGTTTAAAAATATTTCCACTTCATTCCAATCATCTTCATCTTCGATGTTTTCTAGTTCTTTTTCTGGAGATTGTGGATAATAAATTGAAGAATAAATATTTAAAGAATTATTTTCATCATGCGTATTATCGGTATATATTATATAATCTTTATTAGTTTTAAAAGATTTGAATGTATATAAAATTTCAAATTCTTGTTCTATACCATTAATTACACATTTAAAAGTTTTTTTGTTATCAATCATTTTTTCACCTCTTTAAATTTCAACTTAATTATAACATATTTTACAAAATAATTGTAGCAATCAGCTCGAATTTATGTTCTATTATATATAGAACTGATATTTATTAGTTATTCTTTTAGATATAAGTGTTTAAAATAGGCTCTTGTATCGCACCATTGACGAATCTGTTCGAACTATTCAAACTTTTAGATAGATATCAATCAGAAATGATTGATTTTTTCGTTTTATAAGAAAAAATCATAGAAAGGTTGGTGTCTATGATAAAAATAGTTAAAGAAAAATTATAATAAGCAAAGACAAAAAATAAATAAACTAAATAATCAAACAAAAAACATAAATACTAAATCAGAAGAAATAAAAGATATTATTAATAATTTAAAGAATCAACCTTTATCAAATAAGAATTTACTTTTATCTAACCAAAATAAAGATAAGATAATTGATTATATAGAAGAAGTTAGTAAATCTACTAATGACTTTAAAGAAATAACTAATTACTCTTTAGCAGTAGATAAAATGAAAGAAGGTTTTGAAAAAAATCGTAATTCTATTGAAGATTTAAGAAAAAGAGTTAAAGCACAAAATGAAAAAATATAAGATATGATTATAGATAATAAGGACAATGAAATATCATCTTTAAAATCTAAAATAGAAGATTTAAAAGATACATTAGATTATTGGAAAAATAAATTCCAAAGAGTAGTAAAATTTATTCACGATAAAATATATGGTATATTTTGTGATAAAGACGATAAATATAAAGAAATGGCTAATAATTTATTTATAAATGGAATTATGAACGAAAAAAAATACACTAGTGTTATTAATAAAAAAAACAAGTAAGATTTCGATAGATAGATAAAAAAATGGTAATATTGTGTTATAATTGATTTAGGAGGTAAAAGAATGGATATAATTGCTGTTATAGAAAAATACATTGAATTGAGTGTTAGACGTGATAATCTAAAAAATACAATTGAAAATTCTAAGCGTTATTATAATTATGCAAAAATAGAAGGAGAAATGGCTTTTTACGATGGAGATTATCAATTAGAAAAAGGCTATAATGATTCAGCAAGACATCATATTGAAACACAAGAAAAAGCAGAAAAAGAACTTTTACAAGCAGAACAATTACTTGAGTTTACTCATCAAACATATACAAGAGCTGTTGAATCTCTTGATGAAGTACAACTTAAAGAAGCTGCTATAACAATGTCTGTAAAAAAGACTGATGTTGAAAGAAAAATTGAAGAATTATCTGAAAGAAGAAGTTGGGCGACTTCTAAAGGGGATACAGCATTTGCTAATCACAATTTTGAAGAAGAACAAGAATATAATCGCATTTCTTCGGATTGTTATGTGGAAATTGAAAGAATTAAGCCAACTCTTCACTATTATGAATCTTTTATTAATGATTTAAATTATCATGCAAATAAAAAAGTTGACAACGATTTTGGACCAAATGGACCAGTTAAATAATAAAGCAGCATTAAAAATATTGTTACTTTTTCTATTCTTTGGTAAAATGAATTTAGTGATTGATATTAATCAATCGTCTTTATGCGAATGAGTTGTAAATCACTTTGTCGTTCGCACCAGATTGATAGGAAACTCGGATTATTCTGAGATGCAATAGATTACTAACAGAAATGTTAGTTTTTTTTGTTATTTAATAAAAGAATTTGAAAGATTAAAACGAAACGAAACATATCAAGAAAAAATAGAATGGCATGTAAATAGATTATTATCTAAATTAAATTATGTGGTTCATACCGATGCAATAAATAAATATATTGTGCCCACTTTAACAGAACAACAAATTAAGTTTATATATGCAAATGAGGCTGATGTTTTGAATGATGCTTTATTTTGTATGACAGCTAAAGAATGGAGAGAAGATAATCCAATACTTGCAAAAAATGGTAATATGAGAGATTATACTGATCTACTTCATCTGATTATTCTAAATAACTTGGAAAATACTAATGCAGAACTGATTAAAATGAATATTAAATAATCTGATAGATTAGTTCAATTAAATGAATCAGCAAGAAATCAAATAAAAGCATTAAAAAATATTAAAAATATAAAAGAATTAGAAACATTACAAAAACAAGTAGATGAAGATAACAAATATTTAATTGAAAACTAATAAAAGTAACTCAATTTGAGTTACTTTTAATTTGCTTTTTCTAAATATGCTGATACATGACTTCCAGATTCTGTCAGTCTAATTCTAGTACAATCGTCAGATATTAAATAACTTTTTGGATTATAATAAATTGGATCTTCTTCTCTAGGACCAGTTGTATGTTTCTTTTCAATAAACGTTATTGTATTTTCATTTATTGTAAATACGCCAAATGTTTCTTGATTTTCAACTTGGTAAGTGCCATCTTTGTTTAATATATATACACCATCACTTATATTTCCATTAACATAATATGTTCCATAACATTTTGCTTTATTAGAATTAGAAACAATTGCTTCATTCTGATTATCTTCTTTATTGTTTTCTTCATTTTTGCTATTCTCAATTTCATTATTAACATCAGTCTCACTCTTTGAATTTTTTTCAGTAGTACTTGTTTCTGTAACATTTTTACTCAAAAATTTATCATATCCAATATATCCACCTAAAGCTAGTACTAAAATCGTTAATACTACAATTGCAATAACAAATCCTTTTGTCTTTTTCTGATTAACTTCCATTATTTTTCCTCCTATACTAAATTGATTATACCATTTTAATTCAAATAAATATATAAGCTAAGTAAAATAAATAAAAAAAATGATGAAATATGTAAATTTAATGTTATAATAATTGTAAAAATTTGATATTTATGTCATTCGTACTTGGGAAAAAGTTGTAGATATCTACGACACTAGCACCATAGGAAAATTTGCTCGAACTTATTTATAAGTTTTGAGAATAAATAGATGATCAATTCTAAATTAGGATTGATTTTTTTCATGTTTAGAAAAAAGTCTTTAAAAGAAAGGTATGATTATAATGGTACAAACAAATAAAATATTGAAATAACATATGACTATGTTATAATATAGAGCCGAGGTGTACTATGGAAAAATATATATTGAGCAATATGAAAGATAAAAATTTTTCTAAAGCTACTAATGAGATTTATTAACTGATTATAATAGACTTCAATATCCAGAGTATTACAAATGGTATTATCAAAAAAAATTACCAAGAATATTAGCAGGAAATGGTGAAGCTATATTTTATTTAGATGGTTTTCAAATAGTAGGTTTATCTATGTTAAAAAAATCTGAAAATGAATCTAAAATATGTACATTTTTAATAAATGAAGAGTATCGTAAAAAAGGTTATTCTAAATTTATACTAGAGGATTCTTATGAGTATTTAGGAACTGAAAGACCATTAATAACCATTCCTGAAAAAAGATTAGATGAATTTTCAAAAATTATTGATTCATATGGTTGGGTTGCATCAGAAACTACTAATGAATATTATAGTCCAGAGGTCATCTTTAATAGTCCAAAAGTTCTTAAAAAATAATCCACTAGTTTACTAGTGAATTATTTTTTTTTAAAACTATTATTGTTGTTATAGAACCAGCTAAGATTAGTATTGTTCCTATTAAATATATTAGTATATTCTTTTTACTACTTGTATTTGGAATATTTTCTACAATTAGCTCATTTTCTAAGGTAATTACTTTGATTGTTGTATCATCTATGGAAAAATCTTTACATTCTGCTAATTTATATCCATTAGGAGCTTCTTTTTCGCATAATTCATAGTCTCCGTTAGATAAATATGTATAATGTGGTTCATTAGTTGATACCCATGTTTCAACTCCTTCTTCGGAGTCTTTTCTTTTTATAATTAATGTTGCTCCTGTTAGGGGTTTTGAATCATTCTTATCAACTTTATTTATTTGAGTAAAGTTATGTAACTTAAAACTTGTTTTTACTATTTCATTTGGATTATATCCTAATAATACATTTGAAAAATTATCATGTTTTGTTAATTCTCCTGTTGTTTTTGAAGTGACTCTATATTCATATGCTTCATCTTTTATGAAATTTCCATATATGTTTATTTCAATACTACTTAAATTCATTGTTTCTAATTCTTCTTTTAAAGGAACAACTACTTTAAATGATCCTGTTAATACATTCATATTTGTTATTTTATTATTTTTATTATCTGTTATATATACTCCATAATTATTTGAATCGTTTATTTCTATTGAATAATACATAAAATTATTTTCGTTTTTACTTACAGTAGGTGTAATGGTTTCTGTTGTTAGTAATGTAAATTCATCATTAATTTCATAACTTAAATTATTCCCTGAAATTGGTGTTAATTGTATTTCGGTTTCTCCAGTATAATTCTTGGCTTTATCTACTAATAATGTAATATACTTTAAATATTTGTAATTTGATATGTTTCCTGCACTTTCTATTAATTGCCTTATTGATTCACTTGATACTAATGTATTATTCGTATCTAGAAAATCACAACCATTATTATTACAGTATGTATTGGAAAATTTAGTTTTATTTTCATATATATATAACCATAAAGCTATTTGTGTAATATATTGTTTTATATTGTTATCTGTAATTGAACCATATGTTTTTGTTTCAAAAATTGTATTTGTTGTATTATTTGTGTTATATCCATGAGAAAGTATATAACTTATTCCTAAGTCATTAATATTTATTGGATTTTCATCAATCATTTCAAATTTTTCTGTATTTGTTGGTGTATCGAAGTTTTTTTGCATTATATATAACGGGGTATTTTTATTATTTATTTTCATATTAGATGGAATAGAGAAATTATCTATAAATGTTGAAGTGTTTCCGCTATCTGTTAGAGCTGTTTTTATGTAATTAGTTTTGTTAGTATTAGAAATATTTGATGTAAACGTATTATTTGGTATATCTGAACGATTAATTCCTGTATCAATAGCGTAACTTGTTTTTACTATAGTTGAAAAGTTAAATCCAAATATAAATAATACAATTATTAATATATATGATATCCCCAGTACTTTAAATTTTTTCTTCATTATTATCATCTCCTAGTATAATTATAGCAAAAACCTATTTTAAAACAAGATTTTAGTTTTTTTTGTTCTTTATTTTACATGATTAAATTCTAATGTTATAATGTTTTTGTTTTGGAGGAGTAATTATGTTTTATAATAAAAAAATAATTGAGGTTGAAGGTATGCATTGTGAGCATTGTGCATCTAAAGTAGAGGAAAGTTTGAAAAAAATTCAGGGTGTTAAGTCTGCTAAAGTGTCTTTAAATGACAATAAAGTTACTTTAAAGTATAAAGGAGATTTGGACTTAGTTTCAATTTCTAAGATTATTTCTGATTTAGGATATTCTGTTGTTGGAGAGTAATATTATGATTAATTATAAAGATATCGAAAGAAGTATTATAAAAAAGTATCGTAAAGATATTTGGAGTAAGTTTGTAAAGGCAGTTAATGAGTATAAATTAATTGAAGAAAAAGATAATATTATGGTTTGTATTAGTGGGGGAAAGGATTCTTTTTTACTTGCTAAGTGTTTTCAGGAAATAAAAAGACATGGAAAGTTTTCATTTGATGTACATTATGTATGTATGAATCCTGGTTATACTGAGAAAAATAAGCAATTAATACTTGATAATGCAAAGAAATTGAATATTCCTTTAGAAATGTTTGAAAGTGATATTTTTGATGTTGTATCAAATGTTCAAAAGAGTCCTTGTTATTTGTGTGCAAGAATGAGAAGAGGTTGTTTATATAAAAAAGCTCAAGAATTAGGGTGCAATAAAATTGCGTTAGGGCATCATTTAGATGATGTTATTGAAACAACTTTATTATCTATGTTTTATGGTTCTGAAGTAAAAACAATGATGCCTAAACTTCATAGTGAGAATTTTAGTGGATTAGAACTTATTAGACCTCTTTATTTGATTAAAGAAAAAGCTATTAAAGATTGGGCTAATTTTAATGAACTTACTTTTTTAAATTGTGCTTGTCATTTTACAGAAAAAGTTTCTAACCATGAAGAATCTAGTAAACGAGTTGAAATGAAAAATTTTATTGAAATGATGAGAAAAACTAATCCTAATGTTGATTATAATATTTTTAAAGCTCTTGATAATGTTAATTTAAAATGTATTTTAGGAACTAAGGATGATGGAGTTTATAAAAGTTTTTTAGATAATTATTAATGATAAGTTGTTTTAACTTATTATTTTTTTTGCATATATTATTATAGGTGATTTATTTGAATGATGTTTATATAGTAAAAAAAGGTGATACACTATATGGTATTAGTAATCAGTTTGGGGTTTCTGTAACTGAACTTGCTAATATTAATAATGTAGATGCTTATACATTAAAAGAAGGACAAAGTTTGATTATTCCTTCTCAAAGTGGAACTAATCCTGATAATATGTTTTTATATACAGTAAAAAAAGGTGATACGATTTTTATGGGGAATAATGAGTATAAGTAAATTTGAAAACTATAAAAAAATATGCTATAATACTAGATCAATTAAGTGGAGATGCATAAAATGGGGAAAATAGAAATAATTGGAAAATATAATTTGTATGATAATAATTGGATTTATGGCAATAATGAAAGTAATGATATATCACTTGCTGTTGCAAACTATGAACCTATTAGAAATAATGATAGTGATAAATATGATTATATTATTTATTGTTATGGATCAAGAGTTGAAAATCATTCAAAAGATGCTATTAATATAAAAGAAAAAAAAGCTTATGTTAACAATATTTTGAATTATTTTAAAACAAAAAAGCATAATGTAATTGTTAAGTTTATAATGCTTGATAGAGATGCACCTTTAAAAGAAGATGGAGTAATTCTTGCAGATTATATAAATGGCTTATGTAATCGAGCAGATTGTAATTCAATTAATATTTTAGGCTATTCAAAAGGTGGTGTTATGTTTTTTGACATGATAAAACATATTAATAAAAAAAATCGTGTTAAAATTAATTTGTATAATGCTGCAACACCATATATGGGTACTAAAATGGCTTCACCAAAAATACTCTATAAAGATGTTAAGGAATTTATTAATGGTCATATTTCAAATAAAGATTTAGCAAATAAAATATACACTTATCTAATTAATTTCTATGAGAGTATATCTAGTAATTCACATATGGATTATGATATTGCAATAGAAGATGGCATACCAGAAGATAGATTAGATAAATATGATGATACACTGATTAAGTATCTTTTATTGCAAGATAATATTGATGCTATTAAATCTATTAATCGATTTGAAAATTTTACAACAGGTATAAATGACGATACTTTAAAAAGGGCAATTATGACAGCAAACTTTACTGGTATTGGTATGTGTTTAATTGATGATATGCTAATGGGTAAAAATTCTGATGGATTTGTTCATACTAGTAGTGAAGAAGCTATATCAAATTACTTAGATGTTAATAATAAACATATAAAAGGTGCACACCATGATTTGATGAGTGATAATTTATATTATAATGAAATATTATATAATATAAATGAAAATTTGATAGAAGATAGGGAAAAAATCTTAATAAAAAATAAAAGATGATCATCCTATAAATCTAGATAAAATTAGATAATAGGATGATTTTTTTTGGCTTTAAAATCTTACAATATAAAGACTTATTTAATAACCATCCTTTATATCAACCTACGAAGTAGGATGAATTTCGTAAGTACGAAATAAGAATGGTATACATAAGTCCTTATTATATAAGGGAAAACGCGTGCTATTACACCATCTTCTTATCCTGCTGTTTCATTATTTAATAAATTATGAATAGCTTTAGGATGATAGATAAAACTTTCCATTGTAAATGACTTGACTCACTCTTTTTAAGAGAGGTATTATCCAAGCAAAAGGAGATGATGTTTATGAATAAGGAGGATTATGAGATTAAGTAATACTATTGGGTATGAAGAAATCATATCAAGTAATATTACAAAAATTAAAACCATAGAATTAATTGGAGGTATCAAACTCTATGGATAAATACAAAGTTAATTTAAAGTTTAAAGATACTTCTAAATCTTTAAATGAAATAATAACTGAAGTATTAAAAATAGAATTACAAAAGAAGTTAAACATGACTTGCAATATCTCTAATAGAGAGCTACCATGTAATCATACTCTTTATTCCCAAGTAGAAGGGAGTAGTAATTAATGGTAGGGAATAGTAGTTTTAAAGTAGGACTTTATATAAGATTATCAAGAGATGATTTAACGCGCGAATCTGATAGTATTGTTAGTCAAAGAAGTTTACTTAACCAATATGTAAAAGAAAACAATTATATAGTAGTTGATGAATATGTAGATGATGGATTTTCTGGAACTAATTTTGATAGACCATCATTCAAAAGAATGATGAAAGATATAGAACTTGGAAAAATCAATATGATTATTACTAAAGATATGTCTAGATTAGGTAGAGATTATATAGGTACTGGAGAATTAATAGAAAAGTTTTTTCCAAATAATAATATTAGGTATATAGCAATAAATGATGGTATAGATACTTTTATAGATAATACAAATAATGATATTGCCC
>CAMOWA010000034.1 GCA_946628005.1 uncultured Caryophanales bacterium
AAAAATAAATGTGAATAATTATTTCTTATATCAGTTAGAATTTGTTCTGTTTTATCTTGTACATTTTCATTTATAAAGATTATAATTCTATCTGTATATTTTATGTTTGTAGATTGCTGATATTTTATTTTTACTGTTAATTTTTCTTTTATAAAGTAATTTACTACTACTTTAATTAATTCATACATATTTTCTGGATTAGGAGAAATGTATAGTCTTTGCTTTAAATAGTCATTATCATTATTTAATAGTATACAATTATATTCATTGTATTGGTGTTTTTCTATAATATTATTTAATTGACTTAGGTAATTATTTAATTCTAAATCTTTTTTTTCTACATTTATATAAGTGTATTTTGAATTAAATAATAAGTCTCTTATTTCATCTCTTTTTATTTTATAATTATATTTAAAGGCAATTTTTACCAATTCTAATATAATAATTTCATCTACTATTTTTGATTTAATAACATTAGAATTATCCATATCAAATGAATAAGTAAAATATTCATTTTCTATACTTAAACTATATTGAATCATTCACTTCACTCATTTTGAGATTTAAATAAATGTTCTTATCATTAGCTGTTGTTTTTTTTATTCTTCTACATTGCTTAATAAATTTTCCATACTAATTGATTCTATGTATACTTTTGAGGTTTCACATTCAGCTGCACTTACTATATATGGTATAAATTGTAATACTAATAATATAAGTAATAATACTTTTTCATTTTTACACTTCTTGTTAAAAAAACTACTAATCAGTAGTTCTATTTTTATTCATAAATATACTTGTTAAACCCATAATAATTAGTAATAGAATTGGTATTATTACAAATATAGTTTTTATTCCAGTTTCGGGGTTTATTAGTGGTTTTGTTGATGTTATAATTAAGCCGCTATCTAAATTATCATATTTTGCTGTTACTATTTCATCAGTATATTCTATATTTTCTAAAGAGATATTATCTAAATATGATGAATCTTTTGTTCCTTCCACGTCAAAAGTCACAATTACTTTCTTTTCAATAAAACTATTATTATCATCAAAATTCAGTTTTATTATTTTATTATCATTGCTTGAATTAGTAACTCCATCTAAATAAGAAATATTAGATAATTTTAAATTCTTCTGATTAATTGAAAAATTTAAGTTTCTTAATTTATAAGAACTTTCTAGTAGTACTTCACACTTTGTTTTTTCACCATAATTTATTTTATCTTTATCACATTTTAGTTCAATTTTAGGTTCAAAATATTCAATTGGGGTAAAATGAGGGCTAGGATAATCATAAGCTCCATCATCAAATATAGAAGTTTTCCAATAAACATCTTTTTCATCAATTCTTGGTAATTTTAATAATAGATATCCTTGATCATATACTCTTTGAGTATAATAAGTATCAAATGCAAATGAAAAGGTATCATAAAAATATAAAATATTATCATCAAAATCATATATTCTTGGATTAATACCAGCTGCGTGATAATTAAGATTTTTAAATGCTATTAAGTCTCCCGACTTATAATATTTCCCCTCGGATTTATCAGAATATAAATATATACTATTCTCTTCTTTTTTTGTTATAAAATTAACTTTATTACTCCATGCCTTTTCATAACTAAAATACATTTTTTCTGTTACTATATAAACATTTTCTGTACACGAAAATCCATAGCATTCATCTGAAGTTTTAATATCATCAATATAAATATTGCTGCCAATAGTATTAAATATTATTTCGTCTCCTGGTAAAAATTCTACTGCATCTTTGCCATTTTCTTCATACAATGAATATCTCACATCATTTGGATAGTTATATGTTTTAGCAAAAACAAAAATTGGAACAAAATAAAAAATTAAAAATACAATAATTATACTATTTATCTTTTTATTAGTTTTCATTCTTTCTTCCTCTCAATCTTATAAAAAGTATATCATAGAAATGCGTTTTTACAAATTTCTTTTTTGTCTTTTTCTAATTTTTTATTAACTATAGTATATTTTTTCTAATAAAGGAAAAAATATCGTTCAATCATTGCACTATAACAGAATTATGGTTTTTAACAAAGTTTAAATCTATTAGTTACTTTTTTTACATTATATTATTTACTTGTTTTTCATTTAAATTTATTACTAAAGATGATGTAGAAAGAAGAATTGCTGCTATACTTAAAGCATTTTTAAAAGCTTGAATTACTACATCGCTTGAGTCAATTATATTACTATTATTAACTGGTATATAATCATCTAATTTATAATCATAAATTAAATTGTAATTATTATTAATAATTTTATTTTTTATTTTATTAGAATTTAATCCTAGATTATTCATTATGCATTCAAATGGCTTATGCAATGATTTTTTAATGATCAATGATGTTGTATTATCATCAGGAAGTATTTCACTCACTTTTAAGTATGTTATTCCTTCACCAATTGTTATACCATTTTTAGCAGTTTCTAATGCACTTATTGCATCTTCAAAGCGCATCATTCTCTCTTTTTTTTCTGTTTTAGTTGTTCCTCCAACATAAATTGTAGTGATACCTTCTTCTAATTTAGATATACGATTATTAATAAACTCTTTTTCATAATCACTTTTACATAGTTCTAATTCTTTATTTAGTTTATTAATTAATTCTTTACAATTATTAGAGTTTAAGAATATTATTTCATCACTATTAATTATAATATTATCCGTCCTACCTAAATCAGTAGTATAGATTTCTTCATAATCAATATTTTTAATGGTTGCATTGGTAAGATATGAAATATCTTCTTCTTGTTTATCTCTATGAGATGCATATTCATCTTGTTCTAATATAAAGATATTTTTATTATTTAGATAATATACTAATACCTCATTTCTTATTTCATCTTCAATTCCTTCTGTAATTATTATTAAATTATCATTATTCTCAAGTGATGAATTAATAATATCACTAATAGATTCTAAGTTATCTAAATAACCTTTTAAAATAAGTACTTTAGCATTTTTAAGTTCAATATATTTATCTTTAGTAAAATACAAATTAGATATATTTTTAATAGAAATATTATATCCCTTTTTATTAATACTATAAGTTAACTCTGAATTAGATTCTTCTAATTTTATAGAATATTTACTTTTTACTTTTTTAAATATATCAGTAATTATTTTACCTATTTCATAACTATTTGAAGATGTTACTGCGATAGATAATAATTCTTCTTCTTTTGGATATCTTTTTATATTATTTATTTCATTTACTACTTTGTCCATATAAGATAATAATTCATTTTTTAGTATTATTTTATTTTTACCATTATTAATTTCTTCTAATCCTAAATTAAAAATACTTTGTAATAATACTAATGTTGTAGTAGTTCCATCTCCTACTAATTCATTTGTCTTTAGAGATGCTTCTTTTACTATTTCTAGTACTGTATTTATTCTTTTATCTTCACTCTCTATGTTTGTTGCAATAGTTACTCCATCGTTAGTAATAAATGGAGTTGTATCACTATTATTTATTAATATATTATTTCCGGTTGGACCAAGGGTTGCTGATACAGTATCACATATTAAATTTACTGCTTTACTCATTACATATTGTAATTTCTCTCCACTTATTACACCTTTCATACTTCATCCTCCATTTCTAACATATTTTTCCAATATTTTTTAGGCATAAAGTTTTGTCTACATCTTTTATTTTCCCTTTCTTTAATACCTATTGTCTTATAAAATGTTTTCCATAAATCTTCAATAGAATCTTCATTATCTTTCTCTAATTTTAAATCAACTATATCATTAGAAGTTAAATAAAATATCTTTTTCTTATCATATATTGCATATATACCTCTTTTAGTATCATGAATTATAAAATTATCACTCATAAGTCTTTTACTAAAATGATTAGCAAGTATTCCTATTACATTATTATTAGACTCAAACTTAGCATAATAAAAGTTATTTTTCATTTTACTAAATCTTAAAAATCCTTTTAATTTATGTGCTTCTCCTCTAACATATTTAGTTATTTTTATTGATTCATTTACTGAATCAATATTTCTTCTTCCAAATATAGTTTTCCCATACTTAAAATAATTTATTAAAAAATTATAAATAATCATTTCTTTATTTTTATTGTCTGATAAAAATACATTATATATACAGTAAGATACTTCTTTAGTTAATTTAGTTTTTAAAAGTTCAATATTCCTTCGTTCATCTTCTACTTTTATAAATATTTCATTATCAAATAATCCTTTGTCGAAAGAGTCAATCAGTTTTATATCATCCGGTACTATTTTTCTTTTAAATAACTCTACTACTAATGCAATAAATGATATAAAACCACCATCATAAATATAAATATTATTCATTAAATAAACTTAATTGAACTCCTGTATTATTAATAATTTTATCTTCTAAAACCAAATTAGCTTGTATTATTTTTTTATTAAACATGTTTTTATCAGTAAAATATTTTCCATTACATAGAATAAAGTATTTTGCTCTTTTAAGTGATATATTCATCTTCTTTAAATCATTAAATTCTAACTTATAATATTTTCTTGTAGATATTATTTTTCTAGCATTTCTAGGTCCAATACCAGGTATTTTTAATAAATCATAGTAACTTGCTTCATTTATTTCTTTAGGGTACTCATCTAAATGTCTTAGTGCCCAATCTGCTTTAGGATCTAGTAATATATTAAAGTTTGGATTATCTTTGTTAAGTAAATCATTAACTTTATAATTATAAAATCTTAGTAACCAATCAGCTTGGTATAATCTATTTTCACGAACTAATGGAGGTGTTTTAATTGTAGGTAATAATTTATCTTTATTAACTGGAATGTAGGCTGAATAAAAAACTCTTTTTAAAGAATAATTATTATATAAACTTTCGCTTTTTCCTAATATTTCTAAATCAGACTCTGATGTTGCTCCTACAATCATTTGTGTAGATTGTCCTGCAGGAATAAACTTTTTACTATGATTAATTTTAATAGTTTTCATAATCTTTGTAACGTTACTTTCTTCTTTATTAGGAGCTAGTAATTTTAATCCTGATGTTGTAGGAAGTTCAATATTTGCACTTACTCTATCGGCTAAAGAACCTAATCTTTTTAGTAATATTTCACTTCCTCCAGGAATGGCTTTTACATGAATATAACCATTAAAATGATATTTATTACGTAATAAATATAAAGTCTCAATTAATTTTTCCATTGTATAATCTGGGCTTTTAATAATACCACTTGATAAGAATAATCCCTCTATATAATTTCTTTTATAAAAATTCATTGTAACCTCACATATCTCAGTTGGAGTAAATATTGCTCTTTTAACATCGTTACTTCTTCTATTAATACAATACTTACAATCAAATATACATGAATTAGTCATTAGTATTTTTAATAAAGAAATACATCTTCCATCACTTGCAAAAGAATGACAAATACCAGAAACAGCAGCATTACCAGTACCATTATTATTAGGTCTTGTACTTCCACTGGATGAACAAGATGCATCATACTTAGCACTATCACTTAATATAATTAACTTCTCTTTTATTGTCATATTAATCACCAAAATAATTATACATTTGTTCGATTTATTATTCAAGCCTTTTCGAACATTTTTTCGAAAGGACATTTATTTTATAAATTATTCTTTACTATTAAATTAATAATTAAATCTACTAGTATTTCTTTTTCTTTAGGATTAGATTCAGCAATTAATAAAGTTAATGCAACCAGTGTATTATTATCTATTACTTGTTTATTATCTTTATATAATAAATCATAGAAAAATAATATATAGATAAATAATGTTGCTGCTATTCTTTTATTTCCATCTATAAATACATGATTCTTTATAATCATATAAAAGAAATTCGCACATTTTTCTTCAATACTAGGATATATATCAATTCCATCAAATGTTTGGTATATATCATTTATAATTGACTTTAATCCTTTATTTCTTTCAAGGGCAAATATATCACTATCAAAATTACTTTTTAGTGAATCTACTATATCCATACATTGTTCATAGGTAATTACCTCATCTGAAAAATATCCTTTTGGTTTAGTTATTCTTCTATGATCATAATCATCAAGTAGTCCTAATGAATATGAATAATTATTAATTACTTTGACTATATCACTAGTCTCTTTAGAATTAATTCGAGAGGCAATATCTATTAATTTAACTGTCTTTTCTAAAGCATCTAATCTTTTTTGATTAACTGCATAACCTTTTAATAGATAATCTTTTAATACTTTATTAGCCCATTTTCTAAATAAAATACCATTTTGTGATTTTACGCGATATCCAACACTAATTATTACATCTAAATTATAGTATTCTACTTCTCGAGTTTGAGTTTTCCCCTTAATAGCACCATGCTTAGTGGTACTCGCAAAATTTGCGACAACCTCTTCACTATTTAATTCTTCTTTTATTGCATTATTAATGTGTTTTCTTATTGTCTTATAATCTCTATCAAATAACTCAGCTATTTGCTTAGCATTTAACCATACAGTTTCATCTTTCATATTTACTTCTAATTTAACCTCTTGATTTTCAAATATTATTATTTCATTTTTCATATAACATTATCTAATCTCTGGGCACTTCTCAGTGTTTCTATATCCCTTATGTAACATTTATGCTTATAATTAACAATTTTATCTGATTATTATTGTTTTATACTTTACACTAATTATAAAATAATATATTATACTTGTTTATTTTACGTCTGATATATGGTATTATTTATTTAGGGTGAGTTAAATGAGTTATAGTTTAAATTATGAAGATTTTGATAATAAAACACAAGAATTTATAGATAAAGTAATATCTGTTTTTATTGCATTAAAAGATAAAAATATAATATTTAAAATGAGTTTGAGGAATGCAACACTTAAGGATATATATTCATCCACAGATTTTGATAAAAAATTTATTGCTTTATTCATTGCTGGATTTTTAGTGGATGGTAGTCTAAAAAACACTTTGTCTCAGTTTGATGTTTTTGAGTTAGATAATTTTCTTGATTGTGCTGGTTTAAAAAAAGAAGATATTAAAACTTTAAATATAAACTATGAAGAATATTATAATATTCATTTTAAATCATATTTATTTAGTTTTTTGAAAACAATGGAAAAGGATTATGTTATTAATAATGTTTCACCTTCATTATTTTTATATTCAGCATTTAATGAGAATAAAATATTTCTTAATCATTTTATAGATACATATGATAAAAATATGAAATACATATCATTTGTTTTTCATCCGCTTAAAAAAGCTTTAGAAAAACATCTAATATTTTACGCTACGATAGATATAAAAGAAAAAAGCAAGTCGACGAATAGAGATTATTTCAATAATAATTATAATGATCTTTTATTTAGTATATTTGGTACCAAGAATATTAAAAATAATGAAAATGAAGAAGAAAATGATACAATTGAATCTAAAAAAAAGAATTCATTTACAATTGATGATAATTTATGGAGTATTGCTGAGGAACTTAAACGAAAATTTGTTGGACAAGAAGCTTTTTGTGAGGATCTATTTTATAATATCGTAAATAATCAGGTATTAGCAGACTTAGATGAAATACCTAGTAGTCAAAGGTCTCTTATATTTTTAGATGGCCCTTCTGGTACAGGGAAAACAGCAATTACAAAAGATATTACTGATAAACTAAGTATTCCTTTTACATCTACTTCAATAACTAAATATTCTTCAACTGGATATGTAGGTGGAGACTTAAGCGATATTTTAGTTAATTTATATAAAGAAGCTAATGGTGATTTAGAAAAAGCACAAAGAGGTATTGTCGTTATTGATGAAATTGATAAAATTGCTTTTAATAAAGGGGGATTACAAATGAATAATGCAGTCCAACACCAGTTATTAGATTTTCTAGGTGGAGGTGTATACGATATTAATGTAAGTGGTAGACTCTTCCCAAATATTGTTAAGTTTGATACTTCTAAATTAACTTTTGTATGTTTAGGCGCATTAACAAATTTACGTTCAAAAAAAACCATGAAAAAAAATACTATTGGATTTAATCAAACAAGTCAAGATACTAACACTGTTGATTATTCTATTACTCCACAAGATCTAATTTCTATTGGACTTCAAAAGGAACTTGTAGGTAGATTTAATACCTATTTGCATACTGAAGACTATAGTAAAGATGCATTAAAACAAATATTACTTAAGTCTAGTATTAGCCCTTTAATCGGATTTAGAAAATGGGTTGAATCATTTAATAAAGAGTTAATTATTGAGGATGATGTTTATGATATAATTGCTGAACAAGCATATGAATTAAATACTGGGGCTAGAAGCTTAGAAACTGTAATGAATAGTATTAGAACTCGTTACTTGAAAGAGGTTATACGAGGAAAAGAAACTACCATTTATTTAGATGCGGAGACTATTAATCTTGCTCACACACAATCAATGACTAGGAAGGAGAGAAAATAGTATGAAATTTGAATATAATGGCAATTTATTAGAAGAAGATAGAATTAATCTAGTTTCTAAGGAAATAATAGATAAATATCCTGATATTACGATTGATAAAGCAAAAGAAGCTGCGATGCTTGAAGGAAAAATATCAAATAAAAAAACAACTCAAGATGAACTTAATAGATTATATAATATTATGTTAGTAAATTGTGAAAACTACGGATTAGTATCCAAAATTTATAAAGATTATCTCTCTGTTATAAATACAAACTATCATACGGAAAATAATATATATGTAGAAATTACTAAAGACATAATGTCATATCTTTGTGGTTTTTCTGACTTTCCAATACTTAGTGATTATCTATGATTTAAATTATTCTTTATGAAAGAGCTATTTAAGTTTTCAATGTATAATAAAAACACTAGAAGAAATCTAGTGTTTTTATTATGTCATTTTATTATCATCTAATTCTTTTATATTCTTATCAATGTAATTCATATATGTTTCTATTTGCCCAATATGCTCTTTTTTAAGCTCTTTTACTTTTAATTCTATTACTACATAGCATTTAAATTTAATATTATACAAAAGTAGATCTATATAATTATAATAATCACCTATTCTTATCTTATATTCATTTTCAATAAAAGAAAAACCACTGCCTAACTCTTTTAAAAAAGATGAAATATCATCAAGTATAAGTCTTTGAAGAATTTTTTCAGAATTTTCTTCATAATTATTGTTCTTTTTAATTATTATAGGATTTTTAATATAATCGTTTATTTTAGATTCATTATGAATAACTAAATTATTTTTAGTTTCTTCAGGTAATCTTTCATATTTTTTATTTTTAATCTTATCTCTTAATTGTCTAATTGATAAATTATTTTCCTCTACTATTTTTATTATTTTATTTTTTTGATGTTTTTTTTGGTAGCTTATTATACTCTATATATTCATCTAGATATAAATATAACTTTATTTCAAATTCAGTAATATCACTTAATATTTCTTTTAAAGTCTTATTATACTCATCTAATGAATATATAGGTTCATTAATTATATTATTTTCATGTATTTCTAGTTTATTTATTAATTTATTTTTTAATATATTTAAGATAGTACTCTTTAAATTAGAACTCATAAAGTATTTATTATTAATATCTTGTATTTTACTAGTAATTAATTCATAATCTATTTTCTTTTTTTCTTTTTCTGTTATTGTATTATTTAATATTTTTTTAGATTTTTTTAATTGATTTACTATTTTAATTTGATATCTACCATTATTTTCTTTATCTATTTGAGGCGATTCTTTATATAATTCTTCTAGTAGATTATTTAAATCTTTTCTTAAATCTGTTGATAGTTTACTATAATAATTATTATCTTCATTAGGATTATTAAAAAGGTCAATATATTTATCTATTATATTATTATATTCAGTCTTATATTTTATTCTTGTTTTTTTATTTAAAATACTCGAAATAGTATATTTTATAGAACTTAAAAAATCTGATAGAGAATTTCCTTCTTTCCATTCTATTTCTTCATTCATTAGAGCATTTTCTAAAACTCTTTTTGGTATTATAATTTTAATTTCATTTCTAACATACTGTAATAAATTATCTATATTTTGTTCAAATTCTAATTTATAATAATCATTAAATTCTAGTTCTATTTCTTCTGTTAAAAAATGTTCTATTTTTTCATTAATATTTTTTTCATATTCATTAATATAAGTAATTAGTTTATTTCTTATTTCTTGTGTTTTATTATTATCTAATTTTGATGATATAAATAAAATGTTTGAAATCTTATCATATGTTTTATTAGTAATATGTATTTTATTTATTTTAATATTTAACATATTTCTATATTGTATAACTTCTTCTTCCATTTTTATTAATGATTTAAGAGGTTCAATTTGTTTTATTAAATTATCTAATAGATTTATATAAATTGGTTCAATTATTGATACATCAGTTATATTTATACTTAATTGTATTTTTCTATCAAATTTTGGTTTTACATACTCAACATTTTCTATATATTTTTTTAATATTTCACTTGTTTTATTATAAATTATTATTCTAGATTTTGGGGTTATTAATTTACAGAGATCTTTTATCTTTTCTATTCTCTCATTAATATTTATACCATAGTCTATTTTAAATAAATCATCAATTATATTATTTTCTTTTATTTTGTCAATTATGAACATTTCTCTTAATAAAGTTTCATTTAAGTATTTATATAAAATAGTATCTTCAAATCTTTGTGGTTTGTCTTTTTCATGTAAAGTTGTATAATTTGCATTTGAAGTTATAAGATTCTTTGAAATTAAGAGTTTATTACTCATATCAACATACCAAGTGATTGGTTCAATTTTATACCATATTGGCCCAATTAAGCCCTCATTAACATGATGTAGATGATATATATTTGCAGAATGCCTAATATAGTAATTATCCTTGTATTTATATATTGGTTCTTTTTTATCACCTATTAAATAATATCCTTTTTCTGTATGTAATTCTTCTTCTCGAAGTAAAGAATCTAATTCTTTTAATGTTTTTTGGTCAGTTTCAAAAACAGATGGATAATAACCTAAATCTAGTTTTAAAAGATTATTTTGATCTCTTTCTATTAGTGGAAGAAAAGGAACAATACTTTTTAGTTTTAATACAGGTCTAATAAATGTATCTTGAGCAAATATTGTTTTTGGAGATTTTATTTTTTCGGATGAAACACTACTTAGAATAATAGAACTAAAATCATTATTTTCATAATAAATATCTTTTAGTACATAGCTTATATTATCTTTACTAAATCCTCCTGCTGCTCTTGCAAAATCTGTAGTATTACACTCTAAACCAATTATATCAAATAATGATAAGTGATTTGGACCAATTAATTGATCTTTACTTAATAATGTACATTCTATTATATATTCCATTAATTCTGTATAAGTTTGCATTTAGAACACCTCTTACAATTATTATATATTTTATAATATCATATTTTTTTAAACTTTTATAGATACTATTATTATACTATTTAGATTAACAAATTATATATAATCTCGTTTTAACATTTATTTAATTTAAAATAAAAAGAACTTGAATTAACAAGTTCTTAATGCCATATAACAATTTTTGTTCATTTAGATGATAATCTTTAATTATTTGATCTGTAATTTTTATTGGATTATTTTTTATGTATCCTTCTGCTATTTTCCATGGAAAATTATTTTTATGAGTTAATTTTTCTAAATCATAAGCTTTTACATCCTTATACTTAGATATTGTCTCATCAATACTAAATACCTTCTCCACCCCATCTTTTGAGGACATTATTCTACTTCTTACTTGCTTTATGTCCTATAATTGCTCCAGCAGCTAGAAGTCCTAATACACCAAGACCAGCCGCAGAATCATCTTCATTATTTTCATTAGCCTGAGTTGATTCATTAGATTGTTTATCATATGATTCTTCCTCTTTGACTGTTGTATCATCCTCTGAGTCATTAGATTCTTGTTTTGGAGGCTCTTCAGTTGGTTCAGTTGTTTGAGTTGAGTCTTGGGTAGTTTCTGGCACTGGAGCTGATTCAGGCTCAGGTGTTGGATTAGGCACGTACTCAGGCACTGGATCAGGTTCAGGGGCAGGTGTTGGATTATAAGAATAATTATTACTTGGAGTATACCCTCCTCCATTACTATTAGGATTATTAGTACAGCCTCCATGCCTAGAACAGCAACCTGTATGACAGTCTTGACATGTGGAACTAATTGTTCCGTCATTACACGTTATGTTAGCTTTTACTCCCATTGGAATTAATATAAAACCTATTAACAAAATAATTATTTTTTTATTCATTTTAAAAACTCTACCTTTTATTTAACATACATTTTTTTAACAGGCTGGCTGACTTTTTTCATAGGTTACATCAGAACATGGTTTTATTTTATCGGAAGGTGATACTATGATTCCTTTACTATCTACTAAATAACCATCACATTTTGAGTAACCAGGAAAAAATACAATATATGGTTCCATTATTTTCAGTCCTAATTTATTATCATCTATTACAAAATCATTCCAAGTCATATCTTTATCAAATGAATATCTATAAGTATTTGATACCTTTTCCCCAGTCATCGTATATTCAACTCTATCAATACAAAATTCATTTAACTTTTTCTCTAATTCAATAGATGCATCTATCTTTATAGAATAACTACATAGTGCTTTTATACTTATTGGCATTAATATAGATAAACTAATTAATATTATTAATACTTTATTTGTTTTTTCTTTTCTAATAATTATTAATAATAGAGATAATAATATGATTGATATTATTATTAATCTATAATGAACTCCTGTATTTGGATTTGAAATAGATTCTTCTGTTTTTAAATCAAATTGTATAGATTCACTATTTTTGTATACATTTTCATCATATAATGACTCTGGAACTTCATTTTTATATTGAATATTTAGTATTAGTATTTTTGTACTATTTGCTTTAATTACATTAGAATTATCAGTATCAAATGAATATACAAAATACTCATTACTTACACTTAAACTATTTTTATCTAGTAGGTAATCTTCGTTAGAATCATTTTTTAAAACTACTTTATATTGAATAGAATCATTTACTTCACTCATTTTTAGATGTAAATTTATATTTTTATCTTGAGCTATTGCATCTTCTAATTCTTTTACGTTAGCTGATAGATTCTCTAACTTAATAGAATCTATATATACTTTTGATGGATCACATTCTGTAGCATTTACAATATATGGTATAAATAGAAATACAAATAATATAGAAAATAATATTTTTTTCATTATTACACATCCCTGATTATATTATATATACTTTATTATTTTATTATAATATATTGGAGTTAAAGTTGTCTAGTATTCATTTTATGAGATAGAATTAATATATAAAAAATAATTATTCTATAAAAACTAGTTTTTATTTTTCTTTAATATATTTTATCTAATTTATTATATTTCATATTATCAAGTAAATAATAATATTTATTTGTATAATTTTCTCAAGATATACTATTTTCTCTTTTTATTGTAATATTAAGTTTCACATAGATAAAAAGTCAAATAAAAAAGAGTATTTCTACTCTAATTATTAAATATTAAATTTTAGGATTCTTATTGTACTCTTTATTAGACTTAATATTATAATGAAATATATTATTATCATAGTCTATAGAACATTTTATTCCTGACCAATTGTATAAGTTATTTAAATATTCTAAATCTAATAAGTTAGTAGAATATCCTTCAATTGAAAGAATGCCTATTTTCATATCAAAACCTTTACTGAATATTTTTCTATATACATCTATTCCATACGTACAAATAATTTCTTTTTTCATAAAATAAGGATTTATTATAGGATAATCAATGTTAGCTAAATTATTTTTATCACACCAAAAATTAACAAATGCAACCATTTCTGTATATTTTTTAATATCATTAAGAAATGTCCAGTATTTGTCTGCTAATGGATTAAATCGTTTTATGCCATTCATTTCTTTATCTGAAAAAAATCTTTCTGGAATGATAAAACCATGTTCTTTTTCTTTTATAAGTGCCATTGTGTCATATGCATCATTATATGGTTTTAATTCATCTAGAAATGCTTTAAATTTTGGAGTCATTATTTTTTCATCAAGCATAGAATCATCATCAGAATTTAACAATTCATTATCATCTCCAGTACTTTGCATATCCATATGTATATTTTCTTTTTCGCTTGTATTCATAACTATGCCCTCCTTTAAAATTTGTTTATAATTATATCATAAAGTCCTTATTTTATCAAGTAGGACTTTGTTTTTCATGTTCAATATTTATCTTTATTATTTTACTATTTCTAATTTTTTGTTGTATTATCACTTGTAAAACTAAATTCAATCTTTATTTGACATTTATTATTTGTTCAGTGCTATATCAAAATTATCTACTATTGTAATGTTGTTATTGCTTATAATATCTTCATATAAATCTTTATCACATACCCATCTATATGATGTTTGATACCTTACATATTTCCAAATACTATCTGCAACTTCTAGTGGGATTTTACCGTGTACTATAGTGTAATAACTTCCTCCAAACTAAATTGCAAGATTATTCCAATAGTGTACTTTTTCTCTTATCCCATATCTACCCTTCTTATTACTAATATAATACTATGTCTTATCATCCAAAATTTGTGACTTTATTGTACCTTTTATATACGATTTTATATTTTCGGCTTGTGATCCAAAATTACTACCAAGTTCATTATAAATATAATCACCATTTACAAGTACAGGACCATCCACATAGCTAATACTTTCTAAATTACCTTTAGGAGCAGTCCTAAAGTAACTATGCTATAATTTTTTAATAAATAATCAATTGAATATTCTCCTTCAAATGTCTCTGCTAATGTTAACTTAGGAATTAATCCCACAAAAATAATTAATAAAAACAATAGTCTTTTTTTCTTTTTCATCATCTATACTCTCCTATTATCTTCAGTATAGGATATATTAATTTGATAGTCAATATGTTTGTATAGAAATTATTGCTATATTTAATTTAAAAAAAAGATGATTAATCATCTTTTAATTTTCTTTTTAAATGTTAAGCATAGTGTTACACTTATAATAATTAGTACACTGATTATTATAATAATATTCCTTTTAGTTAATGGATTTTGTAAGATATCTATTATTGGAGCAATTGTATTATTACTTGTTTTATTTTGTTCTTTATCTAGTATTTCATTTAGTTTAGCTTCTTCTTTTCTAAATTCTGTTTCATCTCCTAAAACTGTTGTTTCAATGGTACTTGCACTTCCTCCAAGTAGTCTTTTTAATCTCATTGCTCCTAATGTTGCTTTTTCTGATTTTGTTAAATCATTATACTCTGGTACTTCATAAGTAGCAGTTGAAGTTAATGGATAAAAATGTGCTTCTGTATTTCCTTCTCCATAAATACTGTTTACGATAAAGCATCCTGCAAAATGTGTTTCAGGGGTTTCTACATCAGCCTTAGGGGCGATTAGGTGTCCTGCAAACGGTGCACCTTCTTTTAATTTAATATATGTAGCGTTTGGTATATTCCATACTATATTCCCGAAGTATGTATCTTGTGTGAAGGTATCCTGTTCATATAGATGAGTAGCTTGTTCTTTTCCAAAATAATCATTCGTAACTATTCCTTTATAACTTCCTGTATCTTTACTAATTAATGGAAAGTTTATATCTCCACTATTTTTAATTGTTATAACTGTAATATATTTTTTATTATCATCAAAATTATCAAATATAATTTCATCTACATCATTAATATTATCTATTACATAACTTCCACCAACTCTAATATGAGCTTTACCATTACTTGGAGTTATACTAGTACCTTCTTCAATTTTACTTTGTTCTGAAATAATATTACTGTATAATCTATCAAAATTAATGTAGTTAGTAATAAATCCAGTATAATTACCTGGTCCACCATCATCGCCTGGAACTCCGCCAACTATTAAATTATTCTTTTGATACTCATATCTTTTATTATCACTTGCCATATTGTCCCATGGTTGTATTACAGTACTAACTCGTCTATTATTATTGATTACATTTCTTCTTATGTAAGATTCTGTTACTTCATTACTTTCTAAGTCAAATGCAGTTCTATCATATTTTGGCAAATTTGTATAGTAGCTATCAGGCTCATTTTCATAAACCTTTCCATATATGTCACCAGATATTAAAGCTTGACCTGTTATATGAAATAATTTAATTGAACCTGGAGTATTTCCAAATTCTAATAATTTTGATTTTGAATCTATCTGATTTTTTCCAAGTGTTATTAGACTATAATTTTTTAATAAATCACTTATAGAATAATCTCTATCATAATAATCATCTGCATAATCTTTTGTTTCTTTTATGTATTTAGTATCGTTATTTTCTTTTATTATCCTTTTTGATGATTTATAATTAGATTTTTTGAATTTAAAATCATTCATATTGTAAGTAGAATCTCCCCAATATGGTAATACAGTAATAGCATTGGCAATAATTGAACTATAATAGTAGCTATAGCCATTTCTATAATCTCCATAATATCCATTACCCCCTACCAAAACGATTGCTTTTGGGGCTACTATATTTCCAATAAATATACTTTCTTTTGTATACCCAAAATTACCATAATATCTATGATAGTTTCTGCCTAAATAAATAACTGTTGCGTATGGGAAATTAAAGATAATATTACCAGTATAGTTTCCAGATTCTATATATTCAAAAAGTGATACAGTACTAGGTGAACCTTCTTCCATAATTTCCACATTAGGTAAACAGTCAATACCAATAATTTGATTATAATAATTGAAAACATAAATATCATTTTTATTATAATTTTTAATTAAAATTGTGTTAGGTTTCACACGATAATCATCATAATAAACGTTATTTGCAATATTATGAATTGTATATATACCAGGTTTAGATACTTCTAATTTTGGTTTATTAATATGATATTCTGTATTGTCTATTAAAGCCATAGAATCATTCATAACATTTTGGTACATTTTTCCAAAATCAATATAATTTGGGCCTGTTACCAAATCAGATGATACAGTAATATTATTTTCTTTAGTACCTTTGATGAAACTCTTTATCGTTCCTGCATCTGATCCTAATATGACATTTGTATTAGATGAAATATTACCATTTATTAAAACAGCATCTTCAACTGTATCTGTCTTTGGAATAGAATCATACAAATACTTATTGAGGGTTACATCTCCTTTATTAATGTTTCTAAAAGAAGGATCAATAGTTTCTGTTTTTATATCTTTTTGTCCTAAGGTTACTATACCATAATTTCTAAGTAAATATTCTAGTGAATATTCTCCATCATATGTTTCTGCTAAAGTTATTCTAGGTAATAATCCTATACATAAAATAGTAATTAAAATTAATGATTTTTTTCTCATTATCTACACTCTCCTATAATAAGATTTTATCACCGATATTTTTTTTTATCAATTTTTTTCGTTAATTATTTATAAAAAAAGATGGGTTATTTTCCATCTAATTATTAATCTTTTTATGCTTAAATGCTAAATATAAGCTGAGTCCTATTATTGAAATTAGCCCTATAACTAATCCTATTCCACTAATTGTTTTTGGATTAGTTTGTAATCCTTCTATTATGGGGGTTAGTATTCCTCATCTATTACTAGAATTATTTTCTTCTCTATCTAGTAAAACATCTAATTTTGCAGTTTCATTTCTGTATTGTGTCTCGTCACCTATATGTTTTTTTAGTTTTATTACTTTTAATTATATAACTACATAACATTTTTTAACGGGATAAGTAATTTATAATGTGAAAATAATAATTGTGCACCCGGTGGGACACTTTTAAAAATAAATATAATTTTTTTATATCAAATATATATTTAAAACTATATTTATTATTTTTTTCTATTTTATCTTTATTAATGCTAACTTATCAGTTTTTGATTCATCTTCACTTATATATACTTTGTTTTTAAGCATGTTAAAGTCTTTCTTTATGTGCATAAGTTCATGATATAAAGTAAAATATAATGATGTTTTTTCTTTATAATATCTTGTAAGATAAATTACTGGAATATAAATCTTAACCTTACAGCAACCTCTTATTTTTCTTTCTTTTAAAACATCTTTTATTTATAGAATAATTTCTTACTTCCTAAAAAACATGAATTACTAATTTATACTTATCTACATAAATATATGTTTATCTTCTTATTTAAATTGTAATTATAAAAGTAGAAATTCATTAGTTTTCTATTTCCTTTTAAATTTCTACATTAAACTACACTAATTATTGATTGTTATTTTTTTTACATTAGACTTTTTCATCATTTTTTCAGTTGTTATTTCTGAAGCAAGTTTAGTTGCTTTTAATAATTCATCATAGACAAAGCAAATTTGCTCCATATTAGCTGGTGTCTTTTCTTTATAAGTTTCTCCTGCTTTACCATTTGTAATATTGAACTTTATATTTGTATCATTATCTCCATAATAGCTGATTGATATAACTTCGCCTTTATCAGATTCATCATTATCAGATGTTGAAAAATAATGGTGTACATTTAGATATTGTTCATCACCTAATTTATAGTTTAATTCAAAGGAAAATCCTACATCTTCTCTTTTATAGATAGTTTTATTATAAGATTCAGGATCTGATAATTCTAAGAAACAACCTTTTATATATTTTTTATTTCTAGAATTAAATGTATCACCACTAATATTTACTTTTTCTATATAATTAGTTATATCATCAAGCTCTATACTTTCATCAAGAAATGGATTGACAGCCTTATCAAAATCAAATATTGCTTTTCTAAATAATCTACCAATTTCAGTCCTTTTGTCTCTTTCTATAGAAGCATTATAATTATCCTTGTTTTCTTCATCGCCTTGCATCAATTCAAAAGCAGAAATTGATGGATTGACCTTTTTTAATATTTCGGAATTAACCTTAGCCAGCAATTCATCATATTTTTTTACTTCGGTTTCAGGTAAGTTGTTTTTTCTCAAGAAATAATCTTTCATTTCAGTTAAAAAGATTAATAATCCTTCTTTTGAATCAATATGATAAGTTTTTAAATATCCACCTTCAGACCAATCTATTGGGTTCCAATCATCACATCCTCCATTTACTCTAATATTATAAGGATTTTCAGGATATTTTTCATAGATAATATTTGCAACTTCTAGTGGGATTTTACCGCGTACTATAGTGTAATAACTTCCTCCAAACCAAATTGCAAGATCATTCCAATAATGTACGTCTTCTCTTGTTCCATATCTTCCTTCAGTTGTTGTTAAAGGATTATTTATACCAACTGTTTTCATAACAATATTAAATTCAAAACGATTCATAAACAAAGTCTCCTTTTTTGATTTCATATTATAATATAGTTTTTAATGTATTTCAATTATTTATTATATTTTCTTTGAAAAAACTTATTCAATTGCATATTTTTAACAATTGATAACATAAACAAAGTTTTGACGCAAATATAGTAAAAAACGCAAGATAAATATGTCAAAATTAAAACACCAATACTAATTTACATTTGTTTTTAGTATTGGTGCTTAAAGTGTTATTAAATTGCTATTTCAATCCCATAAAATTTTTTATTTAGAATGCCTATTTGGATGATATGAATAAGACGTATTCTTATCTTCTATTGTAGATAAATCACTATTACTACTTGTTCTTTTGTTATTTAGCTCTTGCAATAAAAGTATCATTTGATCAATATCACCATTTGATTCATCCACTATTTTATGGCATAAATCTATCAATTTTTTATTTTGATTTCTAGCAATCAAAAACGCTTCTGATGATTTAATTCTTTCTAAAACCATACTAATAGGTAGTATTTCTAATGAACCGCCATTATCTAAAGGACAACACTTGTCAGTTTCTGGCCAATTATCTGAGGAAATTACAAGCGAATTTGTATTTGGATCTACTGATAAACCCATTATTGATTTATCTGGAAAATACATTATTCCTTTTATTTCAGATTTACTAGCAACACATATTATATTTCTTGATGCCATAAATATTGTTTGAGAAGATTCATCAAATGCAATATTTCCCATATCTCTATTTAAATCCATAAATTCTTTCCCAAATTTTTCTTCACATTCTTTTCTAAATCTGTTATTTATTCCAAATTCACCCACAGTTGCAAAGCGAAAACCCTCAGATGTAGAGTATACTTTTGTAATTCCTACTGAAGATGAATTTTTGGATTTTTTTGTTGTATCAATTGTTGAAAGAATATTCCCCTCTTTATCTCTCTTTTGTACCTCGGCATTATCCAAATCAAATGTAAATATTTCCTTTTCATTACAACATACACTTTGAATATGAGATTTTCCTAAAGGTTTTTTATATCTTAATTCAAGAGTTTTTTTATTAATAATATAAAACATAGGATTTTCTGAATTTGAAGTAAAAACGTATATATTATCGTTATCAACAGTTACTTCACAAAATTCATTTTCAAAGTTCATTAATTCTTTAATTATGTTTCCATTTAAATCTTGTAATATTAATCTAGAACCACTATCTATTGATCTTATATTTGTCAATATGTATGTACTTCCATCACCTAATTTAATTGGGATAGCATCAATAGGAGTATCACAACCACTATAATTAATTACGATATTTCCTATTTCTTTAGTACTTGGCAATGTTTGATCAACTTTTGCTAATTGTTCCATTTATTTTCCTCCTTTCTTGACTTATTTCTAATTCATTTTTATCTATTATTTTTAATAATTTTATTTTTTATTTGGATTTCTTTTTTTACTATATGAATATCCAGTATCATTTTCTTCTG
>CAMOWA010000035.1 GCA_946628005.1 uncultured Caryophanales bacterium
ATTTTGACTTTCTAATATTTTTATCATTTTTATTTCCCCCTATAATAAAAAATAATTTTTTGATTAAACGAATCTAGGATATATAATCATAAATTTTCATCATAAAAACCCTACCTTCAAAATCAAGCAAAATTATACCACATTTTTAGAAAAAAAGCAAGAAAAATAAATGATAGATAAAAAATCGTAACACTTCTTTCAGAGTTTCTTTAGACTTACTTCTATATAATTATATTTCTTTTAAATTTTAAAAAAGAGATATAAATAAGTCATAGAAACAATTAGATAAATTAAAATATCAAAAAAACAATATATTTTTATGATTCATGATATAATAATTATAAAACATAGTAAGGAAGGTTATATGGAAATATCATTTTTATCATTTTTAAATAACTTAATAAACAATAATAGTTTATTAATAACCACTCTATTAATATCAATAGTTATGTTCATAAACGGTTGCTCTGATGTACCTAATGCTATTGCTACATGTATATCTACCAGAAGCTTAAGCCCTAAAACAGGAATAATATTAGCTTTAATAAGTAATACTTTAGGATTAATATTAATGACTTATATTAACTCCAATGTAGCTAAATCAGTTTATAATTTAGTCAATTTTGGAGGAAATCCTTCAATTAGTTTAGTTACATTATGTTGTGCTTTAATAGGAATAAGTATTTGGTGTTTTATAGCCTGGAAATTCGGTATTCCATCTAGTCAATCCCATGCATTAATAGCTGGTATATCAGGAGCAGCCATTGCCTTAATGGGAAACTTCTCAGCTATTAACTTTAATGAATGGAAAAAAGTTTTATATGGTTTAATATTTGTAAATTTACTCGCCTTTATATTAGGATATTTAATTACTAAAATAATAGAAATTATATGTAAAGAAATGGATAGAAGAAAAACAAACAAATTTTTTAAATTTAGTCAAATAATAGGAGCACTAACTACATGTTTTATGAATGGAGCTCAAGATGGACAAAAATTCATGTCATTTATGTTACTAGGATTAGTTTTATCAAATGAAAAGATACCAGGTAGTACTAATTTTTCCATACCAATATGGTTAATGATTTATACTTCAATTATTATTTCATTAGGAACATTAATAGGTGGTATGAGAATAATAAAAATAATGGGTACTAAAGTTACTAAAGTAGAAAGTTATCAAGGAACATCAGCAGATATTGCTAGTTCTATCTGTCTATTTGGATCATCCTTACTTGGCATACCAGTAAGTTCTAATCATACAAAAAACTGTGCAGTAATGGGTGTAGGAGCATCTAGAAGGCTTTCAAATGTAAACTGGAATATTGCTAAAAATATTGTAATAACTTGGTTCTTAACATTCCCCTTCTGTGGATTATTAGGATATATATTAACTAAAGTAATAATTAGTATCATATAAAAGGAGAGAAATATGAAAAAAAAAGAAAAATATAATTATTTCGAAGAATTTATTAATATGACAGAATATATAGAAAAATCATCAAAAATATTAAAAGAATTAATGAATGATTTTAATCAAGAAAAACTAGATAAAAGTATTGAAGAAATACACAAATTAGAGCATTCATCAGATAAAATAGTACATAAGATGCGAGAGAATCTTATTAAAGACTTTCTCCCTCCAATAGAAAGAGAAGATATAGCCATTATTGTTAATAAATTAGATGATATAGAAGATGGAATTGATGAAGTAGCAATAGACTTTAAAATATTAAATATTAAACATATAAAAAATGATATGTTAGAGTTCATTGATATCCTAGTAAAAGCAACTACCGCAGTAAAAGGAATATTTGAAAAACTAAGCGATTTAAAACACCCAGAATTTATTAAAGAAAAAGTAATACTAGTAAATAAACTAGAAGAACAAGGTGATAGAGTATATGAAAAAATTATTTCTAATTTATATATAGAAGAAAAAGACCCAATTGAATTAATTAAATGGATAAATATTTATAAATGTTTTGAAGAAACAATAGATAGTTGTGAAGAAATAAGTGATTGTATTCAAGATGTAATAATGAAGAATTCATAAATTAATTAATAAGTATTTACACAAAAAAAAGAGTAAAATAATATATTTTAACTCTATTTTTTTTCACTTATTAAATAGTAACATATCTTATAAGATTATATTTTTAAAAATACTTTAAAATCTTTTCATATGCATCTGTAAACAATCTAAAGTTTTATGATATGTCATATTTAGCTAAAACTTTTTTTAAACATACATTATTTCTTCGTTTGATGCTTTTCATTTGAAATATCTATACAATTTTTTTAATCAAAACATCTCATTATATACATCATTTCTATTAAAATATTTCATTCTTTTAGTATAACTTTCCTGAAAACAATTATTTAGAGAAGCTTCCTCCTCACTTGTTTTTATTTCATTTAGATAGTCCTCAAATGTTGGTAATGATAAAAACGTATCCCTTGTAAGCGTTATGGGACTACATTCTAAATAATTTCTATAATCACTATAAGACATTGTTTTTCCACAACAAACACATATATAATTATTACTTCTTTTCATTGTATGCCCAGCTAACTCACATATTTTCTTTTTTAAATATTGTCGATATGCAAGATAATCTTCTAATCTTGATATCTCCTCTTCTACCATTCGATAAGTTCTTCCATCTATTTGCAAATTCTTATCATCATAAGCAGAGTCAGGAAGTTTACATCCTTTATACTCTATTTCTGGAGATCTAAGTGGATGTACACTGTAATATTGTTTTCCACAAACTGAACATTTATATGAGACACTATAAATGACTTCATCTCCGGCAAAAGAATGCCAACCAGTTTCCCCAATTCTACTATAATCAAAAACCAAATAACTATGCCCATTCCTATTTTTTTTACAATAAAGTTCAGGAAAAGTTTCTAAATCACTTTTCAATTTTTTCAATTCATCTTTTGTCTTATTTATTTCATATTCATTACCTTGAACAACATTTAGTTTTAACATATTTAAGTCTATAGGCTCTGGTTCAGATTTTTCTCTTCCAAATTTCACCTCAATTAAATGTAAAATATTCATCATATCTTTCTCCTTTATTGATTTCATATTATAGTATAGTTCTAATTAAAAAGCAACTCATTTTACTTATAGCATTACTTTTCGTAATACTAAAATAAAAGAAGCACCTAACTCAACATTGAGATAGGTGCAAACCAAAAGTTTTTGGGTAACACTCAACCTCTGAAAATTAAGTGTTCCTTTTTTATTTTATGAAGTTTCCCTCATCTGTATACATAATATCATACTTTTATATCTTTGTCTAAATACCATAAACGTATACAAACTTAAATAAACAATTAAAAATATCAAATATTTTCGAATTTTTGATATCTGTATGGTATCTAGAAAAAATCCAAAGATTCGCAAAACTTTATAAAATAAAGTGGCCTAGTCTCACGACGAGATCTTTAGGGGTATATTTGATACATATTTCAGTATCATCAACATCTTTTATTTATAAACATAATATATCATCAATATTCATTCAAAATCTATCTATTTTACACCTAAATTATATAAATGTCGTTTATTTGTCGTTTTGAAACATCAGAGTATTGCATGTATTATAAACTCATACCTGTAATACCAACTAAATTATTTTCATCATCAAATTCTACTTTAAATGATACACAATAATTTAAAGTATCATTAAAAACTGTATTTCCATTAAATTTAATATTACCCTTGCCTCCACTTATTTCAATATTACACCATTGTTTTAATAAAAATGCAATTGCTGTTGCATGACTAAAAACAGCTATTCTCTTACCTCTATTATCATTTAGTATTCTCATAATGGCACTATACATTCTTTTTCTCACTTCCACTTGAGATTCTCCATTACCAATTTTATAGTTTTCATCCATTACTTGTATTTTTTCAAACCCTTCTGGTAATTCATCCCATGAATCTATTCCAAATTTTCTTTCTCCTAATTCACTGTCAATATTGATTCCTAAATTGCTTTTTTCAGCCAAATATTTGGCAGTTTGAATAGTTCTTACATAATTAGATGAGTATATAATATCAATATTGCTTAATTATTCCTTATTATTCATTTTTTCTCTTGCAATGTTTTCTCCTTCAACAGAAAGAGATAATTTTTCATTTTGTATTTGTAAACTGTCTTTATTTGAATTATTATTAACTTTTAATGGTTTTGAGTGTCTGATTAAATATATTGTAGTAATTATAATTTCACACCTTTCATTGCTATTATAGCATACACATAATCATTTTAATTAAAATATAATTTATTTGAATGCAAACTAAAAGTCCATGCAATTTAAACTACAATTTATATTATTATATGACAATTGCTTATAATACAGGATAATATATAATGACAAATGATATTTTCTAATAACAAAAGGTGATACTTTCTCACAATAGTGTCTTCTCAGTGTCAATTGATTTACTTATTATTACCTCTTAAATCGCCTATTATCTTTTATTACTTATTACTTTGGCGCCTAAAATATCACCTAGACAAAAATGAATTGTGATTTTAATTTTTTATTAAATAAACTCTTTATTTATATAAGATTCTACTTTTTTAATTTCACTATTTTTTAAAAATACAAGTAGAACAATTTAAGTATCAATTATATAATATTGTTAATTTATGATATAATAAAAAAAATAGGAGGAAATTATGAGTAAATTTGAAATTTATTATTGTCCTGGATGTGGTTATAGTTTAAAATCTTATGAAACACATTGCCCTATGTGTCATTCTGAATTAAAAAAGAAAGATATTACGTCTGAAATTAAAGACTTTGTTGATGAACTTGCAAGAATTAGAACAAAACAAATGCCTAAAAAAGAAGAGTCTATTTTAAAAAAAGTTGTAGGATTTGACTTTAAAGATGAAGAGGAAGAAAAAAATAAATTTGAGGAAGAAAAACAAAAAGAAGTAATTGAATTTATTAAGAATTATCCAATTAATTCATCAACTAATTTTATTTTAAGTTTTATGTTATTAATATCAAATAATATAGGAAGTAAAGATATTACCAATGAGTTAGAAAAAAAGACATGGTTAGATAAGTTTAAACAGGTTTATGAAGTTGCTAATATGTCGGTAAATGATAAGAAAGATTTAGAATTAATTCAAAATATCTATAATAATAAAATGAAAGAATTAAAAGATAAAAAAAGTAAAACTATAAAAATAGTTGTAGGATGTATAGTTACTTTATTTTCTATGATATATCCTGTTTTAGCATTGCTTTTTGTAGGTGGAATAGTTGGATATTTAAAATTAAAGAAAGGATATTTTTTACCTAAAAATTTACTTTTTAAAATATTCTTAATTGTAATAGCAGTATTTTCAATTATATCTTTAATTGTTAGTTTAATTGATATTGATGTAGACTCATCTAAAAAAATAGTTTTTTCGGATTTGGTTTTAGGTGATAAGATTCCTAAAATTGAAGGAAAAGGTGATATTTATAGTAATAGTAATGAGGATTTGGATTTCTATGTAAATAAAATTAAACCTAAAGAATACTATAGTTATTTAAAAAAATGTGAAGATATGGGATATGTTATTGATGTTGAGAAAACTGATGATGAATATCTTGCATTTTCAGAAGATGGTTATAAATTAAATTTAAGTTATTCTGAATATTCAAAAAGATTAGATATTGAGTTAACTAAGAATGTTGAATATGATAAGTTTGAATGGCCTGAAACAGAATTTGTACAATTGATTCCAAGTCCAAAATCTAATTATGGAAAAATTATAGTTAATGAGAATGAGAATTTTTCTATTGAGGTTTCTAAAATTACAATTGACAATTTTAAGGACTATATTAGTCAATGTAAAGAAAAAGGATTTACTGAAGATATTAAACAAGAAGATAAAAAGTTCTTTGCTAAAAATAAAGATGGTTATCGTTTAAACGTTGAATATTTAGGGAATAATGTTATAAAAATTAGTTTAAGTGAAAGACTTTATAAAGTTAATTTAAAAATTGACTGTACTGAAAATATTATCCTAAATAAATATGATATAGAAGTTTATATTGATGATGATTATTTAGGAGATATAGATCATGGTTCTAATGATACTTATGAGATTGAATTAAGTAAAGGTAAGCATGAAGTTAAAATTGAAAGTTCTGATGATTATGAATATGATACTGATGGAAAAATTAATATTAATGTTACTGGGGATTCTACACTTGAATTAGAAGTTACTTGTAATACAGAAAATATAAAAATAAAAAATAAAACAAAAGAAAAAGAACAAAAGAAAGCTAATGAAAAGAAAAAGACTACCGAAGAAAAAGAATCTAAAGATGAAGTAAAAGAAGATATACCTGAATCAGTTTATTATTCTACTAATGATTCCAAAACAGTAAAAAATGGTAATAAAGGTATATATACATATATAAAAAAGGGAAAAGAATACGATGTATATTTAATACTTGATTTAGATGAAAAATTTGTATATATGTGTTGTTATGGTAATGGCGATGATTCTTGTTGGAAATCAGAAATTACATCTGGTGATTTAAATAATGGCCTTGTTGTTACATTGCATGATGGTAGTAATACATATCAAGAATTTTATCATTTTAAATATGTTAATAGTCCTTATAAACTTATATTAGTTGATTCTAATCAGTTTACGTCTGAATATGAACCAACTAGTTTAGAAGATGCTTTAAAAATAAAAAATAGTAGAAGAATGGTTGATTTATAAGAAAAAAAGTGACACTGTCTCTCGACAGTGTCTTTAGGGTGTCGCGATTCAATAGACCTTTTGCTTATTAAAACTTGTTAAATCAATATAATCGTTAACCCTCTATATTATATATTTTTATTATTTTTTAAGTTTTTTTACTATTTATAGAACCTAAATAAAACCTAAATCTAGTTATTGACATCAAACATATATTTGATATACTAATATTGGAACATTTAGTTGTTGAGTGTCTACCTCCAATCCAACATAGAGAGGAGGTTTGAGAGAATGAAAAAACGTGAATACAACATAAAGTTGCTTCGCTACATATCACTCATTTTACTACTCTTAGCCTTACTGGTTTTAGTAATAAAAAAATGACACTCTAATCAGCACTGATTAAGTGTCAAATCCCAAATTTAGGGTAGACATTCAACATGCGAAAACTGAATGTTCCCTTTTTTATTTTATGAAGTTTCCCTCATCAACTTAGAGTTTGCTCTCTAGTTTCTTTTTTAAGTTCCTATCAAAGCCGGAATCGCTTCTTTTTTAAGTTCCTCTTAATGGTGGGAATCACCAGCTTTTTTTAATTATGCACTATCTCTAATGCACATATAACATATCATAAAATGACCAAATAGTCAATTGATACACTTATATTATACGCATTTTTATAATAATTATTAAAAACGTAAATAATGAATCTTATTATTTATTAACAATATCTATTTTTTTGTAATAGCTAACACTTATTGATAAAAAGATTATTGTACAAATTATACTTATAATAATTCCATAAATGCTATTTAAATTAGTATTAGATATAGTATTAAGATAAAACCTATTGTGTTCTCTTATAATATTAAAATCTAAATATGCTAATGGCGTATACGAAATATAGTATAATACTTTTATTTTTAAATTATCTAATATTACCCATATTAATAATGATAACAATGTGAATATAGAACAAATACTAGATGTAAAGACTGTATTTTTAAATGTAGTTGATAAGAAAAACATAAATGATAAAAAGCATATTACTGGTATACTATGAATGAATAATTTGAAAACATACCATATAAAGTAATTAATCTCTGAAACATTATTATTAATAAGTATTAATTGATTAACAAACAAATCAGAAAATCCATATTTTATTTCACTAATTATAAATATAAAAATTATTCCTATTATCCATAATAAGTACATATTAACTATCAAATATAAAAATTTTGATAATAATATTTTTTCTCTTTTTACAGGAGCAGTTAAGAGTAATTTTATTGTTCCTTTATCATGTTCACGAGATATAATACCACTGCTCATTATAACCAATATAAAACAAACTATAAATCCAAAGCTTAACCCTTTATTAACATAATTTTTAGTATTAATATAATGACCACTATATCCTATATAATCTGCTTCATATGGAAACTTTAAATCATGTTTCATATTATGTTTATATGCATAAGTAACAATTTTATCTTGTTGTTCAAATATACCTTTGATGTTTTTATTTAAAGTATTTGTATAATTATTTCCTTTTTTATTTAAAATATGTTGTGAATTTTTCAGATCGTTTAAATATAAATATTCAGTAGCATTAACAGCTCTATAGTCATATTCATCTTTTATTTTATTATTGATAATGTAATTACAATAATCTTCTAATCTATTATTTAATTTGAAATCCAATGTACTACAATGATATTTCATATACTCATAGTAATTATTATCTTTTATTATCTTATCCAACTCATTAATTTTATTCTCTACTTCACTTATTTTTTCTGCATAATTCGCATTTTTATAAGAATTCAGATAATCCATATAGGATTCTTTAATGTTATGGTATGTATCCAAAAGTCCTGGATTTTCATATCCCAATATATAATCAGTTATATCTTCATGATTACAATCATCTAGTCGTAAAAGTGCATATTTATGACTAACTTCAGTTATATATTTTTGAGTAAAATTATTTTGCCACATCATTTCATGATGTCCTTTTACTGCACTACGTGTTAGCTTATAATTTTCATGAATTTCTTTTGTAATAGATATTAAATCTTTATTAAAGTCATTTGGATTCTTTTCATAGTTATCTTCAAATTGTTGTAGCATATACTTATAATCTTCTTCGAGATAAGAATAAGAATCATCATAGATAACTCTATTACCAAAAGTTTCTTCAAATTTAACTAGTAAAAAAGAAGATATTAACAACATTATTAAAATAATTATCACATTTTTTAAGTTATAATTCTTGATAAACTCTGACTTAATTAATTTAATCATTTTTAT
Organism: uncultured Caryophanales bacterium; assembly: GCA_946628005.1. Taxonomy (GTDB): domain Bacteria; phylum Bacillota_I; class Bacilli_A; order RF39; family UBA660; genus UBA3789. The sequence goes on from CAMOWA010000035.1 coordinate 9,060, forward strand.
CACCTTCTAACTTATTCATGAATTCTTCTTCTAAAGATATATTTTTATATTTTACTTTTTCTATTCCAAAATCTTCGATAATGGTTCCATGATCAACTATTAAAATTCTATCACAAATATTTTCTATCTCAGGTAAATTATGACTACTTATTAAGATTCCCACATTACTATTCCTACTTAAATTAATCAATAATTCTCTAAGTTGTTTTATACCTATTGGATCAAGTCCATTAGTGGGTTCATCCAATATTAATAACTTAGGTTTATTAATAAGAGCATTAGCTATTCCTAACCTTTGTTTCATACCTAACGAATAAGTCTTAACTTTCTTATTTATACTATCATCAAGTTTTACTTCGTGAATTACTGCGTTCATATATCCAACATCTTTCATATCAAATAAAGCCATTCTTATTTTTAAATTTTTTAAACCTGAAATATTTAAATAAAAGTCTGGATTTTCTATTACCGAACCAACTACTCTAAGAGCATCTTCTAAATTATACCTTATATCATTTCCATCAATTTCTACTTTCCCAGTATCACAATGATACAATCCCAAAATACATTTCATTAAAGTAGTCTTTCCACAACCATTTGGTCCTATTAAACCGACAACATCTCCAGAGTATAATTCAAAATTAATATTATTTAAAATTTTATTTACTCCAAAAGATTTAGATAAACTTTTAACTTCTAATACTCTCTCCCCATTCTTATTTTCTCTCTTCTTAAAATTTCTTTCTCCATTTAACAATTCACCTACTGTTATATTAAAAATTGAAGCAATTCTTTTTAACTGTGAAATATCTGGAGCATTAATTCCTCTTTCCCATTTTGAAACAGAGTTATCTGTAATATCTAATAAATTTCCCAAGTCTTTTTGAGTGAGATTTTTTTCTTTTCTCAATTCAGAAATAAATAATCCTATTTTTTCTTGATTCATATTTATCACCTCGATATCTAAAATATAAAAGAAAGCTATCAATAAATCAATGACTTATTAAGTCAGAAAAAAAACAAACCATTTAGTTTGTCTTTTTTTCTTTAAAATATAAAAATATAAAACGTATCAAATAAATAAAACTAATAACATTACATAATAGAATAAAAGGATGATATGGAAATACGAATAAAAAAGAAGATTTAAAAGAAGAATGCGAAATAAATACTTTACAAAAAACAAATAGAATAGAAAAAATAAAAGATATAAAACCCGTTATTAAACATAAAAAACTTTTTCTTACATTTTTACATTTAATTTTATAAATTTCTCTTAAAAAAAAACAAAGAAAAATACATAAATAGGATAAAAAATAGTAATAAGGAATCCTCCTTTATAAATCATAGCATCTACCCCATATATCATTTCAGGATGACGACAATAAATACAATCTAAAGTACCATCTGATGATCCTAAAACAGCAATCAAAAAAAGTGAATGGTGGAATACTCGAAAGAATAAGAATAATTTTACTTTTTTTATTCATTTTTTTCCACTTTCTTTTTACAATAAATAAAATATACAATACTCATTCCAATAACATTTAGTATTAAATCATCAATATCTAAAGATCCACAACCACTAACCAATTGTAATACCTCAATCAAAGAAACCATAATAATATTTATTAAAAAATATTTTTGAAAAGATAATCTTCCAAAGACTTTAATCATAAGATATTGCACAGGCATAAGTATAACAATATTACCAAAAATATTAACCATAAAAAGCCAAGGCCAATATCTTTTTATTTCGATAAAATATTTGAAAATCGTTCGAAATGGAATGATATTAAATCCCCCATATTTAAAATAATTATCAAATCCTCGCCAAACAAAAGCTTGCATATGTCTATCAAAAATAGTCATATTTAAAATCATAATAATGTATAGAATTAATAAAATAGAATAAGTAATTTTTAAAAGTTTATTTTTATCTAATTCTTTATCAAAATAATTTGTATAAAGATTCCAATTAGCAAATATAATCATCAAAGAAAAGATAATAGTTACAATCAAATGAAATAAATATCTCTGACTCCCAGAAACATCACTATAAGTATATTTTAAATAATATAAAAATAATAATAACACAAAAATATAAAGAGCAATAGAAATAATAAAAGGCTTTTTATTTCTTATTTTCTTACTATTTTCTTCATATTCAATAAGAGTTTCTATATCTTTTGAAATACGCTTATTTTCCTCCCCATTTAGCAATTCCGAAACATCTATTTTTAATTCTTTAGATAATGGTATTAATAAAGATATATCCGGAGTTCCTCTACCGGTTTCCCACCTTGAAATAGCTTTCTCCGTAACCCCTATTTTATTGGCTAAATCTTCCTGCGTCAGGTTTCTTTCCTTTCTTTTTATTCTTATTAATTCCGAAATTTTATCAATATCCATATAACTCCTTCTTTCATAAAAAAATTATATTTTTATTTTATAAAAAAAACAACCTACGAATCGTAGGATTATAATCAACAACAAAAAGTGACACTATCTCTCGATAGTGTCTTCAGGGGGTCGCGATTTAATAGACCTTTTGCTTATTAAATCTTGTTAAATCAATATAATCGTTAACCCTCTATATTATAATTTATTATTACTTTTTAAGTTTTTTTACTATTTTTAGAACCTAAATAGAACCTAAACTCTATTTAAATTTTTATTTCATTTCAACCAATTCAATATCGGAAAGATACTTCTTTAAGCCGTCAAAATCACAAAATCTCTCTAAATAGATTTCTTTTTTTAACTCCATTGGTAAATATTTATAATATTTACTAAAACTATTTTTTTCTATAATTTCTTCTATCTTTTTTTCTATTAATTCATTATAGTCAATCTTACTTAAAAGATTTATGTCAAAATCATAGCCATAAATAATTTGTCCGAGAGTATAATCACAAATGCAATTATTGATATTATTTGCCAATAAAAATAAGTCAATACTCCTCAATTTTTTATCATCAATGAACAATTGACAAGTCTTTTCTTTCCCATCATCAATTATTATCCTTTGATTCTTCATAATAGAAGATTTTCTATAGGGTTCTTCATAGTTAATTAATATATTTCTGCCTTCTTCATTTATATAATTTGGAACAATTTTATTATTTAAAAAATTAAACATTTCAATTCTTACCAATTCACTTCTTTCACCGATGCTTGGTTCAAAGCGTGGTAAAACATATTTATTAAATGGCTCAACATATATCTTTTTGTTTTCAGGAATAGTAGAAACAACAATCCAACTTCTTCCAGAAAGAACAACAATTTGATCTTTTTCTTTATATTCATCAAACAATCCTATCTTTTTAGTATCGTATATAACTTCATATGGCTCATCGGTTTCAAACATAGCATAAAAATTTTTATTATGAACTATTTTTTCACCTTCATAGCCTAGTATTAATTCACTACTTGAATCAAGTGAAGAAATATATTTCTTGTTGATCATGTCTTTTAATAAAACAATTATCATATGATTATTTATATTTTTAAAGACAGGATTAACATTTAATTCAGGAATTAGCTCTTCTACTCTAATACCATTATTCTCAACAATGATAGATAATATTTGTTGGAAAAGATAATCATAATTATTCTTTAAAATAATAGGCTTTTCCACTTTACCTTGTTTCATCAATTCAACAGTTGTAGCAGATAAAAGAAGGGATTCTGGCTCTTCTGTATAAATTTGACTTATTCTATTTTGATTTTTTCTTCTTCCAGTTCTTCCAATACGTTGTTTTAAAGATGAAACTGAAAAAGTACTATCAATCTGAATTACTAAATCAACGCTACCAATATCTATACCCAATTCTAGTGTACTAGTTGATACAATACAAACACTATCATCTTCTTTTACCAAAGATTCAATTTCTTCTCTTAAATTTTTGTCAATATATGAATGATGTGCGTAGAATTTTTTATAACCTAATTTTTCATTTAAATTATAAGTTAAAGATTCAACTTTTTCTCTACTATTACAAAAGATTAAAGCTTTATTATTTTCTGTTAATTTTAAAATATCTTCAAGAATTATAGGATTAATAGGAGTATCTGACTCCTCATTTTTCTCAAAATGCATAATACTATAATATGTTTTTTTAGAAGAATCAGTTGAACAAACCAAATCAACTTTATTAATGTCGCTACAAATCCATTCTTTAATTAAATCTATACCATCTATTGTAGCAGACAAACCAAATATTCTTGGTGTTTTATTAAAATATTTACTAAGTCTAAAAAGTAAAGATTGTAAATGATATCCTCGATCTTTTCCAACAAAAGAATGAATTTCATCAATTACAATATATTCAACTCCTTTAAAAACTTCTTTTAACCTCTCTGGTCTGTTAATCATAAAAGCTTCAATTGATTCGGGAGTTATTTGTAAAATACCAGAAGGGCTATTCAAAAAGTTTTTCTTTATATTAGAATTCACATCACCATGCCATTTAGTAATTCTAACATTCATTTCTTCTGCTAATTTGTAAATTCGATTAAATTGATCATTAATCAATGCCTTTAATGGTGAAATATATATTACTTTTACTTCATTAATATATGATGGATCTTGCTCAATCAAACTAAGTATTGGAAGAAACACAGCTTCTGTTTTACCAGAAGCGGTTTCAGATTCAACTATTAAATGTTTATTGGAACTTATTACCAACGGAATTGTTTTTTCTTGAATATCGGTAAGATCATACCAACCAAAATCAGCAATTCTATCTTGCATTTTTTCTGATAATAACTTAATACTACTCATTTTTATATACTCTCAAATCTATCAAAGACACTATCCAATTCGCTCTTTGATGATTCTTCACCTTTTTTATTACTATTTATTAATTGAGCCATATTTAATTGTGGATTTTTTTGTAATACATTTAATAACCCGAAAAAATCTCTAACAATTTCTCCAACAGTAATCTTATTATTCTCTAAATTATTGAATTGTATTTTAATATAATCGACAATTTCCTCATTGGTTATATTTGATTCATATTTATAATATAGTTCATGTATGTTTACTAATTTTTTTAATAAAATAAAAATCTCTTCATTAGTTAAATTTCTAAGCTTTAAAACTGGTTGACTATAATCATATAATTCATTATCCTCATATTTATTACTAGAAAGTCTTCTCTTCAAAGCACCATAACTAAATAATCCCTTAAACTCATCTTCTAAAAATTGAGGTGTTCCACTAAATGTAATAAACAAATTGTGGATATCTCCTTGAATAGTATCATTAAAAATCCTCAAAATCATTTCGTAATTCTTATCTCGAATAGTCTTAATAGATATTTTATATAAATTGACAACTTCATCAAAATTTATTATAAAACCAGAATATCCGGCTAATACAACGAAACGACAAATAACTTTTAAAAACTCATAATAATTTTGATCATTAATAATAACTGAAACACCTAAATCTCTTTTTGCCAAAGTGACATTTGGATATTCACCAGAAATCCATTTTATGCAATCTCTTTGTCTTTCAACATTTCCATCAATATATGCCTTTAAATAAATAGTTAAAACATCAGAAAAATCTGTACCACCAAAGCAAGTATCCATGTCTTTTATTTCTTTCCTTATATTTAACACTATTTTATTGATATATTCTTCATTTGTTAAATCAAAATCCGGTTCAGAAGAAAACAAAGAAATTTGATTTCCTATCCACATTTCTATAATACTTTCAATAGTATTTGTATTAGATGTTCTAGAAGTCATATTTTTTATTATCTCAACATAAGTTGCTCTACCCATTCCATCGTTATTATATAATCTTCTATAAGGAGAAAAATCAACTTTTGATACAACAAAATTTTTATCATAACCTTTTTGCGTTATTAATGCCTGCATAAATGATTTTCCAGTTCCATATTTACCAATAATAAATTTTGTCATTGAAAGACCATTTTTAACATTTTCTAAATCTTTATCAATTTGTTCAATAATATCTTCTCTTCCAACCATTATGTTTTCAATTCCACTTCTAGGAACCAAACCACTATTTAAGGCTGTGACAATATCATTTAATTGAGCTTCAGTCATTATATGATCTCCTCCGTTTCAATATTAAGTCGCAAAATATCATCTTCAATACTTACAACTTCTTTATTTATACTTGAATAATATTTTTCATTCAATTTAGTAATATATGCATTTAGCATAACACCTTTTTTTATAAAGTATTGCTGAGCCTTTCTCTTTTCAAGTACACTATCTTCAAAGAGTTTGAAAAAATCAATTTCATCTTCAGAAAAATCAATTTTCTTGCTATTTGACTTAACAAAATCAATTTTTTTAGAGTTATCACTTACTACATTCATATCAATAGAAAATTCTTTTTTTGGTAATGTATCTTCCTTATTGCTAGGTAATGAATCATCTTTTTTTGTCTTTCTTTTAAAATACATATAGAAAAACTCTTCTGGTAACTCATATTTTCCTTCACTATATTGATTTATTACATAATCATTTTCACTCACATTATCTGGAGGAAAAACTAAATCAAAGCACAATTTTGTTATTTGATTTAAATCATGTTCAAAAACACTATTAGAAAAAAACTTTTTATATTTGAATGTACCTTCTCTTCTCTCTAGGGAACAAGGTACACTATTAAACAAACTTTTCTTTTCGGTAACAACTTTAATTTCAAACCATTTTTTTACAATATCAATTTTATTATCAATATAATATTTTGCAAGAGAACCTGCATACTTTTTTAATCTATTGTTAAATTTTTGATTACCATAAATCAAACTTAATTGTTTATTTGTTAACTCACTTTTATTTTCATTATAATGCTTTCTCCAAATATTAATATTTATTTTATCTAAATCACTCATTGAAGTTAATGAATTAACCAACATATCTTCCTCAACATTATCAATTTCATTATCATTTTGATTGAAAAAATATCCAACTTCACTAAGCATATCATCAATCCACTCAGGTAAATAATTACTCAATTTTGGAAATAAATCTTTATATGAATTATATAGTTTTTCTAACACACTTACATTAAATGCAGCATTTTGATTGAATGTATAACAAATTAATTCGTAAGAAAAAATAAAAATATAACTAATATCTGTATCAAGAATATGTCCATTTAGAAATTCTTTTCTCCAAAATAAATACCATTTTAACTGATACTCATTCAAATCTCTAATTTGTGCCCAATAAGAACTAAAAGGATAAAAATCAGCTGATTCAACATATTTATCTTTATATTTATTTGATAATTCAACCATATCATCAACATAATACATTGATCCAGTTGGATTTAATTGTTCATTAATCTGAATAATAATATAATTAGGTGTTTTTAAGTCTTTATATTTGTCTAATATCATTTCTTGTTCATTATAATAATTACCAGACAAAACTCCAATTTTATTATCGTTAATATCAGTATTACGATTGTAACCAGAACTAACACGTATTCTAAAGCCTAAATCTTCATTTTCAGAAGTTGAAGAACTAACATCCGTATTAGAAGGATTACTTTGTACTTTATTAACATGATTATTACTTTTATGCGTAATATTAATATTTCCATATGATAATTCATGATTCTTGTTATCAATAATAAATATCTTAATAATTGCGACTGATGATATTAAAGAAAGGAAAAATGAAAGAAAATCAAAATCTTCAGTTCCAATCTGTCCAAAACTACCAATCATTAAAATGACTGAAAATATAATAGCTAAAATTTTACATGTGTTTTCAATTTTATCAATTCTAGTTTTATTATAAAATTGTACAGCCATTACAATATCTATTATCCAGCCAAAGAAAAACAAGCCAAAAGTAACAATATATAAAACTCCTTGTAATGGTTTCTTATCTATAAACTTGTGAATACCCAACCCACCTAAAAAAATAGTTATTAATAACCTAGTTAATGCTGTCATAGAATCACCTACAATATATTAATATTTACATGTATAGTATAACATAAAATTAAGAAAATAACGTTGTATTTGCAATGCAAAAAGAAAAAAGTGCATTGCTCATTTACAATACACTTTAATAATTACTTGTTTTTACATTTAGGACAATAGCATCTTTCTAATAAATGATCAGCTCTTATTTTCCATACATTATTACAATTTAAACAACCTACTTCAGCATTAGACTTTGAACCATAGTATTTTAAAACTGCAATAGTCCCATTAGATTTTTTAAAAACTTTTTCACTAAATCTTTTACCATAATCTATCTTTGATTTTTCTTTTGCCATAATTTTCTTTTCTACTATAGAAACTTCTTTTTTTGGAGAACAATTTGGACATATTGGGTTATTTAATATAGTTCGATAATTAGATTCCCACTCATGATTACATTTTTTACATTTTAATCTAACTGGATAGAAAGAATTAATATATTCCAAAACCATAATATCTTGATTAACTATTTTTTGTTGAAATAATTTAGTATTTTTTTCAATTTTTTCTTTTGATTTTTTTTCTTTATAATCATCTTCACTAATAAAATCAACTTTTGTAATAACAAATTCACTATTTTTCCAATCAAAGTGTAATACATAAGTTGGTCTACCATTTGATTCATAATATAGTTGAAGCTTTATTTTTTCAAAATCTAAACTATAATTTGTTTTAATTTCTAAAACAGCATTACTATTTGATAAATCACACTTGCTAAAAACATTAGATTCTTTATCAATTATTAGTTCTTGAGACAGTATTGAATTATTATTAAATATTTTTGTCCTAATATATTCAATTAATGGATTTAATTGAGTTTGTAATTGTCTAGTACTTTTATTTACTGATTTAATATATTCTTCATCTCTTTTATACACCGATGATATAGTACCATCACTATTAAAAGTAATAGGTATTTCATTAAAAGGAGAAGGCAAAGATCCAATATATTTCATGTTCTTTTTATTTTTTAATTCAAAATCAAGTGAGTTAATTTCAGTTACATCTAACATTGTATTTATCAAATGTTCAATACTTATTCCACTTATATTAGTATCAAATCTAGTTATTTTCTTCTTATTGATTTCAAATTTACGAACAGTTCTAGTTTTTATAAACACTTTAGGAATATCTCTATAATATTTAAAATTATTATATGTTTGTAAATAACTAACTGGAACGATATACTTGTCGTTTAATTCAAACACATTAGTTCCAGTAACAATTAAAAAATTATTATTCATTTTCTTAAATAATTCCCATTCCAATAAACAATCATTTGCACCTGAATGAACATCTTGAACATTATCAATACCAAAGATTCTACATAAATTATCTTTAGTAACATTACCAGATGAAAAACTACTAGAAATGATTTGATGTTTAAAATTATAAAAATTCATTTTATTAACACCAGATATTTTATGTCTTTTGCAATAAGCATTAATAAAAGTTTTATCGATTCTTCCATAAGTAAGAATTATCTTTTCATGTAATTTAAAATCATCAATTAATTTATCAAATTCTTCTTGAGTGATGTGTTCCTTATCATCTAGCATTTCATCAGTAATACCATTAATATCAGTTGTAAATACATATTTATTTAATTCCAAAGGCAAAAATCTATTATACATTCTATCTGCAGAAGGGTCATAAATTGAAATAGATAGTAAATCATCATAAGTTGAATTAAGTCCATTAGTTTCTACATCTAAAACAACATACTTATTAACATCTATAGATTCCATATGACACCTCCATATAAATTTAGGTTTATTATACCATGATTTACATAAATCACCTAAAAACGATTCTATAAAATTTTAAAAAATAATTAATGCACCTGAACACGCTCATGAACACTACTCTGAATAGAAACATTTAGCAAAATTCGGAAACCTTTATGATATAAAAGCAAAATTACATTTTTAGGTGCATAAAATCGCCACTTTTTTCGTCTCTTTTTTTGTCACCTTTTTTAAACCTTGCTTTTCAATATATTAAGGATTTATAATGGTTATAATAAGAAATAATTATCAATAGTAGAGCAAATATCATGATAGTTGCAAAATATTTAGGACATACAAAAATAGATGAGACCTTAAACACATACTCTCATCTATTCAAAAATAAAATGGAAGATATAGTCAAAATAATGAATACTTTGTACTAATCTTTTTAATTTTTCAAAAAAATAGAACCTAAAATAGAACCTAAATTATAAATTTTTAAGTCTTAAATTTCTAAACCCATTGATATATCAACATAAAAAAAGTGACACTGTCTCTCGACAGTGTCTTCAGGGGGACGTTCAATACACGATCATCAATCACTAAAAGCCTTTATTTACAAGTATTTGCTATTATACATAAGCATAGATACAACTCCCATTTAAGACATCATCTATTGAAATATCCTTTTTCTATCCTTTAAAATAAATTG
>CAMOWA010000036.1 GCA_946628005.1 uncultured Caryophanales bacterium
TTCTTGACTTTCACTTTGCTCTGATGAACTATTGCTTATATCTTGTGAACTTTCTGCTTGTTGAGAAGGCTCTTGACTTTGCTCAGAACCATCACTTATAAATTTCCAAAATCGCATATAACATCACTTATTATCTCATTTTCAAATTAAAACAAGCTACTGCATCTTCCATATTTAATCTATATACATCTTCAACAAATGTTTTATCCATTCTTGAATAAGGATTAGATGACGCTTATTGCTTAAAATTACCATCATAAGAGAAAAGCCAAGGATGATATTTTCCGTTTTCAAAAACCTTTAAATCTCCTTCTATATTCATCAGAAATTCACCGAATACAGAGTATTCTAATTTTCCAGAATTACTAAATCTCCAAAAAGTTTTTTTTCCTTCTTCAAAGATTTTTAAAGTACCACCTTCAAAGGCAACTGCAACAATTCTACATTGAGTTGGATATACCATTTCTTTTTGTTTACCATTTATATCTGTAATAAGTACAAACCCATAATGATTACCAACAAACATTACTCCTGGTACAAGAGGAGTACTTTGTTTATTTATTTCATCTGCTAGTATCACATTTTCAGTATCGCCAAATCTAATACATACAGGATTTTCTATTTTTGGTTCAATATCCATATAAAAACCTCCACTGATAGCTAACTATAATAACATAATTACTTTTATTTCACAAGAAAATATACCTAATTGCATTGATTTTTTCGCAATAAATGATAAAATAACTAACTACAAAAAAGGGAGATTTTTTATGGAGGAAAATAAGTTAATCAATAATAGTACAATAATTAAAACTGCTATTAGTAATTATGCTTTTATAAATCGTGAAGATTTGACCGATATTATACTTCCAGATAATATAAAATCAATTGGCGAAAGAGCATTTGCTAAATGCAAAAATTTAAGAAAAATAACTCTACCTGAAAGTTTAAAATATATTGGGGCTAGTGCTTTTTCCGAATGTGAAAATCTAAAAGAAATCATATTACCCAAAAATCTAAAAAAGTTAAATTATAGAACTTTTGGAGATTGTAAAAGATTAAAAAGAATTGTTTTACCTGAAGGGAAAGAAGAATTAGATTGGGGAGTTTTTGCTGGTTGTGATAATCTTGAATATGTAGTGTTTAACAATGTAGAAAGCTCATTTAATTATAGAGATGATGAGAGCTTATTAAAAATTTATAAGGCATTTTTAAGAGGAAGCAAGGCATTTACTGAAACTTATAATAAAAATAACCTTGATCATCCAATTACCAAAATTTCAATTGGAACAAAAAGAAACACAATTCTAAAATATTTAACTGACCAAAATAGCCATCCTGAAATACTTGTTCAAAAATCACTTAAATTTGGAGAATATGCTCTTAATGGGTCAGGCTATGCTGGAGATTGGGAAAACAAAACAAAGATTAGTTTTAAAAAGGGGGTCAAATAAATATGTATAATATAACAGCAAAGAAAATAGTCATACCTGAAGGTACAAAACAAATAGACATTGAAGAATTTAAAAATTTTGAAAATGTTGAAGAAATTGTTTTACCAAATTCAATCGAAGTAATTAATATGTTTGCTTTTTCAGGATGTAAATCATTAAGAATAATTAATTTACCAAGCAATTTAAAATTATTAGAAGCATATGCTTTTGCAGAATGTGAATCATTAGAAGAAATTACTTTCCCTTCTTCACTAAAATATTTATCTGCTGGTGTATTTAGAAATTGTAAAAAACTTAAAAGACTAAATATACACAATAATATAAATTATATTGATGAATATGCATTATACAACTGTGAATCTCTAGATAATTTTGATATTCCATCAAATGTAACATATCTTGGACAAATGGCACTAATGGGATGTAAAAAAATAAAAACAATACATATACCTGCTAAATTAGATACTATTAAAGCTGGTGCACTTGCACTTATGGATTCATTAGAATTAATAACAGTAGACGAAAATAATAAAAATTATTTTACGGAAGATGATGGAACAGTACTGATATCAAAAGATAGCATTATACAATATGCTATAAATTGTGATCGCCAAGAATTTTTATCAGGATACTACATTGAAAATTACGGTGAAGACGAAAATCATGATCCCATAGAAAGATATCAATTGATATATAATATTGCAGATTATGCTTTTGCTGGAGCTAAAAAATTAAAAAAAATATTTTTACCATCTGAAACTGAAATTATTGGAACAAAAGCTTTTGCTGGTTGTGATAATTTAAAAGAATTAGAAGTTTACTATACACCATATGGAAAGACATTACTATTCACAATATTTGGAAATTTTAGTGAAGAAGCAGACATACCTTTTGAAAAAATAATAATACCTGAAGGTGTTACAACTTTATGTGAAAATATATCTGATATATTTAAAAATGCCAAAGAAGTTGTATTACCCAGTACACTTGAACATATCGGTAAAAATGTTTTCACAAAATCAAAGTATTTAACTAAACTAGATATTCCAAAAAGAATAAAAATGATTAATCCTAATACCTTTGAAGATAATATTTTATTAAACTTTTCTGATTTTGGAATTGTTAGAGGTATTGATTTTAACATGCTTCAAACAAAAACAAGTGATGACTATTATATCGAACGACATAACAAAGATAATATAAAAATTTTATCACTAAATAATGGGACTTATTATGTTAAGATCGATGATTATAATATTGTAAAAGTAAATAGAGATGAAATTATCAAAATGTCTGATACTTCATTTGTTATGAAAGATGATCCAGATAAGTTTATTGAATATTTATGTGATTTATTGCATATAAATGAAGAGTTTTCAAATATTATGACTGGAATATGGACAGATAAAAGATCAGAAGAAACATTTAATAAATTTGTAAATGAAATGGATTATGTAAAAAAAATTGCTAAACATAAAATATCAACTGCAATTAGAGAGGAATTTAATAATTCTGGTATCTATGATGAATTCTTATTATCAGGAATAATGATGAGAAAAATGGGACAACAAGATGTAAAAAAAATACTAGAAAATTACAATAATTCAATAAGCAGATTTTTTAGATTATATAAAATGGAAAAAAATCAAGATTATGACAATGTAATCATAAATGTAGATAATCTAATTAAATATAGCAAATTATTAGAAAAATATAAAAAATATGATAAGTTTTTATATAATCCAATATTTTTTCAAAAATTATCCCATAAAAATTTTGAATTACTAATAAAAAGTTTTAATAAAAATATTAAACACATACTTCAAAATAGTGAAACATTAAGTGATCACTATGGAAATAATTTAAATGATTTTATAACATTTTGTAATGCTTTAGGTGTTTTTTCAAATGATATTGTTATCAGCCAAAAAGTAAGTACTTATATTAATGAAAAAATTTTAAGTAAAAGCCTTCCAAATGGAAAAGAAAATGAACATAGAATTATAGGAAATGATATTCATACAATATTTGGAGAAATAAAACCTAGAGATGAAATTGATTATGAATTTATTGTATTATTTATTGAAAACTATGATCAATTAGTAGAATTGGAAAAGCAATCTTCTGGTATAATTGCACGAATATATAATGCATTTAGAGATATTTCAAAAACATCTACTTCTCATAGAGGTTCACAAAGACATCTAAAAGTTACACTTGATAGATGTCTAGATTATTTTTTAACAAAAAAATTTGAAGGTATAACTGAAGAAAATAAAGAGTTAGCAACAAAAATACAATCATACTATACAGAATCATATGCTTTAAGCATAGGTGAAATGATTGTGAAACAAAGTCAAGATGCCCCTAGAAATATATTTAGTAAAATTAATTACAATGAAGATGGAAATCCTATTTATTCTTATGATGAAAATGAAGATTTATATGAAAAAAATATATCTGGTTTTTCGTATCATTGGTTGCCTAAACAAGATTATGATAATTTGATACTTGGTAAATATTGTAATTGTTGTGCTCATATTTTAGGTGCTGGTGCAGGAATAATGAGAGCTAGTATGATTTTAGATAATTGTCAAAATCTTGTAATTAGAAATAACATTGGAGAAATAATTGCAAAAATGACAATTTATGTTAATAGAGAGCAAGGATATGGAGTATTTAATACAGCAGAAGTAAATTCTAAATATCGTTCTGAAAGTAATGTAAACGAAATATATGAAGCATTTATGCGTGCTGCCAACAGATTTGTTGATGAGTATAATAAAAATAATATAATACCAATATCCATAGTTTCAATTGGAGAATACCGTAATGTAATTAAAAACAATTTAGGTAATGAAGAAACAAAATTATTAGATACTCCTAACTACTCTGCTTATGGATATTATGCTGATGGGCAAAGTGTAGGAACTTATGATGGAGATGATAAAAGTAAACAATTATTAGTACTAAAAAGGCAAAAAAAATGAAATCTTGCAATTTAAGATTTCTTTTTTATTTTCTTCATTTATTCTTAATTTAAAATCTTCATTATACCTTCTTAGATGATTTAAAACCACATCTTCTAATATTATTTTGCCCAAAGCTGGATGTTCTAATTCATAATAAAGACATTTTTCATATTTCAGCAATGATAATAAATCATATACTCAACATATGTCAATAATTCTACTTTATAAAAACCATAATATAATTTTGTTAATGTAGTTTAATCAAAGTTAGTAATTATTCAACTTTTTAATCCGTTAAGAAATTTCAAATATTTTTATCATCAATATATTTGTTTTTAACATAATAAACAATTCCCTTTGCTTCTTTTTCTACTCTTTTTTTAGTAACAGAATCATAAATCCAGTTTTTCTTAGACGTAGAGCTATTCTCATCATAACAAAAACTATATTCTATCCATTTAGGCATATATCTGCTAATTGTTAGACTTAATCTTTGAATATGAAAAGGAGAAGATACAACAATTAATCTATTAATATTTTGTAATAAGAATTTTCTCTCAAGAATTAGCATAGAACATAAGACATTTTCAGTAGTATTATAAGACTCTTCTTCTGTTAATATAGCTTCTTCTGGAATTCCCAAAGAAATAGCCATTTCTTTCATAATTTTAGCCTCAGGAACTATTTCCTTTTTTCCCTTTCCACCAGAAAAAAGAATAAAAGGAGCTCTCTTATCTCTATATAACTTAACAGCTACCATAACCCTTTCTTCAATATCAACACTACTACCAAATACCCAAATACAGTCTCCATTTTTTAAATCATCTCTTGGAATAGTAAACAAAATATTATTAATATCATCAATATTTAAATTATCTTCATCAAAATTAGATAAAAGCATAAATCCTCCACAATAAAAAACTAATAAATCTCTAAATCAATATAATAATTAGAATAATCATCAGGGTCAATTAATAAATCAACCGTACCATTTTTATTACTTAATTTATTATTATATCTAGGTTCACTTTTTAAAGGTATTTTTTGTCCAGAAGAGTTTTCATACTCAACTTGAATACAATAAATTGGTTGATTATTAATTACTGTTCCACTAGAAACCAACTTATAAGGCATATTTTTTACTAGGACTCCTTCTTTAGCAAGTTTTTTAACTCTAAGAATATTCTCTTGTGCTTTCTTCTTCATAGATTTAGAAATAGAAATTAATACAATAGAAATAATCATAAACGGAATAGTAACAACAAGAGAAGTAATAGAAAAAGTTAATCCAAATAATAGATCCTCTTGTCCTGCTAAAATACCACCTAATAAAAAAGGTAAATCAAAGGTAATCATAAAAATTAATAAACCCCATCCAATCCATTTAACTATATTAGCCATTTTTTTTGACTTTTCAAAATTATCAACATTAATAACATATCCACCTTCAGGTGGTTTTTTAATTACTTTTTCTCCAAAATCACTAACTCTATTAAAAGTAGTAGAACCACATCCAGGACATGTATTATACTCATTTTTAAAATTTCTACCACAATAATTACAAACTAACATAAAATCACTCCTTATTATATTAAGTATAACGTTTCTCACTATTATTTACAACCAATTATAATATAAAAAAATAGTGAATACATATGTAACACTATTTATTTATGCTATTCGCCTTTTGAGTCTACATTAACAAAAGATAAATCATTTCTAGTTAATTTTACATCTATCTTTCTATCTGAAGAAACATTAAGTATATCTTCTAATGCCTCTTCAGCATATTTAATAACTTTATCAATACTTTTTGTGTCATTTAAAACATGTTCACTTGTAGAATAAACAGCATCTTCAGACTTTTCTGAGAAAAATTCTTGAGCTTTTTGACCTGCAGTTACAACATCTACTGTTTTATCAATAATACCACTCTTAGAATTCAATATTTCAATCTTTCCTTCTATTTGAGAATCCACATTTACAGTTAAAGGTTTTTTAAATTTTAAAATATTATTTCTATCAATAATAACACTATCTTTAGTAATACCCTCTAATACAATCTTAAACTCAGTTTTTATTGGGATTTTTAATTCAATAGTTCTACTCATAACTGCTTTTACAATAGGTTCTGTCCAAGAAGGCCAACCTTTCGTTGTATCTGATGTAAACTCTTTCTTAGCACTAGTTACAATAGCAGCATCTGCAACTACAAGTTCACTTTTCTTAGATAGTTTTTTTATTACATAATTATACTCTGCTTTTATTTCTTTATTTTTTTTGTAATTTTTATAAATAAAAAATCCTCCAAAAACAACTCCAACTATGATAATAAAAGAAACTACATTTACTACAATTTTTTTCACAATAAACACCTCAATACAACAATACTAAAAATCACGCGTTCATCATAAAAATATCATCTAAATAAATATATCATAAAATAATAAGAAAGAAAAGTCATATTTAGAATTAAATTAAAAACATAACTAAATTGATAGTCTATTAAAATCCTTAATAGAAACTTTAATCAAATATATATATAAAATAATATCTATTAAACTATAAACTATTAAAAATATAAACAGTAATAAAAGAGAACTAAACTTGTTAACTAAATTTGATATAAAATAAATAGAAACAATTAAAAGTAACATTCCAATAATAACAGATAAAAATGAACTAGTACTTTGCTTAACAACTTCAGAACTATTTTCATAATCAAGTTTAGGATATTTTAAATTAATAATTAAACCAATAAAATGTGATATTAGTGGTGTTAAAATAGAAAGGATTACTAATAAAACCATTTCAAGCACACTAAGTCTAAATCGAATAAATAGAATAATATCTCCAAATAAAATTGGAATAGTTGTTATAGTAAGAGCAGCATATATTTTAGACATTAATATATCTTTTACACTTAATGGTATACTTTTAAGAATAATAATTTTTTTACCCTCTAAACTAATTACAGAATTAGTAATAGACGTCATAAAAGATGCAAAGGATATAAGAATAAAGATAATGATAGAGAAATGATTATCTATAACCATATCTGGAAGATAATCTTTAACTAAAGTAATAGTCTCATTATATTTAAAGCATAATCCTATAACAGCAATTAAATACATAACAAGTGCAAATCCAGCATTTATAATAAAAACAGGAGTCTTAAAAAAAGTATTTAACTCTTTTCTAACCAAAGAATAATTCTTAGATCTAGCTTTAAAAATAAATTTATCAACTTTAACCTCAATCGAAGTACTTATATTTTTTAGTCTAGAATTTATTTTAAAATAAAATTTACTTAAAGTAAAAATAGTTAATATAAAAACAATCAAATTAATTAAAACAAATATCATTAAATCAAATAAATTAAACTTAGTTATAAGTTTTGCATATACTCCAGCTGGATAATATAACTTTATAATAAAATCATTAATACTAATAGCATTTTTAGCAATATAATTATATATAAAATCCATATTATAAGATAGATAAAAAGTAAATAATATTACTGTCATTGTAATAATAATTTGAATAAGATTTTTATATTTAAATCGACTAGATATACTAGAAATAATTGCTCCTATAATACAAGCTATAGAAATTGGTATAACAGGAAGAGAAAAAAACATAACAAAACTAGTTAAAAAGAATGTCCAATCTATAACTTCTGCCCATCTAAGATATGCAATAATTAAAGGAATAAAAAATAAACCATTAAATAATAACTCAAATACATAAAATTTAAAGATTCTGACAAATAAAATGGTTCTTTTTTTTATTGGTAAAGATAATAATAATTGATCATCACCACAATTAAATAATAATGGTCCAGCTTTATATACACCTTCAATAATAACCATAATGGAAGTTAAAAATATTACTAAAGAAATAACAATTACTTGCAAATGCATAGGAGATAACTTTTCAAAAAACATATTAGCATAAGACCATATAGCCAACATAAAAAAGAAAGTTAAAATAAGTGGAAGTAAAAGACTATTTTTCATATTATCTTTTTTCTGTCTAATCTTAAAAATATTCATATCACTAGTCATACTAGCTCTAATAAGTGAATAAAGTTTTCTCATATTATCCCTCTAATTCCATAAATACATTTTCAAGAGACTTGTCCCCTTTAATTTCTTTCATACTACCACTTTTTATAAGTTTTCCATTTTTTATAATAGCAACCCTAGAACATAATTTTTCTGCAACATCTAAAATATGAGTTGAATAAAATACAATTTTCCCTTCTTTAACCATCTCATTTAATATTTCTTTAATATCAAATACAGCTTTAGGGTCAAGTCCAACAAAAGGTTCATCCATAATTAAGATTTTAGGATTATGAGCAAGGGCAGATATTAAAACAATTTTTTGCTTCATTCCATGAGAATAGCTATCAATAGTATCTCCTAATTTATCTTCCATATCGAATATCTTAGAATACTTTTTAATATTTTCTTCACGAGTTTTTGTATCAATATCATACATATCACAAATAAAATTAATAAAATCTATTGCTCTCATATGCTCATAAGTTTCTGGATTGTCTGGAACAAAAGCCATTATTTTTTTACATTCAATCGGATTATCTTTAATAGATATACCATCAATTAAAATATCTCCATCATCAAAATCATGAATACCAACAATAGATTTAATAAGAGTAGTTTTCCCAGCACCATTATGACCAATAAAAGCAAAAATATCCCCATCATTAACAGTAAAACTCACATCATCCAAAGCAATCTTATTTCCATATTTTTTAGTTACATTTTTAATTTCTATCATATTGTTCTCCCTTCCAAAAAACAATTATAAAAAAATTATATATAAATTATTTTATCATATACTACAATCATTTACTATAATCAATTCTCTAAATAGAATTAAAATAGAAATAAAAAAACTTGTAAAATAAACTACAAGTTTTTATTTTGTTCTATAAACACAATTAATATTAAGAACTATGTTGATTAGACAGTTGTTCTTGTAAATCGTAAACCTCTTGTTGAAGCTCATTATTTTGTTTTTCTAATTCATTTATCCTATTCTCATAATCATTTCTTATTGTATTTTCTTTTTCTATTTCTTTTAAATAATTAGAATAATTATTCTTTAAAATATCAATATTTGATTGATTAGTATAAACTCTAACTCTCTCTATTCTACTATTTATAGGTATTATTTTTTTATCATTTATATTATTCAAAAAAGCTCTTATAAGTTTAGTTGGATTTTGATAGTACACAAAAGGCATAATAGTATTATCAGTTTCTTCATTATAATGATCATTTATTTCACAATATTTACTAATAGAATATTCTAATTTTATATTACTATTATCCGAAGTAATATATTCAACCTTAGAATTATTAAATGATATCAGTAAATCATCTTTCATATTATACTCATAAATCACAGTTTTTAAATTAGATTCATCATTTTCAATAACATCAAATGAAAAAAGACCTAAAAAAACAAATCCACAACCAATACCAAATAATACTAAAGAACATATAAAAGTCCAAACCATTTTTTTCTTATCATTCTTTCTGTTAAATACAAAGTTTATAATCAATAAAAGAATAATGATTGCAATTATAGAAGATGTTAAAGTACTTAAAAGCAAACCAATAAATAGAAACCCAGTTTTATAAAGTAAGAAAGATAAAACAAATGATAATAATAAAGAAATAAGTACAAATACAACAAACAAACCAAACCATAATGCAAAGAGTTTAATAACAAATATAACAATTTTATAAAGATTATTCATAAACTTATACTCACTATGTTTAGGATCTCTAATTATAATTTTATTATTATTTTTTTGAAAAACTACTTTACTATTTTTATAATATTCGTCATCTTTACTATCAACTAAATTATTAGTAGATTGACTATCTAAATTTTTCAATAATTTATCATAATAATCCAAATACCTAATTTTAAAAATATGGGTTATAATTATAAAAGATCCTAATAATAAAAATACAATTAAAATAGAATTCAAAATATTAGTAATAAATTCATATGCTCTATTTGGTAAAAATGCAACAAAATGTCCAAACAAATTTCCTAAAACACTATAAATAATCATTGACATAAAAAACAATACTAGCATAATAATAAATTGTTCAAATAAACATTTTATCTTACTTTTAAAACTCATATTACTAAATAAATTAATTGTATTTGTAATATATCTTAAAAAATCATCTATACTATTAGATATCCTTTTTCGGCTTTCCTCCTCCCCTTTTACTTCTCTAATATCTTTATGTAACAAATCGTCTATATTTAGATCAAATTTATCACATAAAGCAATTATTTTATCCATTTCTGGATAAGAGACAGCAGATTCCCATTTAGAAATTGCCTGACGTGATACACCAAGTTCATCAGCAAGTTGTTCTTGTGAAAGATTATTTTCTTTTCTAATCTTCTTCAAATTTTCTGAAAATCGATTACTCATATTTTCCTCCTTTACAAAAAAATTATATTATTTTCCACCGGTTGCAAACCACCATCTTTAGGTTGTTTTTTGTAAAAAGTTAGTTGCATAAATATTTTAACATAAAAAACATTAAATATATTTATCAAAAATAATACCTAAATTTTATATAAAAAGACTATTAACAAATTAAATATTTTCAACAACTAAAAAAACACATTTAAAATGTGTTTAATTAAAAGTTAAAATATTAAAATAAATTCAAAAACATTTTATTCACTTTTTTTCTTATTAACAAAACGAAATGTAGATATAGATCCAATAAATATAATCATTATTATTCCAACTATTAAAACAAAATTTACACCTGTACTTGGATTATTAGGATCTCCAACTCTAATATTAACAGTATTTGTTTCTTTAGTAGAAATTTCATCATTTGAATCAACTATTGTTACTAATGCTTTATTAGGTACTATTTTATATTCTAGTCCATTTTCCTTTTTTATTTCATGTTTTGAATCAGGATCAAGTACAATTAAATTATTAAATTTAAAAGTAAACTTACCATATACAGTTGCTGTATCTTCACCAATATATTTAAGAGATACAGTTTGCCCTGAAATATTCTTTTCCCAATCACTTGTAACATCTTTATTATTAGCATCAAATACCTGATAAGTTACTTCATTAATTTTTAGCGCATTATCAAAAGTATCACTTAGTTCAAAGCTTTTTGCTTTACTGTATGAATCAGTATATGGAAAATTTTCGTTAATAGTATAACTTACTCTTTCACCAACTGAATAAATGTCTCCGTCAACAGATTTAATTGGATTACTTATTTTTGAATATGGATGTCCTCCAAAAATAGCAGCAAGAGTCGTTCCGCATTCGCATCCCCACCATTCTGCTGTAGCAGAAGGGCCAAACTGATAAGCAATCACGGTAGAATAATCTCTTGTTTTCTGATTATGTGTATTAGGATCATTTTCATTAACAGTTCCTTCAGTTCCTGTAAATTTTCTATTATTTTCTGTTATTTTTAGTACAGTATCTTTTAAAACATAAAATTTATCATCAAATCCTGTATTAAATTTTATAGATTCTACAAACTCAGGGGTTTCTCCATTGTTATCAAAAATACTTCTATTTTTTATAACTGTGCTATCACCAACATCTAAATCACTTAGAGTCCATTGTAAATAAAGTGAATCTGCTATATCACTATTTAATTCTTGTCCATTATCATCAAATAAATCAATTGAAAAATATGTGTGTGCCCCATATCAGAACTATAACCATGAAAACTACTATCATAAGCTCTACCAACTAAATCAAAACCTTGACTATTAACTCTACCAATGGCATAATAACTATAATTACTATCAGATATTCCATCTACCCATTTTAACATAATCTTATTTATTTTTACTCTAGCATCTAGGTAAACAGGATCCCCATTATCATTAATATAATATCCAATTTTATTCCAATATATTTCATAAGGATTATCATATGTCATAGAACTTGTAGGAATATTTTTAATAACAATATAAGAGTAATCCTTTTCTATGACTTCAAGATTATTAGAATCATTCAATGTTATAGAATAATCTTCCAAA
Source organism: uncultured Caryophanales bacterium (assembly GCA_946628005.1). Classification (GTDB taxonomy): domain Bacteria; phylum Bacillota_I; class Bacilli_A; order RF39; family UBA660; genus UBA3789. The sequence goes on from CAMOWA010000036.1 coordinate 12,524, forward strand.
TTATTAATATATACATATGTTTTTTCTGGTAATAATGGTGGCTTATTAATATTTGGAATTTCTTCTATTGTACTAGCTGCATATACATTTTATCTAGTTATATAAAATATAGCAATATATTTTTAATTAATAAAATGTAAATTTACACTAAAAAAAATACACTACATATATATAAATAAAACATCCATTTATACTACATCAACTTGCTTATCCGTTTTTACAACTACACTTTGGATTAGCATATTTTTTTAGTTTTTTTAAAAAATTCTTCATGAACATCTAGTAATCTTAATAATACTTTTGCATGTAAACTTCTTTCACCATATTTACCCCCTGTACACGTTAAACAAAACATTAAACAAGGAACAATAGCATTTAAAATTTCATTACTTCCCTTTTTCATACATTACTTTCTTTCTAAAACTGTGATAATTTTGCAATGGGCAAATACCTATTTGCGAATAGATAATCTAACTATTATTCATACTAAAAAAATATCTCTATACACAAAACTAATTAAGTTGTTTGCGTATTAGAAATACATTATTTTATACACCATTATAATAATTAATTATGTTCATTAACCCATCTATAGAAAAACAAGCATTTTCTTCATTTTTTAACTCATCATTTTCCCAACAAGCTGGAACAAAACAAACGTTACAATTTTGAGCAAATACTTTGTCTATCTCATTATCTCCAATATATATTACATCTTCTTCAGATAATTCTAATACTTTACATAAATAAGTCATACTTTCTACATTAGGCTTAGGACTTTTTACTATATCAGATGTAACTACTAATTTAAAATAATCTAAAATATTATTTAACTCTTCATCTAATTCATGAAATTCTTCAGCTGTTCTAGAAGTAATTACACAAATAATAAAACCACTATAATATAAATCTGTAATTATCTTTTTAATTTCTGGAAAACACTTCGTTTTATTTTTACTAAATATTATCTCCCATTCTTTATTAACCAAATCTATTTCTTCATCACTTAAATGTAAATGCTCAAAAAAATCAATAGTTGGTAGTGAAGTAAATCTCTTCATTTCTTCTTCACCAATTTTTCTACCTGTCACATTTTCAATTGCTTCTTGTAAACTTAACAATTCTGGCATATAACTATCTACAATTGTTCTATCAACATCAAAAACAATACATTTTTTCATTTTCTTACCCTCTTTCCAATACACAAACATTTTTACAATGCCCTATTATTAGATGAAAAACATATACTATAGAACTGTGATAAGTCAATAGAACATGCTTTTAAAATTCAAAAACTAGACTAAATCTAAAAAAAAGAAAATATCATATTAAATCATTATATTCCTAAATATTTCTTCTTTTACTTTATCATAATAGATTACATGTTCAATAGTTTCTTTTACTTCATTTATTCCTATTTTCTCATCTGTATCACAATTAATCAATAAAGATCTTTTAATAATAAATTCTAACCACTCAAGTCTTCCATTATTTGCATAATAAATACTCTCTCAGTCAACATTTTTTCTAACATTTAATTATCAAAATAAGATTTAAAAAAACGATAAATAAATCAAATCATTACTTATTTAGATAATACTTACCATCTTTTGTTTTTACTAAAACTTTTTGCTTAATCAGTCTTTCATTTATTTTATTAAATCCATTAGGATTAATAATTCCAACTTCAGTAAATGTTTTAGCTGTTTCCTCAGAAAAAGCATTACTCTCTGTTAACTTTTTTATTATATAATTTTTTCTTATTAGTGGAATTGGTGAAAAAAATGCCATATTACTCAACTCTCCTTCAATAACAATTATACCACACAAAAATGGATTCTCATCCGTTCTGTATATCTTAATCTTCCGATGTTTCTAATTCATTATTATCATTTGGAACATTATAATAGTTTCCTTTGTATTTTTGAATTAATATAACATCATCTTTTTTATCACTAATAAGCTTGTTATACTTCTTAGGTTCTATTTGAGATGATATTTGTTTAATAATAGAATCTTCTACTTTATTATAATTCCAATCTTCTTTAATTAAACCTATTGTCTTTTCTCTTACCTTAAACAAACTTCCTTTTTTTCTATGTTTATCAACATCAATTCCAAGTTTATTAATATAATTATTATGCCATAATTCAAGTTGATTATTTACTTTATTAGTAGTATCTAAATAATTATTGAATTGCTTATGACTTAGACTAGATTTTTCAGAGCCATTTGCTAATGCAAATCTTAAATCTCCAATTTGTAATAATAATTTTTGCATTACTTGTTGTCTTTTTTGCCACACATCAATTTCTTTCACTTTATCAAAATATTGTTTAACATTAAATTCTTTTTTTATAATATTTCCAATTTGTATGTTAGCTTGTCCTAATAATTCGGCACATTTTGTTTCAATATCTTTTATGTCATTGTAGGCATTTTTTCTTGATTCATCATTTGACAAGATATCATTTTGGTTTTCAGTTATTTCATTAATTTTTGAAAAAATATATAGTACTTTACTTAAATATTCAGAATCTTGAAAATTAGATATTTTATCAATACTATTTTTTATATCTTCTAATTTATCATTTATTTCACTCATATAATATTGGCCAACTACCATTGAAGCAGCATTCATTCCTACATTAGTTAATTGTTGCTTTGTTAAATCTTTTGTTAAACCTGTTTCTTTAGTAAATTGTGTTTGTCCAGTAAATAGATTTTTCTTTCTTCCTAATTTTTTATTTTTAATTACATCAATTTGCGTTCCTATAACTTTATTTTTGCCAACATTAATCATTTTATTTGCATCTTCAACACTTGCAGAAAATAAAACTTTTCCATTCTTTGCTAATTCTACAGCATTTTTTGAACTACTTGTTATATTAGAAGCTTTTGGTGCTACATTATCAATTTTAGATAATGTACTTTTAACAACTTCATTCTTAATCAAAGCTTTATTAGATGGAATAATATCATTATTTTCAATAATCTGAATAGTAGGAAAATATGATAGCTGTTCATCTTTCACTACCATACTATTTTCACTTTTTTCTTCAGTTATCGTTTCCCTACTATGATTTTTATTTATTAATAAATAGCATAAAATACCTATTATAATTAAGCATACTAATAATATTAGAATGACATATATTAAATCCATATTATCTACCTCTTATTTTCTCAAAATAATTATATCACAATTTTATGCTATTTTTTCACTGACTTAAAAAATCGTAATACTACTATAATAAGAACATGCTTTTTATAAAAATTGTCCATTTTTCTCTTTTATTTATGACCTATTCCCTATAACATACTTAGATAAAAAAATCCCTTTTTTAGTTATTAATAGCAAAAAGGGATTATAATTATTTTTAAATAATATAGTTTTTACTTATTTTTCAATAGTTTTCCGACATAGTACTGATATAGTTTCAACGTGGGTGGTCACCTATTCAGAAATAAGTCATCTAACAATGTTTCATAACTAACCAACTTTTTTTCGTAACTAACTCATTGTCATATAGTTGTTTTAAGTAAAAATTTAACATCTTTAAATTCACTAGTATTTCTTCTTTATATATTAAATTTTGATTAATATTAGCTCTACAAACATTTTCTAACATGTAATAACATCTATTTAAAATTCTTTCTTTTTTACTTTGAACTCATTTGGACAATTATAAATATTTTTATCTATATATTAAATTATTTTTTAACACTTCGTGCAATTATTATTTTATCTTCCATAATTAACTCTCACATAAAAAATAGTAGTTGTAGAGAAAATGAATTTTCGGTATACCTACTAGGCCATTTTCCCATCTACTATATATTTTCTGTGCTATGCACATGGAATAAATTTTGTTTTCCAAGTCTAATTATATGTTCTACTTGATAGTTACATACTTTAATATTAAAGAAATCTGGCGGATCCAGGACTACTCAGCTACTCCATTCGGAGCGAATGCGTGCGAAGAAGACGCCATGTTTTGGCATTGTAAATGAATTTGGTGCATAAACATCTAATGCTGGCCATGCCGAATTAGACCATCTATTATTAATAGAACCAGTAAAAATAAGTTCATCTACATCGTCAAAATTATTTAAATCTTTGTTATACTCCCACCAATACCATATATTAAATTGACCCGTTGTGACTGTTAAATCATAAAATGAATAATCCCATACACCACTTTGTTTTGTATTATTCATTAGAACTATATTTTCAATTAGTTCACCATTACCATTAAACGCATGATAAGTAATTTCATTTGGAATTGTAACAATATCACCAGGTGCATGCATTTCAGTAGAATAAATTATTGCACAAAACTCGTACCCTTCCTTACCTTCTACCGACCTGCATGATTTTTCATCCACACCGAATTCACTAAAATTAAATATCTTATAAATTTCTTTATCTGATGTTTTTATTGTATCATATATAATATAATTTACTGGATAACTTTCAATTATTTCAACACTTACATTAATTGTAAGTTTAATTGTTTCTACTGCATATACAAGTGCTGGTATAGCACATAATCCTATTGCTATCGCAAGAGACATATACTTTATCCTTTTTTTTCGATTTAATAATAGCAAGGAAGTAATTGATATACATAATAAAATAATAATCACTAGCATTACCATATTATCACCAGTGTTCGGATTTTTTAGTGTATCTGGTACACTTATTGTTTGACCATTACTATCCAATAATTGAACTATTGCTTTATTACTTTCAATGTACTTATTATCTGTTAATTTAGAGCTATCTACTTCTTTAGAATAAGTAATAGTAATATAAACGGTGGTCTCTCCATTTGCTTTTAAACTATCGCCGACTTCATACTTATAAGTCATGTACTCGGATTCATTAAATGAAGTATCCTCAGATATATTGTAGTCAACATCTGTATTATTTTTTATTACAACTTTATATTTAGCAAAATCACCAATCGTTTTAAAAGATAAATCAAAATTCATTTCTAGGCCACTAAATGTTGGCTCAGACTTAATAATAGTATTATTAGATTTACTATCTAATTCTAATGATTTAATTTCAACGCTTTCCTTTGCAAATACTGTTACAGGTAAAACCATCAAACTCAATAATATTGCAAATATAAAACTCCTTATTTTGCCCATATTATCACTCCTATTCTAATACTATAATTTTAACAAATATATACGATGTTTGACAATTCTTTAAAAAGGTCTCCAAGACGTTTTACAGTTTTGGACACAAATAAGACTAATCGTAAGATTACTAAAAAAGGAACTGATTTCTCAATTCCTAATATCTTAATATTACAAGTATTACTTAATTTTAAATATCAATGTTTCAGGTTTGTATTCAACATTATTAAAATAATCTACTGTTTCTTGATTCTTTGCATAACCTTTTATAGCTTTACTTTGAGTAAACATATTATAACTATATTGCAATTTTGAAATATCAAAGCTGCTTAAATCAAGATTTTCAATATGACTATTCCAAAACATATAGTTCATATTTTCAACATTGCGTGTATCAAAATGGCTAAAATCTATTTCTTTAATTTTACTTTCCATAAACATTCCTTGCATATTTTTAACATTTGACGTATCGAAATTACTTAAATCAACTCTTATCTCATTACTTCCTGAAAACATAAATGACATTGAAACAATAGGTTTGTTATTTACCGAACTACACAATTTACTATCAATTGATGTGGCTGAATTATTATATTCTTCATTTAAATATACTGACCATCCATCTTCCTCAAAATCCAGAAAATCACACCAATCGGGGCAAAAATATTCTTGTTTATATCTATATGTATATGCTCCATTGGTATACTCCATTCCTTTAGATAAAACATCACCCTCAACTTCAAAGATACAAGGATTATATTTTTTATTTTTGATTTCAATATTAGAAACAATAGTAATATCACATTTACATAAAGCATAAACACTCATTGGAATTATTATTGCAGTTCCAATAACCAATGCCATAAATTTAGTATATTTCTTTTTCTTTAGTAATACACATAAGCTCCCACTTATTATTAATGAAATTGTCATTATTAATATATATGATTGAATCCATGTGTTAGGATTCTTAAACGTATCTGGCACGTTAATTGTATTTTCATTAGATAATTGAACTGTCATAGTCTTATTATCACCATATAATCCATTTTTAAACATATCTTCTGACACTTCATTTTTATATTCAACTCTAAGGATTACATTCGTAGAAGAATTTGCTTTAACTATGTTAGTATTATCATCTGTTTCAAAAGAGTAATTAATATAGTCAGAATTAATATTAAAACTTGTTTTATCTAGCTTATAATCCTCATTAGAATCATTTTTAACTACAAATTTGTATTCTATATTGTCTCCTACTTCAGACATAGATAGATTTAAATTAATATTCTTGCCATTTGCAGTAGCTTCATCAAGTTCTTCTACATTATCTGATTTATTTTCAACTGTAATTGAACTAATAGTAATTTTATCTGTATCGCAAGTTTCCGCATTAGCAACAAAAGGTATAAACATCAAGAATAATAAAATTGGTAATAAAAATTTCTTCATATGTTACACATCCGATTCTATATCTATTCTATCTTAATTATATATATATACAGACGAAAATCAACTTTTTTATATAAAATATACTTTTAATAGTGTAAAGTAAATAATCACAATATTTCTATAATACGAACATATCTTTTATAAAAATTGTCCATTTTTCTATTTTATTTATGACCTATTCCCTATAACATGCTTAGATACAAAAAATCCTTTTTTAGTTATTAATAGCTAAAAAAGGGATTATAATAATATTCTAAAAATACATTTTTTCTTATTTTCCAAT
>CAMOWA010000037.1 GCA_946628005.1 uncultured Caryophanales bacterium
CTACACATTTATAAATATTGACAAAAATATCTTTTTATGTTATAATATCGAACCTATATAGGGGGTATATTATGTATAATCTAGAAAGAGATTCATTTGTAGTTGTTAGTGATTTTCATTCAAATAAATGGCCACTAGATAAAGTGATAAAGTATTATATAAATGAATATGATAAGGTATATATTTTAGGAGATGCTACTGATAGAGGAGAAAAAGAGGATGGTACTGGAGGACTAGATTTATTATTTAAGATAAGAGAATTAACTAAAAAATATCCAAATAGAGTTTTTTATATTCCAGGAAATCACGATGATTTCTTATATGGTTATGGTAAATATAAAGATTATGATTCAAATAGATTATTAAGACTTAATCATGGTAAACAAACAATAAAAGATATCGATAATTTAAGCCGAAATAATCCTGAAAAATTAGAAGAATTAATGGATTGGTTAGGAAATTTACCTCTTCAAAAAGAACACTTTTATCAAGGAAAAAGATATGTTTTAGCACATGCTTTATTTGATGAAATATTATTTAAAAAGAATAAGAAATTTTCTTTAGAAGATTATAGAAATAATAAAGGTAATGGAGGACCATATGTTAATATGTTATGGTTTAGAGCAACTGAGGATTTCTATAATCCATCAAGACTACCAAAAAAAGGAACAACAATGATTATTGGACATACTCCATTATGCTATAGAGAGAATATATCATTAGATTTAAAGAATAATGATGGAGATATAATTGAAGTTAAGTGTGTTGATGGTGGTATTACCTATGATGGAACAATGTTAAAATATTCAGTAGCTAATAGAAAAGTCGGATTATATCAAACAGAACATTGTTATCATATTAATAGAGGTTCAAAACCTAAATATGATGATAAATATGCTAGTAGAGACGAAATAATTAATTTCATAGATAATAGAATATTATTAGATCTTAATAATATGAATTCTATTGATGATATAATTGAAGATATCTTAGATTTATATTATATAGATTCTACTTACTTTAACTTTAATGGAAAAGTAGCTAGAATAGAAGATGCTAGAGAGTATTTAGATGAAGTGGTTATGTCATATATAGAACAAGTAAAAGATTATAAAGAAGCATTAACTATTTATATTACAGAAGTTGCTATGGACTATATTTCTAAATGCTTACTTAAAAAGTATGGAAATAGAAATAAAGCAGAAGGCCAAATTAAAAGATTATTAGAGAAAGAAGATTATACCTATATCACTAGAGATGATAATGCAAGAAATATGACTAAGAAAATAGGAATTGATAATATTTATAATTGGGTAGAAAAATGTAAATATGTTTCATATCAAGATTATCTTACTTCAAAATTTGGAAAACAATATGATTATTAAAAAGAGATAAATAATAGATTATAAGATTTAAATGATTCTTTTTGAATCATTTTTTTCTTGTTTTTATTTATATTTTATTTTATACTAAGCATGTATTGGGGTGTGTTAGTATGGAATGGAAAATTGGAGATGTTGTAATTCAAAATCAAGTTGTGCTTGCTCCAATGGCTGGAGTTTGTAATTTAGCTTTTCGAACTATTTGCAAAGAAATGGGCTGCGGTTTAATATATGCAGAGATGGTTAGTGATAAAGCAATTGTTTATAATAATAAAAAAACAATTGATATGCTTTCAATGACTGATTTTGAAAGACCTATAGTTCAACAAATATTTGGATCTGATAAAGAATCATTTGTTGAAGCAGCCAAGTTTATTTATAATAATATGCATCCTGATATTATTGATATAAATATGGGTTGTCCTGTTCCGAAAGTTGCTGTTAGAGCACAGGCTGGAGCAGCATTATTAAAAGATTTAGATAAAATATATGATATCGTTAAATCTGTAGTTGAAGCAATTCCAATACCAGTTACGGTTAAGATTAGAAGTGGCTGGGATAATAAACATATTAATGCTGTAGAAGTTGCTAAAACAGTTGAAAAAGCTGGGGCTTCTGCAATATGTGTTCATCCTAGAACTAGAAGTCAAGGTTATAGTGGAAAAGCTGATTGGAGTATTATAAAAATGGTTAAAGAAGCTGTCAGTATTCCTGTGATTGGAAATGGTGATATTAAAAGCCCTTATGATGCTAAACGGATGCTTGACGAAACTGGGTGTGATGCAGTAATGATTGGACGTGGTGTTTTAGGAAATCCATGGCTTATAAAAAATTGTATTAATTACTTAGATGGTAAGGATTTAATTGATGTATCTATTGATGATAGAATAGATATGTGTTTAAAACATTTAGAGTATTTAAGTAGCTTAAAAAATGAAAAATTAGCTTGTTTAGAAATAAGAAATCATATAGGTTGGTACTTTAAAGGTGTTAAAGGATGTAACGAAATTAAAAATAAAGTCTATCAAACTAATAATATTCATGATATAATTTTGATATTAAATCAAATGAAGGAGGGAAAATATGAATGAAGAAGCAGACAAAAAAGATATAGATGAAGATAAATCACGAAAAGCTTTATTTATTCAAAGATTTTTTGCTTTTATATTTGATATGTTATTGGTATCTTTAATTGCTTCTTTCGTTACTACTCCTTTTTTGAATTCTGATAAAATTCATGAGTTAGAGAAGAAAGAACAAGAATTAATGATTAATATACAATCTAATGATTTTAAAAGAAGTTCTTTTATTTTAGAATATTCTGATTTTTACTATCAATATTCTAGGAGTATGGGAATTGTTTCTATTGTTAGTATTTTATTTAAAGTGTTGTATTTTATAGTATATCAAATATATAATAATGGGCAGACTATTGGTAAGAAAATTATGAAAATTAAAATTGTTTCAGACTCAGGAGAATTATTAATGAATCAAATGATTTTACGTTCAATGCTAAATAATTTTATTTTTGTTGATTTATCTACCTTTATATTTATGTTATTTAGTCCTAAAAAATATTATATGAGCTTAATTGGTATTGTTTATTTTGCTCATTATTTATTATTGCTTGTTTCGATATTTATGCTTATTTATCGAAAGGATGGCAGAACAATTGCTGATAAGGTTGTTCGTACAAAAGTTATTAGAAATAATTAAAGGAGAATTATATTTTATGAGAAATTTAACAGAACAAGAAATAGTTAGAAGAAAAAAAGCAGAAGAAATTCGTTCTTTAGGTATTGATCCTTTTGGGGAAAAATATGAACGGAAGGACTTTGCTAAAGATATTGTTGAAAAATATAATGATATTGAGCATGATGAATTTGAAAAAATGTCTGATACTGCAAAGGTTGCTGGAAGAATTATGTTTGTTAGAAAAATGGGAAAAGCTTCATTTTTTACTATAAAAGATAAAACTGGTTCTATTCAAATTTATATTTCAATTAATGATGTAGGGGAAGAGATATATTCATTATTTAAGAGTGCGGATATTGGAGATATTGTAGGTGTTTATGGAAAAGTAATGAAGACAAAAACAGGAGAAGTTACCATTAAATGTTTGGAGTATACTCATTTGGTTAAAGCACTTCGTCCTTTACCTGAAAAGTTTCATGGATTAACTGATGTAGAAGAAAGATATAGAAGGCGTTATGTTGATTTAATTATGAATGATGATTCTAGAAAAGTTGCTTTTATGCGACCTAAAATTATTCGTTGTATTCAGAATTATTTGGACAATTTAGGTTTTACTGAAGTTGAGACCCCTGTTCTTACTACTTTATTGACAGGTGCATCTGCTCGACCTTTTGTAACACATCATAATGCACAAAATTTAGATATGTATTTAAGAATTGCTTTGGAATTACCACTTAAGAGATTACTTGTTGGTGGAATGGAAGCAGTATATGAAATTGGTAGAGTTTTTCGAAACGAAGGAATGGATACAAAACATAACCCAGAATTTACTTTAATGGAAGCTTATCTTGCTTATAGTGATTTAGAGGGAATGATGGACTTAACTGAAGGAATGTTTACTAGAATAGCTAAGGATGTTGTAGGTAAAATGGAATATAATTTTGGTGGATATACTATTAATTTAGAAGGTCCATGGAAAAGAATTAGTATGACCGACGCTATTAAAGAAAAAACTAATATTGATTTTAAAAAAATATCTAATTTAGATGAATGTATTAAACTTGCGGAAGAGCATCATATTGAATTAGAAGAACATGAGAAACAATTTGGGCATATTGTTAATAAATTTTTTGAGAAGTATGTAGAAGAAACTTTAATTCAACCAACTTTCTTATATGGACATCCAATTGAAATATCTCCATTAACGAAAAAAAATCCCGATGATCCTCGTTTTGTAGATAGATTTGAATTATTTATTGCAGGGAAAGAGTTTGCTAATGCTTATACTGAATTAAATGATCCTATTGATCAGCTTGAGAGGTTTGAGGCACAGTTAGAAGAACGTAATTTGGGTAATGAAGAAGCTAATGATATTGATATTGATTTTATTGAATCTTTGGAATATGGTATGCCACCAGCTGGTGGAATTGGATATGGTATAGATCGTTTGATGATGCTATTTACTGAACAAGAATCTATTCGTGATGTTATATTATTTCCTACTATGAAAGAAAAAGCAAATTAATGTTTTTTCTTTTTTTTTTGAAATTTTTATGAAAATATGTGTAAATACTTGTCAAATAATTTTCAACTCGTTATAATTATTATGGGAGGTTAATTATGAAAAAACAAAATTTATGTAAGGTCGTTTTATTAACGGCGGTAGTCTTTCTGATACTTACTTGGATATTGCCAGCTGCCAGTTTTCAAAGTGAGTATGCAGAGCAAGGACGTATTCAAATGGGATTATTTGATATCTTTAATTATCCAACAACTGCATTGTCTGCTTTTGCTTATATTATATTATTTTTTGTATTTGTTGGAGGATTCTATGGAGTATTATTTAAGATTCCTGCATATCGTTCTTTCTTGGATAAAATAGTTTCTTTTATGAAAGGAACAGAGAAATTATTTTTGTCTATTTTTATATTACTAATTGCCTTATTAGTTTCAGTTTGTGGATTAAATATAGGTATTGCAGTATTTGTGCCTTTTATTGTTTCTATTATATTTTTAATGGGATATGATAAAATTGTTGCAGCTTATACAATTGTTGGTTCGATATGTGCTGGTATGTTAGGAAGTACTTATGCAAGTTCTCATTTAAATATTTTACTTTCTGGTTTATCTTTAAATACTGATTATCAAGTTGGTGTTCGTTTCGTACTTTTATTTGTTTCTACTGTACTAGTTATTTTTAATATGATTCGTTATATGAATTCTACTGAAATGACTGTTATTGTAGAAAAAACTAATAAGAAGAATCAAGATAAAGTAAAAAATGAAGATGTAGTTAAAGAAAAAATAGAAGTTAAGTCTTCTAAAGAATCTGCTTCGACTAAAAAGAGTACTTCAAAAAAGACTACAACTAAGTCAAAAACACAAACAAAAAAATCTACTTCTTCTAGAGGAAGTAAAAAGAATAATAATAAAGCAGCTTTAGTTGGTGAGGATGTAATAATAATAAAAAATGATGATTCAAGTGTTAGATATGTACCTGAGTCTGATAATAAAACACACATGATTTGGCCTTTTGTTGTTTTATTCTTATTATTATTTATAGTAATGGTTTTAGCATTTATTCCATGGAGTGTATTTAATATTAAGTTATTTGATAATATTACTCAATCTATCCAAAAATTTACTATATTTAAATTTCCTATTTTTTCTAAGATTCTTGGAAATGTTAACTCTTTTGGAAATTGGACTGTAGTTGATTTACTTTTACCTATGGCATTGACTAGTGTTTTACTAATGTTCATTTATAATATTAGTTTTGATGATGCTATCGATGGTTTTGTTAAAGGAGCTAAGAGAGCTATTGCTCCTTCAGTTATCACTATTCTTATTTATAGTATTTTAGTTTTAGTTGTTTACCATCCTTTCCCATTGGTAATTTATAAATTTATTTTAGGATTTACTAAATCATTTAATATTTTTACTACTGCTGTTGTTAGTATGTTATGTGGTTTATTCCATTCGGATGCTTCTTATAGTTTCCAAAGTATAATACCTTATTATGCTTCAGTAATTAAAAATTCAAAAGTTTATGCAGATGCCGCAATTATTTTTCAATCAATGTATGGATTTACAATGTTATTTGCGCCTACTAGTTTAGTTTTAATGGCTACTTTATCATATTTAAAGGTATCATATGGAGAATGGTTAAAGAATTGTTGGAAATTACTTCTTGAGTTATTTGTAATTTTGTTTATCGCTTTTATTGCATTATCATTATTATGATAATTGTTGTATATTGTTTGTTAAGTGATAAATTTTTAACAGTTAGTGTTTTAAGCATTGGCTGTTTTTTTGATTTTATTAAGTCTTTAATAATTATTATTAGATCTTTGATTATTTTGAACAATCTAAATTTAAAAGATTATTATTTATAATATTTTAATAAATTTACTAGTGTTTTGATATTTTTATCAAAATATTTTAATCTTTTAATTCAAACGATTTTATTATATAAATTTGACATATAAGTTACATACTCTAAGAAATATATAAGTTATGTTATCTTTTTTTATTATTTTAAGATATTAGATTTAATAGTCTATAATATGTTAATTATATGTAGTATTTGTTAATATAATTATTATATTGTTTTAAGTAAATTATTTATTAAATAATTATTTTTTCGTGTAATTTTGTATCATTTTATTTTTATGTAAAATTGTATTTTTGTTTCATTTTTTTTAATTAAAAAAGATTTTTATATTTTTAATTATTTTGTTATAATTATATTGGGTGATTTAAATGAAATTGTTTAATTCTTTAACAAGGGAAATTGAAGATTTTAAACCTTTTTATGATAATAAGGTTATGATGTATACTTGTGGTCCTACTGTGTATCATTATGCACATATTGGAAATTTACGTACTTATATTTTTGAGGATGTCTTAGAGAAAGGTCTAACCTATCTTGGCTTTGATGTTACTCGTGCTATGAATATTACTGATGTTGGACATTTAACTAGTGATGGGGATACTGGAGAAGATAAAATGGAAAAAGGTGCAAAACGTGAAGGAAAAACAGTTTATGAAATTGCTGATTTTTATACGAAAGCCTTTTTAAATGATATGTCTAGTTTAAATATTAAAATTCCGGAAATTATTGAAAAAGCTAGTGATAATATAAATATTTATATTGAGATGATAAAAAAATTATTAGATGATGGTTATGCTTATATTTCTAATGGAAATGTTTATTTTGATATTAGTAAGGCTAATAATTATTATCAACTTTCTGGAAAAAATCCTGATGATTTAAAAATTGGTGTTCGTGAGACAGTGGATTTGGATTTATCCAAAAAAAATCCTGCGGATTTTGTTTTATGGTTTACTTTATCTAAATTTGAAAATCAAGTTATGAAATGGGATTCTCCTTGGGGTGTTGGATATCCAGGTTGGCATATTGAATGTTCAGGAATATCTTATAAAATTTTTGGTGAACATTTAGATATTCATTGTGGTGGTGTAGATAATATTTTTCCACATCATACAAATGAGATAGCTCAAAGTGAGGCTTTTTTAGGACATAAATGGTGCAATTTTTGGTGTCATGGTGCTCATTTAAATGATGAATCAGGAAAGATGAGTAAATCAAATGGTGAATTTTTGACTATTTCTTTATTAAAAGAAAAAGGCTATTCTCCTTTAGATTATAGATTTTTTTGTTTGAATAGTCATTATCGTAATTCTTTAATATTTAGTTATGAATCTCTTGATGTTGCTAGGAATTCCTTAAAAAAATTAAAAAATAAAATTATTTCTTTAAGTGAAGAAACGATGAGTTTAGACGTTGAGGCTGTTAAATTATATTCTGATAGGTTTAAAGAAGCTTTTGAAAATGATATAAATACGTCTTTAATGTTAACTGTATTATATGATTTATTGAAAGATTCTACTTTAAATGATTATACAAAAAGAATTATTATTCAAGATTTTGATAAAGTTCTATCTTTGGATTTATTTCACTCTGAAGATGAAATTGATGAGAATTTACAAAAAATTATTCTTGAAAAAATTGAACTTCGTCGTGAAGCTCGTGAAAATAAAAATTACGAATTAGCTGATCAAATTCGTAATGAGTTATTAGATATGGGAATTAAATTAATTGATTCAAAAGATGGTACCACTTATGAAAAAGTATAAGATTAGATTGTCTAATCTTTTTATAAGGAGATTTTATGGAGAATAAAATTTTTGATTTAAATATATTAGTTTTAGCTTACTTAGGTGATAGTGTTTATGAAAATTATGTTAGAAGGCATTTAATTGAACAAGGATTTGCTAAAGTAAATGATTTGCAAAAAGCTTCAATTAGTTTTGTAAGTGCAGTTAGTCAAGCTAAATTTATTAGAATTTTGCTTGACTCAAATTTTTTTAATGAGTTTGAATTATCTATTGTTAAGAGAGCTCGTAATTATAAAACCACATCTCACCCTAAAAATTGTGATATTATTACTTATAAGTATGCTACTGGTTTAGAAGCACTTATTGGTTATTATGATTTGATTAATAATAATGAAAGGATTGATGAAATTATGAATTTTATCTTTAATTGTGAAATATGTTAGTTTATGGTAAAAATGTTGCTTTTGATTTGTTAAAAAAAAATAAAAAAGTTAAAAAAATTTATTTTCAAGATAATTTTGAAGATGAAAATATAATTTCCTTAGTTAAAAAATTAAAAATCCCTTTTAATTATTGCACAAAAATTGAAATGAATCGTTTGTGTAATGGAGTTCATCAAGGTATAATTTTAGATATTCCGGATTATTCATATAAAAAGTTAAATGACTTATTTTTAAGTGATACAGATTTTGTTGTTATACTTGATCATTTAGAAGATCCACATAATTTAGGAGCAATTATACGTACTTGTGAAGCAGCTGGTGTTCAATATGTTATTTTGCCTAAAAATAGACAGGTATTAATTAATTCTACTGTAATGAAAACTAGTGCTGGGACTTTAGATAGTGTTAATATTGTTCTAGTAAATAATATTTCCCAAGCAATATGTGATTTAAAAAAGCATAATTTTTGGATAGTTGGAACTAGTTTGGAAAATAGTCAAGATTATCGATCTATTGATTATTCAGGAAAAATTGCTTTGGTAATTGGTAATGAGGGAAATGGAATATCTAAACTTGTTGCTAAAAATTGTGATTTTTTAGCTAAAATTCCTATGTATGGAAATACTAATAGCTTAAATGCTAGTGTTGCTTCAGGAATAATGATATATGAAATAATCCGAAATAGAAAGTAGGGAATATGGATTATAAAAAATATAATGATTATGAATTAATTTATATGATTAGAGAAAATGATGATACTTCTAAATCTATTTTATTTAAAAAATATTATCCAATATTAGTAAGTATTGCTAATGAATATTATCATAAGTATAAACATTTTGCGTACGATTATGATGATTTTTTACAAGAAGCATATATTGCTTTTTTCAACTCTTTAGTTAGTTTTAATGAAAATAAAAATGTTTTATTATATTCATATATTGTTTTATGTGTTAGAAGAAAGATGATGACTTTTTGTAAAAAAATTTCAAAAGGATGTAAAATTTTTTCATATGATGACTATGATGAAATTAACGATATTATAGATACTAGGAGCAATGTTTACAGTCATATCACTGATTTTGAATCTTTAAAAAAGTTAAAAAATATTATTCTTAATTTGTCTTTTAATGATAGTGCTATTGTAGAATTAAGAATTAATGGTTTTTCTTATAAAGAAATTAGTTTATTATTAGAAATACCTATAAGTACTATAGAATATAAATTTAGAAATTTTAGACAAAGATATAAAAAAATATTTACTGATTTTATTATTTAATGATATCATTATTATGATATGGTGATGTTATGAATAATAATGATAATAATAATATGATTTCTTTGCCTCAATGGATTGACGTTCATTATGATGATAATTCAAAGCAAACTCTTTTTTTGAATATGGATAGGGCATTGAAATATATAAATGATCATGATTATATGGTTGATGACTTTTCTCCTTCAAAAATCTATGTCTTATTTAATGATAGTCAATATATTTGGTTTTCTTCTACAAGTCCTTTACCTGATGATTTTTATAAGAGGGATGAATGCGTTAAGAAAAATATTTATGATTCTTCGGTATTGCATGTTAAACTTTATTACTATTCTAAGGGGTTAGGATTAGATTTAGAGTCATATTTAAAAAAATTTGATTCTTCTTTTCTTATTGAGCATCTTGATGATTTTTTTCAATTTGTACCTAGTTCTGATATTCCATATTATCGAGGGGTTCTTCAAAGAAATGCAGGAGTGTATTTATGTGAATTTTCTTTAGAGAAAGGTAAAAGAGAATTGGTTTCTTTAGGAAAAGATGTTGGAGAAACAATTAATACCGATAATTTTCAACAAGAATCTTTAACTAACGACTTCATTAATGAATATATTTATTATTATTTGAGCAAACAGAAAAAAAATGCCGCTTTCTCTTATTTTTTAATTATTCCTACAATTATTTTCTTTGTTGCTTTAATTGTAGAGATTGTTTTGTTTATTATTAGTTTTGCATCATAGTTTGACTTATTATTTTATAAGTCTTTTTTGTTTGTATTAGTTGACATTTTATCTATTGTATGTTATTTTATTTTTGATTAACACGTTTGGTGTTTTTATTTTGATTGAAAGAAATTTGGTGATAAAATGGCAGAAATTCAAAAAAAGAAAATAAATGATAGTTATAATGTAGGAAAAACAATTGAAAAGAGAAAGACTAAAAAGCAAGACAATAGTAAAAAAAAGATAATATCTAATGAAACAAATAAGAGTCATGATAAGAAAAAAGACAATTTTATTACGCGTTTTCGTATTTTTTGTAATGGTGTTAAAAGTGAATTTTTAAGAGTTCATTGGCCTAATAAAAAAGATATGATTAAATATTCTATTGCAACAGTTTGTTTTATTATTTTTTGTTCATTATTTTTCTATTGTATTGATGTTGTATTTGCATTTTTTCAATCATTATTTCATTAGTAAGGAGCAATTTTATGGATAAACAGTGGTATGTAGTTAATACTTATTCTGGTCATGAAAATAAAGTAAAAGAAAAGCTTGAGATGCGTGCTGAATCTATGGATATGAAAGATTATATTTATAGAGTAGTAATTCCAGAAGAAAAAGTAGTTGAAGTTAAAGATGGTGTAACAAAAGAAAAAGTAAAAAAAATGTTTCCTGGATATATTTTAGTTGAGATGGTTATGACAGATGAAGCCTGGTATGTTGTTCGTAATACTCCAGGGGTTACAGGATTTATTGGATCAAGTGGTAAGGGTGCAAAGCCTACTCCATTACAACCATATGAAGTTGATAATATATTAGGAAATATGGGTATTAGTCGTATGAATGTTGATACTGATTTAACTTCAGGTACAAAAGTTAAAATTGTTGCTGGTCCATTCCAAGGAATGTTTGGTATTGTTGATAATGTTGATGTTCCAAATCAAAAGGTTATGTTAATTGTAGACTTATTTGGGCAAGAAACTTCTGTTGAAGTTGAATTAGGACAGATTGAAAAGGCTTAGACTTGCATAATTTTATTTTTTATGTTATTATTTAATGGCTATATTTTTTTGATATAGATTTAGTGGGAAGCATGGTTTGCATTTTTAAGCGGTAATCAAGCTATTTGGACCACTCGCGAAAACTTAGTTATGGGAGGTGTTTTTCGTGGCAAAGGAAGCAATAAAGAAAATTAAATTACAAATTGAGGCAGGAAAAGCTACACCAGCTCCACCAGTTGGTACAGTTTTAGGACCTGCAGGTATTAATTTGCAAGATTTTTGTACGAAGTATAATGAAGCTACAAGAGATAGAATGGGTGATGTTTTACCTGTTGAGATTTCTATTTATGAAGATAGAAGTTTTGATTTTGTTATTAAAACTCCACCTACTGCATTTTTATTAATGAAATATGCTAAAATTAAGAAGGGTTCTGTTAATGGTTCTAAAGAAATCGTTTCTACTATTTCACAGGATGCTTTGAGAGAAATTGCTGAGATTAAATTACCTGATTTGAATGCATATACTGTAGAAGAAGCTATGAAGATTGTTGCTGGAACTGCTAAAAATATGGGTATTGCTATTGAAGGTATGGAATAAAAAAAGTTGCCTAGTGGAAGGTTATAAAAATCCGCTTTTACCACATAAGGAGGAGAAAATATGAAGAAAAGAAGTAAAAAATATACTGAAGCTTTAAATAAAATTGAAAAAGGTAGAGTATATACTAAAGAAGAGGCTATTAAATTAGTTAAAGAGACTTCTATTAGTTCATTTGATGGTTCTGTTGAAATAGCTATGAGATTGAATCTCGATACAAAAAAAGCTGATCAACAATTAAGAGGTGCGATAGTTTTACCAAAAGGTACAGGTAAGACTCAGAGAGTACTTGTAATTGCTAGAGGACCAAAGGCTAAGGAAGCACAAGATGCTGGAGCAGATTATGTTGGAGATGTAGATTTGTTAGAAAAAATTGAAAAAGAGAATTGGTTTGATTTTGATACAATGATTGCTACTCCTGATATGATGCCATTATTAGGAAAATTAGGTAGAGTTTTAGGACCTAAAGGTTTAATGCCTAATCCTAAAACAGGAACTGTTACTTTAGACATAGCTAAAGCTGTAGAAGAAGTTAAAGCAGGTCGTGTTGAATATCGTACTGATAGTTTTGGTAATATTCATGGTGTAATTGGAAAAGTTTCATTTTCTGAGGAAGATTTACTTGCTAATATGGATGCTTTTGTTTCTCAAATTTTAAGAGTTAAACCTGCAACTGTAAAAGGTGATTATATTAAGAATATTTCAATCTCATCTAGTATGGGTCCTGGTATAAAAGTTGAAATTAGCTTTGACAAATAATTTCATTTAATATATAATATTTTATGTTTATAGGTGCCATAGACAGTAGGTATAGTAAATCCTACCGAGGACTTTTATCTTATTTAAGTTCCTTTATTATATGGTAGAGGAACTTTTTATGGTACTTTTAATATATTGAAGGAGGTGTATTATGGCAAATCAAGCAATTTTACAAAGAAAACAGGAAATAGTTGGAGAAATTAAAAACCATGCTGAAAATTCATCATCTATTGTTTTATTTGATTATCGTGGTATTACTGACGCTGAGGCAAAAGAGTTACGTATTAAATTGAGAGAAGTAAATGCTGATTATAAGGTGTATAAGAATACTTTAATGTCAATTGCTTTTAAGGATTTGAATATTGAGGTTCAGGATTTTTTAAATGGTCCTAGTGCTTTGGCATATAGTGATGATCAAATTGCTCCAATTAAGGTTTTATCCGATTTTGCAAAAGAACATCCAGCTTTAATTTTAAAAGTTGGTGTTGTTGATGGAGAAATTGCTGATACTACTAAGTTAGCTGAATATGCAACTATTCCATCTAGAGATGGTCTACTTACTATGCTTGCTGGTGGTATGATTGGATTAGTTAAAGACTTGTCAATATGTTTGGACTTATATAGTCAACAAAAAGAAGAAAATTAAATTTGAATAGGAGGAAATAAAAAATGGCAAAGTTAAATAAAGAAGATTTTATTAATAGCTTAAAAGAAATGAATTTATTAGAAATTAAAGAATTAGTTGATGCAATGAAGGAAGAATTTGGTGTTGATCCAAGTGCTGTAGCAGTTGCTGCACCAGTTGCTGGAGCTGTTGCTGAAGAAGGACCTAGTACAGTTACTGTTTCTATTTCTGATCCAGGAGCTGGAAAAGTTGGTGTAATTAAAGTTGTTAAAGAAATTACTGGACTTGGATTAAAGGAAGCTAAAGATATTGTAGATTCTAATGGTGTAGTTAAGGAAAATATCCCTACTGCAGAAGCTGATGAAATCAAAGCTAAGCTTGAAGAAGCTGGTGCTACTGTTGAAGTTAAATAAAAATCAATGCTTTGCATTGTTTTTTTTTGGATTTTTATATATTTTTTTTATTTTATTTTTGATATAATATATTTTAGAGAATAAGATGGTGGTTTTATGTTAATATATATTATTCATTTTGATAAGATTTTTACATTTAGGTTACCTTTAGTTGTTTCTGGTAATTATATGCTTGAAGATTGCGATTCTGATGGAAATACTCGTAGTCTAATAAATGTTGTTGCGGCATCTTCTAAATGGGTTATTAATTCAAATGAAAATGTTAGGATTATTTCTAATAATCAATTTATTAAATCGTGTGAATTGTCTTTATATAATTGGTATTCTTTGTCTACTGTAGATGGAGAAAAGATTTCTTTATTTTGTATGCCTTTATATGAAAACAAATATATTATTAAATCTATTGATAATTCAGGTAAAATTATTGTTGGAAAAAGTTCAAATTGTGATTTAGTTATTTTAAATACACGTTTCTCAGAGCAACAATTTGAATTGGTTTATGATAAATCTAAATGGTATATTCGTAACTTAGATTTGAAACAAGGATTATTTATTAATGGTATTTTGCAAAATGAAGGTTTTCTAGATAGCTTTGATAAAGTTTTTATTTCTGGTTTTAAGTTTGTCGTGTGTGGTAATTTAATATATTTAAATAATTCTATTTTTAGTATTACTATAAATACTAATTTACTTAACGCTCCGATGAAGGTTTTGTCTGTGCCTAATTTTAATTCTTTATTTCAAACATATTCTGATTATTATGGACAAAATGATTATTTTTCTAAATCACCTGTTTTCTTTAAAAAGATTAATGAAATTTCAATTGAGTTAAAATCTCCTGATGATGATGAAAATCCTGAGTTTCAGTCTATTATAATGACTATTATTCCTACTGCTTTGATGGGAATTACGACATTAATTACTACATTTTATACTATTCGTAATTATAGTAGGGGAGAGGTGGATGAAGAAACTCTTTATACGACTGTAGTTATGATAATTGTTATGCTTATTCTTTGTTTTATCTGGCCTTTTATTGAAAGATTTGTTGATAAGATGCGAGTAAAAAGAAGAAATAAAGATAAAATTAAATTATATACTAAATATTTAGAACAAAAGAAAGAATATTTAGAAAAAGTAATGAATGAGCAAAAAGCGGCTTTATTTTTAAATAATTTATCTTTAGAAGAGTGTCAAAACATAATTTTTAATAGATCTTCTAATTTATTTTCTTTAAATCAAGGACAAGAACAATTTTTAAAAATTAGATTAGGTACTGGTAAAGTTTTATTAAATTGTCATTTTGAATATAGTAAGCCTGATTTTGTTGTGAATGAAAATTCACTTCAAACTGATTTAGATAATTTAGTTCAAAAGTATAAGTATATTGATAGAGCTCCATTAACTTTTTCTTTGAAAAATAGTATAGCTTTTATAAATTCTAAAAAGGAATATAATAAGTTTATTGAGTCTTTAATTATTCAAGTAGCTTCTTTACATGATTATCATGAAGTGAAAATAGTTTTATTTACAGATGATACTTCTAAATTATATTCTGCTAAAATTTTAAATCATTGTTGGAATGATGATCGTAGTTTTAGATATGTTGCTACTAGTCTTCAAGATGCAGAGACACTTTCTAGTGAGTTATATAAAATATTTTTAAAACGTTCTACTTTGTCTGAGCAAGCTGCATTTTATCCTTATTATGTTATTATATGTGATGATATTAATAAATATAGAAACATTAAAATTATAAGTGATGTTTTACATTCAAATAATAATTATGGTTTTAGTTTTGTTGTATTTGCTTCTAAACTAACTGAAGTACCAGATGGTTGCAATTATTTTTGTGATTATTCAGCTAATAGTGCTACTTTATTTAAAAGTGATATGGAAGAAAATGATATTATTTCTTTTTTACCAGAATTTGCAGAAAAAAATATTGATTATTCAATTTGTTTAAGAAAACTTGCTAATATTCCTATAAAAGCAAGTATTGAAAATACTGGTATCACTTTACCTGAAAAATTTGGATTTCTTGAAATGTATAATGTTGGGAATGTTGAACAATTAAATTCTTCTGATCGGTGGAAGAATTCTCAGATTGTTAATACTTTAGCTGCTCCTATTGGAATTGATACTTCAGGTAATATTTTATATTTGGATTTACATGAAAAAAAACATGGGCCACATGGATTAATTGCTGGTATGACTGGTTCTGGTAAAAGTGAAACAATTATTACATATTTACTTTCTCTTGCTGTTAATTATAGTCCAGATGAAGTACAGTTTGTTCTTATTGATTATAAAGGTGGTGGGTTAGCTGGAGCGTTTGAAAATCGTAAAACTGGTATGAAATTACCTCATCTTATTGGAACAATTACCAATCTGGATACTTCTGAAATGAATCGTACGTTAGTTTCTATAAAAAGTGAATTACAAAGAAGACAAATGATTTTTAATCGTGCTAAAGAAAACTTAAATACTGGTACTATTGATATTTATAAGTATCAAGCTTTAGTTCGTGATGGTCAGATAGATGAACCTTTATCTCACTTATTTATTGTTTGTGATGAGTTTGCTGAGTTAAAGCAACAACAACCAGATTTTATGGATGAAATAGTTAGTGCTGCTCGTATTGGACGTAGTTTAGGAATTCATTTGATTTTGGCTACTCAAAAACCAAGCGGCGTTGTTGATGATCAGGTTTGGTCAAATTCTAAATTTAAAATATGTTGTAAAGTACAAACTGCTGAGGATAGTAGTGAAATGCTTAGAAAACCTGATGCTGCTTACTTAAAGGAGTCTGGAAGATTTTATTTACAAATTGGATATGATGAATACTATATTTTGGCTCAATCTGCTTATTCCGGTGTAGAATATGTTCCTTCTGATCGGGCTGTATCAAAGCTTGATAATAACATATCTTTTATAAATTCTCTTGGTGAAATATATAAAAATGCTAATTATAGTATTACAAAGTCAAAGAAAGATTCACAACAATCATTAGGAGAAGAACTTACAAATATTGTAAAATATTTAATTGATGTTGCTAAAAAGGGAAATTATAAGTATCATCAATTATGGTTGGATAATATACCAGAAGTTTTATCATATAATCGATTGATTGCTAAATATCGTCCTAATACTGAATTATATAATATAAATCCTGTTATTGGAGAGTATGATGATCCTAAAGCTCAGAGACAAGGTTTAGTAACATTACCACTCACTTATGGAGGAAATACTTATATAGTTGGTAATAGTGGAAGTGGTAAAAGTACACTATTTTCTACTATTATTGCCTCAACTATAATTAATCATAATAGTGAAGAAGTTAATATTTATATTCTTGACATGGGTGCAGAAAAATTGAAAAAATTTGCTGATGCACCTCAAGTAGGAGATATATTAACTATTACTGATAAAAAGGAATTATCTTTTTTGGTTTTTATGTTACAATTGGAAATTGCTAAAAGACAAAAATACTATTCTGAAAATGGTGGAGATTTTTTAAATGATGTCAAAAAAAAGAAAGCTCCATTTCCAAATATACTTGTTTTCTTATATGATATAGATACTTTTAAGGAGAACTTTGATTATTTCTTAGAAGAATATATTATCCCTCTTGCTAGAAATTCTTCTAAGTATGGTGTTAATTTTATTATTTCTGGTAATACTTCTAATTCGCTAGGTTATTCTGCAGAGCAATGTTTTAGTCAATTTATTATGCTTAATGTTTCTGATCCAGATGATTATCATACTTTTTTTAATCAATATCCGGTTATAAAGAAAAATCCTGGACGTGGTATTGTAAATATTGATGGTGAAGGTTATGAGTTTCAAACAAGTTTGTTTTTTGAACAAGATAATGAGTTAAAATATTTGAAAAATATTATTAATCAGCTTAATATGTATTTAAAAACTAAGGCAAAGCCTGTACCTAGAGTTCCTGATAATGTTACTTTTGATTCTGTTAGACAATATATTTCAACTATTGATTTTGTCCCTTTAGGCGTTAGTTTAAAAACAGCTCAGATTGGATTTTATAATTTTAATAAGTTGGTTAATGTTATTTCTTCTGATAGAATTAGTTCATTTATTAAATTTTTAAATGGATTTCAACAAGTAATTACTAGTGTACAAAAGACTAAAATGATTATTTTAAATGGATTCGAAAATATAACTATAAATCAATATGGTAATATAAAAGTATATAGTAATGGTTTTTCTAAAGTTATGTTAGCTTTACGGAATAATATAATAAAATATAGTAATTTAAAAAGTGATGAAAAGTTTGTTGTTTTGGTATTAAATTATACTGAACTAAATAGGAAGTTAAAAGAAAAATCTAAAAATAATTCTGGAGAAGATATCTTTTCTATTTCTGATTTAATAAATCTATCACGTAATAGTAATAATTTTAGATTTATTTTATATGATTTACCTTCTAATTCAGATGATTTAAAAAATGGAGACTTAATTGATTATTTTGATGGACTTTCTGGTATTTGGATTGGAAATAATTTCGATGGGCAAATGGTTTTTGAATCTAAAAATGGAATGGATTTTGGTACTATTGGTGATGATGTATTGATAAGTATCGAAGATGGATATGCTTCTGATATTAAGTATGTTAGATAGGGTGTGATATTTGATGAATAAATTATTAGTAACTGTGTTTGTTCTATGTTTAGAA
>CAMOWA010000038.1 GCA_946628005.1 uncultured Caryophanales bacterium
TCTACTCGTTATTCTTTCTAAAACTCTACCACTTAAGAATTCTTCTTTATACCATTTATCCCATTCTCTATCAAACCATGCCTTTTGTTCTTCCGTTAATCCTTTATCATATCTATTATCTTTATTTCTTATACTTATATTTTCTCCTAATGATTTATTGGCTTCTTTTATGTTTATAGATTCCTTCTCGATTTTTTTAATTATTCCTTTTTTTAATTCTTCTTCTTTTATTTTTTTTAAAATATAATTAGGTGCAAAAATAAAAAGGAAATCAAATACCAATGGCATTCCTGGTTTAAAAAACAATGATAAATATAATTTTATATTTTCTTTTATTTCTTCTTTTAATGTTAAGTTTTCTTCTTCTCTTATATATCCTTCATTATTTAATTTAGCATAATAATGATGCTCTGTTATCGTAGATAATGGATATAGTACTAGTAATGATAATCCTTGAAACACTGTATAAGACCCTAATATATCTAGTAATAATTGTGACATAAACTTACCTCTTTTCTTTCTATTTCTTATTCATAATTATTTCTAAGTCATTTCCCTTTAATTCTTCTTTTATATGAGTTTTAAATAATAATCTTATGGTTCTTGTTAATCTATCTTTTAATAGTAGAAATGATTTCTGTAGTCTGATTCTGCTGAATAGTATCACCAATTGAATATCCTAATTCAATTGCTCTTCTTTGTACCATTTCAAATTTGCTTTCAACCTCTATATATTGAACTTTTTCATAAGAAATTATGCCATATAATGCTATACCAAACTCACTCTTCATATTTGAATCATTATATATCATATTGGGACTAATATAATTTGAAGATAATAATTCATTAAATGGTAATAAATCATGAATAATTTGTTGGGCCTCTTCAAATGATGCATTTCCATCCCTTAATCCTACAACATCTCCAAAACTAGCCTTAATATCTTGAATATCACTTAGTTTTATTAGATATATTTTATTTTTATGAGCACAAAAGTTTTTTATTAATCTTTTTCCTCTATTTAATACTTCTTGTTTATTCATAATATTAAATGTTTCAGATGAATCAATTTGATATTCTAGCAATCTTAAGAAAAAGTCTTGTTCACTTTCTCCAACTATTGGTTGAATAGGAAAATCATGCATTGGGCTACATTGAAAAACGTCTTCAAATATTCCTGCTGGAAATGTTTGAGTGCCATAATTGAATTCGGTAGTTCCTAATAATGTTGTATACGTTATCGGAATATTATTAGCCGAATATCTAGTATTTTTTCCAAAACAGCTTGATATATATTTTGCATCTTCAATATCTTGTGGATTTAATTTACAACTTCCTAATCCATTATTCATTATTTGTTCATGAAAATAACCACTTTGGCCTGTTGCTAGAAAAGGAACATCTTGCATCATATTGTACTCTTCCAGCTCCATTAACAAATTTGAATCATTAATGCCTTTGTATCCATAACCATATTTGTTATATAGCTCTTGCACATTAACATTAACTTTTGATTTATCTTTTAATTTTCTCATATATTGATTTATTATTGAAAAAAAGTAATTATTTATTTCCACATTATCACATCCTTTATTCATTATGATGTTATAATAAAAATGTTTTCTTTCCTAGTTTTATTAAATTTCAGAAGAAGAATTCCATTTATTTTATTAATTATACTTGTTTATGATTGATTATATGTTTAATATTGTGATTTTTAATCACGAGCAAATAAATCTCTTGTATATATTTCTTTTGTTATATGTTTAATCTGTTCATCCATTCTATTTACTAAGACAACATCAACTAATTCATTAAAATTATCAAATTCATGAATAACTCTACAATCATTAAATGTATCTGTTTTTAATGTTGGTTCATATATAACAACTTCTACATTATAAAATTTTAATCTTTCTATTATACCTTGAATAGCACTTGCTCTAAAGTTATCTGAAT
This sequence comes from uncultured Caryophanales bacterium, assembly GCA_946628005.1. Taxonomy (GTDB): domain Bacteria; phylum Bacillota_I; class Bacilli_A; order RF39; family UBA660; genus UBA3789. The sequence goes on from CAMOWA010000038.1 coordinate 1,960, forward strand.
CTGTTTTCATGGTTAATCTATATATTCCAACTACTTTAGGACTTTTTCTAAGTATCATTCTAGTAATATGATCTTTTCTAGTATCATTACTTTTTACTATTGCTTCAATTAAGTTTTGAGGAACATGTTTATAATTAGCAAGTAATTGTTTTGTATCTTTTGGTAAACAATAACCTCCATATCCAAATGATGGGTTATTATAATGGTCTCCTATTCTTGGATCTAGACATACTCCATCAATTATATCTTTTGTATTTAATCCTTTTAATTCAGCGTAAGTATCTAATTCATTAAAATATGATACTCTCAATGCAAGATAAGTATTAGCAAATAATTTTACTGCTTCTGCTTCGGTTGAATCCATATATTTAATAATTACATCTTCTTTTAAACAAGCATCTTTTAATAAATTTGCAAATATTTCAGCTCTTTTGCTTTTTTCTCCTACAATAATTCTTGATGGATATAAATTATCATATAATGCTTTTCCTTCTCTTAGAAATTCAGGTGAAAATAAAATATTATCTATATGATATTTTTCTTTCATACTTTCAATAAATCCAACTGGAATTGTTGATTTTACAACCATAGTAGTTTCTATTCCTAAACTAATTACTTTTTCTATAATATCTTCTACAGAAGAAGTATCAAAATAGTTTAATTCATCATCATAATTAGTAGGAGTACTAATTATAACATATTCTGCACCTGTAAATGCTTCTTTATAATCAAGTGTTGCTTTTAAATTTAAATCTTTAGTTTTAAAAAACTCCTCAATCTTTTCATCTCTTATTGGAGATATCCTATTATTTATCATCTCTACTTTTTCTGGTATTACATCTAATGCATACACCTCATTTTTTTGACTTAGTAATGTTGCTAGAGATAAACCAACATAACCAGTACCAGCAACAGCTATTTTCATATTTTTCTCCTTATTTGATTATACTTTTTTTAATATTCTTTTTAATATTTTTTTTACTTTACTTTTTATAGATCGCATTTTTTTCATTGTTTTTCTATAACCTAATTTAGGATAGTATTTTCTATATGTATTATATTCTTTGCTTTTTTTCATCGGTCTGTTCAGCTGACCATTTGTTTTACAAGCCTCATCTATTGTTCTTTCCTCTATATTACAATCACTGCTTATACTTTTAATTAAGTCTAATCCTTTTTGAGTATTCGGTAATACCACAGAGATTCCCTTTTTTTCATCGTCATATATTTTTGAGTTTTTATCTAACCCCCAAAAATCTCCTATAGTAATATCTGATATTCTTTCTCTTTTAGCATATCTGCAATCATAACAATTTTCTCGATAAATATCTCCTTTTAAAAAATGATTATAGTAATCTACATTATATGATTTTTTCTCTAATAGTATTTTTCTATTATTATCTAATAATTTAAAATTAAATAATTTATCATCTCTAAAAGAAACATAATAAACATCCCTATAATCTATTCCTTGATTACTTATTTCATCAAATAGTAACTTTTGACTTGGCACACCATGACATATAATATCAATCGTTATCAAATTTTGATAATCTTTCATTAAAAATGATTTTAGTCCTGATACTTGACATGGAGTTCCAATAAATAATACTTTTTTATCAGCAAGTAAATCTTCTTTTACTTGTTTCATTGTATTATTTATATAACAATGAACATATTTTGAACCTTTTACTTTATATAAATCCAATTTATTATCAATTCTAATAAATTTAAATTCATTTAGTCCGAACAAATTAGAAGCCCCATATATTATTCCTTTATTGTTTAATATGTATTCATAAAATGTTGTTGCTGCTCCGCCAGAGGTGCTTTCTTTTCTTTTATTTGGCTCTTTATTATACATTGCAAATGCCTTTATTGGTTTTTTAAAATCCAACTTTTCTTTTAATTGTGGGCAAACTTTCTTACATAATCCACAATTTATACATTTTTTCTTAACAATTTGTGGAAATACATTACCATATTCATCCTTACACATTTCTATTGCATTTTTTGGGCAAATGTTAAAGCATCCAAAACAACCTGTGCATTTTTCTTTTTCACATATCATTAAGCTCTCACCTTTTTCTTAAAAATCTTTCTTTTTATATTGTTTAATATTTTAAACCAAAATTTTCTTGAAATAATTAAATCAATTAATAAAATTAACAATAAAATTAAATAGCAAAAATAATTATCAATATAAATTACTATTGAGGACAATAACAATAAAGAAATATATATGATTTTTTCTTTATCCAATACTTTATATTTCAAATATTTTTTTGTATCAAATATTCTAAAAATATATACACAAATATAACTTATACATGTAGCTATAGCGGCACCCATTACACCAATTATTGGTATTAATAAAAAGTTCAAAACCAAATTAATTAAAGCACCAACAGTAGATGATTTTAAAAAGCCAATGCTATCTTTATGAGCAGTATACTCATTTGAAATAAATGTCCCTAATGTTAAGAAAACTGTTCCAACTATTAATGCTGGAGTATATTCCCATGCAAGATAAAATGCTTTCCCAACATATATTTTCATAAGTGGTTTCAAAATTAATAAGATAAATAAAGATATAGTTATAACGATATTAAATAATGCTGAGAAAATACTATTTGTATATGTTTCTTTATCAGCACTATCTTTTTCCTTTACCGCAGAAAACATCCATGCTTGATTAAAGATAGTTGTGAAAGTGATTAAAATAGTCGGTATTTTATATGAGACTGCGTATACTCCATTTGCTTCAACATTTAAAAAACTAGATACCATTACCCTATCTAAAGAATTCATTATCCACCACATTAAAGAATTTGGAATAAGAAGGACAGAATATTTAATCATATTCATAGTTATTTTTTTATCTATTTTAAAATTATCAATAGTTTTAATTACATTTCCTCTTATAAAGCATAGGATAAATGTTATAAAATAGGAAATAATATAGGCCAAAATATACCCTGATATTCCTAGTTTTAATGGAATTAAAAATATAATATTAAGAATGGCTATCAAGCACGTTTGAATAATACTAATTATTGAGTAATCAACTAGTTTCTCTATTCCCCTAATATAACACAAGTAAATATGGGAACCAATATATGATAGCATATATAATACCAGTAAAAATGAATAGTTTTTTGTTGCATCAAACAAGTTTAGTAAAGGTATTCCTAATAACGATAATATAATTGCTATTATCATTATTAATGTTCCAGTCTTTAAAACTTCTGTTTTATCTTTATCTTTGTCCATCGAAAAGCGTAAAACTGCTTCTTGAATATTTAAAGTAATTAAAGGGACAACTACTGTACTTAAAATTGTGATTAAATCGATTTTACCATATTCATATGTTGTCAAAACATTTGTGTATAAAGGGACGAGAAAAAATGATATTAGTTTTGAACCAAAGTTACCAATTGATAATATAATTGTATTTTTCAATAAGTATTTGTTTTTACTAGAATTACTCATATTATCCCCCTTTTCTTTATAAATTATTATTTAAATATTTTATCGATTTTTCTCTTTCTTTTTCAATTATTTTATTTGTTTCATTGAAATCAAGTTTTTTATTAAATAATATATCTATATCTGTTAATTCATTAACTTTTCTAGAACCTAACTTTAGTGAATCCAATAAAAAGTCTAATTTATTTTTATTTGAATTTCTTATAATCGTAGCAAATTGTGTATTGTTAACAATTGAAAATACACTTCCATGAAATGTATCAGTAATTACAAAGTCAGCATTTTTAATATATGCTAGCATTTTAAAAGGATCACAAACTATATTTTTGTCAGCAATTCTTTGATAAAAACCTATGCTAATTATTTTTTTATTATATTTTTTAGCAAATTTTCTTATATATTTTTCTTCGTTAGAATTTAGCCTATGTTCATAGGCATAAACTATAATATAATTATCTTCTAATATCTTATATTTACTTATTTCTTTGGAATAATTGTAAAGAAGGACAGGGTCGATATTTATATTAATCTTTGATGATGGTAATAATTTTGATGCTATTTCAAAGCTATTATTATCTCGAACTGAAACTGCTTTAAAGCTTGCAAGCATCTGCTTTATTTCATCTTCAATACCGTATTCAATTAATTCTTCATAACTTGTATGTCCAAAAGAAGCAGCATATGATATTACGTTTTTGTTCTCATAGTTTTTTCCAAATAATTCTCTAGAATATCCAACAGGATATGGTTGTAGGCAATTAAATACTTCATCACTACCTATAACTAAAGAATCTATATTAGGTCTAATATTCTTTTCAGCAACGCCAATATTCATTAAACTATCTCGATACATTTCTTTAAATTGCTTATGAATTATCTTCTTTTTCAAAAATTTCACAATGTTAATGTTGTATATTAATTTTTCAAATATGCTTCTTTTTTTTCTTTTATCTGCAATACATTTTTCATATTCGTAATCTACGAATTGAACATCATGCCCCAAACCTTCGATTATTTTTTTTAATCCATATGCTTGCAAAAATGAGCCATAATTATTTATCCTTTGCATAGACATGATTCCTATTTTTTTCATTTCTCTAATTCCTCCTGATGATTATAATTATAAATTAAAAATAATACTAAAAAGAAAATATGATTAAAAACGATTTCTACAGTCGCACACATAATTATAACAAATAAATAAATATACAACGGGTATGTTATATTTGTTACTTTTAATTTTCTATCTTTCTTTGTTAGCTTATATATAGTAATAATCAGTATTAAAAATCCACAAATGCCATAATCAATTAAATACTGAAACACTGAATTTTGAGCATTTCCATATCCAACCATTGTTCCAACAGAATAGTTTCCATAGCCATGCCCAAGCAGTGGACTTTGGTAAAATACTATTTTTAAATAAGAATATATTTTCATTCTTCCAGTCAAGCTTAAATCTTCATGTAAAATATTTATTATGAAATAACTAATGCTCTGATTAGTAAGAATATAGTCTAGCATTACAATAATAAAACCAGAAGAAATAATAAGAATTGTTAATAATTTTTGATTTGATAATAGACTTTTAATCTTTTCATTATCTATTAATAAAAGAAATAGTAAAAAGCTTCCAACCAAAGCAGTAGTACAATTTACATGCTTACAAATTCCAATCGTAAAAAGAATCAATAATAACAATAATACTTTATTTATTCTTTTATTATCAATTTGCTTTTTCATATACCAAATACAAACAAATAATATTAAATAGTAACTTGTTCTAAACTTATTACCTAAAAAATAAATAAGTAAGCTTCTTGGATCAACACCTATTACAAAAACAGAAATTATATTAATTATATTGTAAATTAATAATATATTAAACAAACTATTTATTACTAAATTTGTTTTTTTATTTTTCACAGCATAAGTAACAATAGTAAACATACAATAAATACATGTTACATCTAATATTGAATCTATTAGATTATTTATTGTTATAAATCCCTTATAATAACCAAACAATGAAGATAAAAATTGAAGTATTCCTAATAAAAGAATCCATTTAAATTCCTTTGCCTTTATTTGTACGTTCTTTAATATAAATATTACAATATATAAAATTGCTATTATTTTTATAAACTGATGAACCTCTTTCGGCAATAGGAAAAATTTAAAAATTGCTATCCATAAGCAATATAAAACTAAATTTAATTCTAGTTTCTTTTGCATAGTATCACTCCTCTTTTAGCTTCTTGTTAATCTTTATATACATATTAGTGCTAAACATGAATAAAAATGCTTTTAAGTAATCTTTAATAAAACATACCCTTTTTATTGGAAAAAATCTATCAATCTTCTTATTATCGCTTAAGTTACCTATAACAACTGCTTTCATATATACCATTGCTATTCTATTTCTCATAAGTTTCTTTATTTTTTTTTGTTCAATTTTATTCGTCAATTTATCCAAATAGTAACATGTATCAATCAAATCCAATCCATTTTTAGTCTTATCTTTTTTATGTGTTATTGAGCCATCTCTTTGAATATAATTGTAAACAATTAAACTAGATGTATATATAATATTTGAATTTAACAATACAATTGGTGACCATCTTTCATCTTCATGTAAAATTCCTTTTTCAAACATTATATTATTATCTATAATAATTTTTTTTCTATATATTCCAAAGCATGCAGGTATTGATAAATTTCGATTGGATAATTCATAAATTATAAAATCATCCTTGTTAAATATTTTATCTTGCTCTGATTTAAATGAATAAAATGGTTGTTTGTCGTCATTAAATACCTTATTATAACCAAAATATAAAATATCTGGATTTTCTGTTTTTAGAATTTGAATAATTTTAGTCAAATTATTTTCAATATAATCGTCAGAATCTAAAAACATTATATATTTTCCATTTGACTTATTGATTCCAACATTTCTTGTATCTGATAAACCAGAGTTGCTTTTACTATAATATTTTATATATTTACTATATTTGTGCTCCATTTTTACACATAATTCATCACTATTATCAGTTGAACCATCATTTATTAATAATATCTCTAACTCATTATTTACTTGATTTATAACACTAGTTATACATTTTTCTAGGTATGAATAAACATTGTACACCGGTATTATTATACTAAGAGTTATTTCTTTTGTTTTCATCTTTTCACTGCCCTTATTTATTATTTTTTTAGTTCTTCAACATAAATTTTATATAATTTACTATGACAATTATCAATATCGTATTCTTTATAAAAACTAATATCATTATTTTCTCTTAAATCATCTTTATCAATTTTTTCTATATTATCGCACCATAAAGAAATATCACTATTTTCTATATTCAAAAACTTAACATTTTTATTTATTGCTACAATATGAGGTACACTATTTGATATTATACATGGTAATCCACTAATTTGTGCTTCAACTGCAACAATACCTAGTCCTTCAAATTTTGAAGGAAGTAAAAATATATCCATAGCAGAATAAACATCCTCTGGCTTATTTGTTGTACCAAAAAAAATTACTTTATCCTTTAATCCTTTTTCATCTACATATTTAATAACATTCTCTTTCAAGATTCCATCACCAACAAGAAGTAACTTATAGTTTTTGTTTTTTTTGCATAAATTATCCAAAATCTTTACCAAGAATATTTGATTCTTAGTTTCATTAAATAAGCCAACATGCCCTAATAATACTTCATTGTCTTTAATGCTATATTTATCTCTAATTTTATTTCTAAAATTCTCATCATATTTAAATCTTCTTATATCAAATCCATTCGTTATTATTTCAAAATTATTATTTTTAAACAACCAGTTACCAGCTTCTACACTGCATGCAATGGCTTTAGTATAAACTTTCATAAATGGTTTTGTTAGTAATTTATGAAAAAATGGATGTTCAGTTTTAACACTGTGTGAATGGGCAATTCTAACTTTTACCCCTGCTAATTTTGCAGAATACAATTCAAAAAATAGTAACGAACTACTTCCATGTGCATGAACAACGTCATATTGTCCTATTTTGATTATTTTTTTTAATTTTCTAATGTATAATGGTGTACACAAAATTCTCATTTTTCTTGGCATCACAAAAAAATGTGCATTTTCTAATCTATTATTTTTAATAAATTTTTCATCAATTTTATTTGGTACAACAAAGTCCACCTCACAATCATAGTTTTCTATCAGACTATGATAATAGTTTAAAACAACATTTGTTATACCACTTTGATGAAAATTTGATGTCATTATCATTAGTATTTTCATTTTGATCACCTTCTTCAAAAAACAAATTATTGACTTTAATTATTATCTATAAAATCAACTATGCAATTTATTATATTATCTGTATTAGAAACATATTTATTATACTTGTTACATTTTATGTTTCTTAATGATTCTTCTAGGTTTTCTATTTCATAGCATGGCTCGATGAAGTTTAATTCTTCAAATTGTTTTATTAATTGAATTTGATGATCATCTACATGTTCATTATATTTTGCTAATCTTGGAATAGCTATTATTTTCTTTTCTTTTTTTACTGCATTTACTATTACTCCAGTACCTGCATGTGTAATTACTATAGTTGATTCATCTAATAATTTATTAAATTCATCTTGCGTTGTGAAATCTGTATATTCATAATTCTTTGGTTTATAATCACTTACACCTATTTGTGCAAATACTTTATCAGTAATTATTTTTTTATCTATTAGTTCATCAATCTTTTCTAATAATCTATTAAATTGAAATTTTTGAGAACCTACTGTTACTAATATCATGACTATCACCTCAAACAATTTTTTTTATTAATGGTAATTTTTTTATTATATATGTTGTTATTAAACTTGCTATAAATACTGCTATATATACTAGTAGGCATCTAACAACCAAATAGTTTTCATATATATTAAACTTGAAAAATTTGTAAATAATATTTATCCAAAGCATATGAATCAAGTATATTCCATACGTATTATTTGAGATAAAACTTATAATTTTATTATTGAATTTAATTTTCTTAAATAATACAAATATACATATAGATAAAACTAATACTATTAGTGAATCATAATTGCCTAAGCTTGATAGTTTTTCTGTGTACATATTTGGACAAAATATATTGATTATCTCTATTAATACTATGATTACAGCAGATAGTACTAGACCAATTATATATTTACCTGGTTTTAATTCTAGCTTACTATTACCTAAATAATATCCAATAATTGCATATAATAAATATGGAGACTTAATTATTAAATCAAATCCAATTTTCACATCAAAAAAGGTTTCAATTAATGGAACTATAAAAGATGATACCAATAAAATTATCCCTATATACTTAACATTGCTTTCTCTATGTTCTTTTAATCTCTTTATTATAGGCATCAATAACATAACTCCAACCAATGCATATAAATACCACATGTGTGCCCAGGTTTTTCCTTGAAGCGTATTTATCAGTGCAACGATTGGCACTGTTAACTCATTATTTTTATTAAATATTTCTTCAAGAATTGCATATCCATAACCAAATGTAAAAATAGCTATTATATATTTCACCACATACTTTTTAAAGAAATTAGCAAAACTCATTTCTCCATCTTTTGATAAAAACAAATAGCCTGTTATCATAAAAAAAACTGGAACTGCAAAATGAAATAAATTTTGAAATACTTTAGATATTGTCTCTTGCATATCACTATGTAATGGAAAATCAGTTCTAGCAGTTGTAAAGACGTGTATCAATATAACTGAAAGGCATGCAAATACCCTTAACCAATCAATATATATTTTTCGTTCTTTCATTAATAAATTCCCCCTTTATATATTGCGTTAGGGTAGAATTCTAACATAGGTTCCCATTGAACATAGAATTGATCAGCAATATGCTTTTTATAAATTAAATTACCTGTCATTGTAGGACTACTTATTTTTGCAAAAGATTCAATATAAATAACTTTTTTCTTAAAGAAGTGTCCTATAAACATCATTGGGATTGCTGCAAGTACTCCAGTACTTATAACAACGTCAGGTCTTTCTTTAATAAAAATGTATAACGATTTAAAAAATATTCTAATCATTTTAAATATAAATAATTTTTCTTTTCTGTTAACTTGAGAAACATAATAATTAATCTTTTTATCTTTCTTATTATATTTTGTTTTTTCAGTTACTATAAAAACATTATATTCATCTGATAATTTTCTTAACATTAGTAATTGTTCAAAATGACCACCCGATGATGATATTAAACATATTTTCTTTTTCTTCATCTAACCCCTCCTAATAAAAAAGACACTGTTGGTGCATAAATGTGTCTATTTTTTTCTGTAATAAAACACCCCTTCTTATAGAAATCATATTCCTAAAAGTGGCTATATTATAACACCTAATTCCTTAAAAATCAAGTTTTTTCGGCTTTTTAATTATAACATTATTTCTAATAATTTATGTTATTTTTCTTTTTTATTTTTAGAAATTAGATAATTTTTACATATTATTTACTATTAGTTCTTAAATATTATATTATTTTTATCTATTATTTTGATTATTTTAATTAGTGTATCTACTTTAATAATCATTCTTGCTTTTATAGAGTTTCCTTCACTATTTTGCATAATTAATACTTTTTCATTATCTTCATTTAGTTTCATAGTATATTCACCATGAGCTAAACTATTTCTTATTGCATGGAAATAATTATAGTAATTATTAGATTCTTTATAATTTATAATTAATCCTCTTTCATATGTAATATCAAATATCTTATCATCTAATAAATTATAGTTTATTAATTCTTCTGATAATAAAGAATCACTACTAGATATATCAAAATTTATGTTATCTATTAAAAAAATATCTTTTATACCTTTAACTTCATTTATTTTTTTATATCCGTAATCTTTTAATGTTTTTTTCCTTTTACTTTGATTCTTACATAGGGAGTTTGTTATAAAGAAATTAAATAATAAATAAAATTCATCTTTATCTAGGTCAATATCATTTTCTTTAATGATTGTAGATGGAATACATAATCTTTTCATAGAACACCTCTTTTTAATTGTAACACTTTTTACTATGAATAACATTTTATATTAGTATAATTAATATACTATATCACTCATATAAATCAATCTTTTTAATCATAATATTTCTTTCTTTTTTTACACTTTAAAAATGGATTTTTTACTACTTTTATTGTAATTGGTTTTTCTGATTGTTTCTTAACTATATCATCTTTTTCATTTAATCTTTTAACTATATCTTTATAAATACCATTAACTAATCTATTATATAATACTTTATATTCTTTTAATACTTTATTATTGATATCTGATAATAATTCATCAACTTTTTTAAGTGATTCTTCTTGATCTTCAGTATTTTTAGATATCTCTATTATTTTATCTATAGCATTCCTATAAATTGCAATTAACCAAATATTCATATCTATCATAAATTTATATCCATGATTTTTAAAAGTATTACTATATAATTCTGCTTTATGTCCTAATGCTTCAAATTCATACCTTCTATATCTTTGAGTACTAATACACATTTGATCAATATCTTCAAAATCACTTTTATTAAATATAACAGGTATTGTACTTCTTACAAAATTTGTTTCAAATGTTTCTTTTTCAATTTCTTCATCAATATTACCTTTGCTAAACTTATAATATTTAAATCCCATGTCTCTATTATTCATATTAATATGTACGTCTAATCCTATGTCTATCTTATTATATAAGTAATCTTCTAATCTTTCCCAAGTTGTTTTTTTATCAAATAAAAATGTTTCTTCTTCTATCAAACGATAAAATCTATATATATTTTCACTAAATATGTTTAATAAATCTAAATTTAAATTAGCTAAAAATTGGTATAATTGATTCATTTCAGATATCTTTAATTGTTCTAATTGTTTTTCTTTCATATTATGTTTCTCCCTTATTATTTCTTATATTGATAGTTATCACTATTATTATAATAATTATTAGAAATAGTTTTAAGATAATATATAAAGTTTTCTATAATATCTTTGTTATTTAAATCATTTTTTCGCTATTTATTTTTTCAAATAAACTTTTACTTTATCTGCAAATCCTTTCATATAAATAAAAAGATTAAGATAATACAATTGATTTTGTTGTTCATCTTTTGTAAGCGAATAATCCCATGCTAAGTTGGTAGCAGTTTGCTTATATTCATCTAATAAAGAGCTGTTTTCTATTTTTTCTATTACATCAGATGAATATAAATCCTTCATATCATTAAAAGCAAGATTGTAATACTCAAAATAATTTATAATCATTCCTTCCCAGAACTCTTGATTTTCTTCTTTTGCTATTGTTTTTTGATTTTCTATATAATCAATATACGAATATAATTTTTTTTGTTTTTCAATTGCCGGAATTGATACTTTTAATGAGTTGTATAAGCTAGAAACTAAATCTTTAGTGTATTTATAAAAAGTACTTGTTTCTTTATTTGTAAATGGAGTTAAATTGCTTTCTGATGAGTTAAAACACATGTTAACAATGGTATCTAACTCTTTCATATTGTTATTTAAACTATTTATTATTTTTGCCTTTTTCTTTAATAAGTCTATATAGTTATATGATTCTATTTCTATTTTTGTTTTTATTTTTGGCTTATATTTTAGTTTATATGGTAATTGTATTGCTTTCATTTCGTGGATTAATCTGTTTTGTACTTTATATGGTAAGTCTATTGCTTTTATTTCTCGGATTAATATGTTTTTTTCATCATCAACTGGATAATTTGATACGAAAAGACATAGTATTTCTGGTAATGCATTAATTACAAACTCTTTTTCTTTGTATCCAGAAGTATATGTAAAATCAAGTTTATTTATTGAATCTTGATTAATATTTCTTATTAAATATTCTTTATTATCTTGTATTACAGAATAGGTTGTATTTCTTATTAACTGACCTATTTTTCCAACTAGAGCATAATCCATATATGGTTTTTCAGCATTGTTTTCTTTTTCATTTTCATTTAATAATTTCGTTAGTTCTTCTTTATTTTTTTCATATACTTTTTCAAATATATAATCCACTTTATCTTCTTTAAACCATATATTAAACATTGTGTAAATTTCTGTTTTTAAAATCCAGTTCCATGTTTCAGTTATTAATCTTTTTATATCTGTTGATAATGATTTATATTCACCAAATAAATAATAAGTATCATTTTCTATAATTATACTTTTTAGATTATCTTTTAATGCATTTATTTTTGATATATCTTCTTTTTGTTTAAATGGTTTTACAACTGAAATTGAATCTAATAGCTGATTTAACTCTTCATTTTCTACTAGGCTTCCATATATTTCTTTTATTTTTATAAGAACTTCTTCTTTAATTTTAAAACTAATATGAGATTTTATCTCTTTTAAAAATTTATCTTCTATTTTTAGTAATTCAATTGAATTATAACTATCTTTATTATGATTTATATAAAATTTATTTAATATTTGACCAATAAACACCTCAATTTCTTCATCTTCTAATTTGGGTTTACAAGGATAATTTATCAAATTACTGTATAAGCTTTGTACAATATTTTTATCTTGTAATATTCTTCTAATTAATCTTTTTCTACTTTCTGATTTGATATAATTAACAAAAATTTCTTTATCATATTCATTCATATTAAAATAATCTATTGTATCTTCTATTAATTGCTTAGTAAAAATATCTTTAAATTCATTTTCAGACCAAAATATTGAAAATAATTCTTCTCTATTAGTTTCTTCTTCTACCATAATATCTATTATATTTTTCTTTATACTTATATCATTATATTTATTATTTAAACTTATTAATATTTGATAGATTAAATTATAATGTTCTTTATATTTATTAAATACTTTTGTATTATAATTTATATTTGAGTCAAGATTTTGAATATATTTATTAATAAATTCATCATACTTTATATTTTCCATATTTTTTTGTAGTTCATTGAATGTTTGTTTCATAGAATCTACTATTTTCTTTTCTTCTTTTTTTAAATATTGGATACTATTTATACAATTTACTATATACTCTAGTAGTACATATTCCCTTTTTAAATTTTCTAATTGTGTATCATTTTTAATATTTAGTGACTTTTTTATTATATTTGATAATTCTTCTTGTAATTCTTTTTGAATTATATTATTCATACTAATTACTCCTCGTATAATAGTTTTTGTAAGAGAAAAATTGTGTAGTTTTTCTTACATTGACTATTTTATTTTTATTCTATTTTTTAAAGTAAAATAGTTAAAACTTATTGGATTATTTTACCCTTGTGTTATTATATTCTTGAAATATGATAACTAGGATTTATTCTGATCACTCCTGTAACCCATAAGTGGTGTTTACTATTTAAGAATGTTTCCCTACTTATTAGTTATTATCCTTCTAACTCAGATGATGTTTCTCTTTTATGTTTAATCGCAGCAAATTATTCTTAAACAAAAATGAATTACCTTTTTCTAACATGTTTGGAGCTACTTCTTCTGCTATTTTAGAAGAATTTATTTCTACTGATCAAATTGCTGAGTCTTCTTATTATTTCTTATATTGATAGTTATCACTATTATTATAATAATTATTAGAAATAGTTTTAAGATAATTTATAAAGTTTTCTATTAAATCTTTGTTATTTAAATCATTTATATCTTTTATTTCAGTAAAAAAATATTTTTTTGCTTCTGATGTATAATAATTAGTAAATTCTTCTTTATCATCTAATATATTATTCATCATTTTAGAATATTCATTATAATAACTTTCTATTAATTGATTTCTTATTTCTATTGATTTATTCTCTTTTGCTCCTATTATTTTAAAATAATTATTTATAAATGTATAAAAATAATATTTTTCTTGTTCTTTTAATATTACATATAATGAACCATAATACATAGACATTAATTCAATTAATGGTTTTTTATTTAAATCTAAAAAATCATAAATATCAAATAGAACTTTATAATAAACTGTGCCTTTTATAGAATAGCTATCACTCAACATTATTGCAACTTGATTTATCTGATATATTAATTCTTTTAGTTCTTTTAAAATTCTTACATTATAATCTAATAATGTATTATAGAAATTATTATTATGTTTTTTATCCGTTTCTATATTCATTTTATTATAATACTCAAAATTATCTTTACTTAAATAATCAGTAGTTTGTTTATTCATATTATTAATAATATCTTTTATATCATTATTATGAACATATTTAAATTGATTAGATACTTCTTCTGGTACTTCACTATTAATATTATCATTTAATAATATAGATAATAAATGTTTTAAATATTGATTTGCTATAAATTTATCTTTTTTATTATTTAGTTTATCTACATTAATATTAAGTATAGGTTCATTTTTATTTAATACTTTATATGTAGTATTTTCTATACTTTGTTTTAGTTTTGTATATAAATTTTTTTCAGAATATAAATCATATCTAACATAATCATTAATAATATTTAAAAATTCTATCTTATTTTTCTCATATATTTCTTGAAATAACTTATCTGAATCTTTTAACCAATAAGATAATATTGGGTAAACTTTATTATGAATATTCGTATCCCAAATATCTTGTATATTTTTTTTGATAGATGTTGGTATTTGTTTATAATTATAAATTCCTAATGGCAACATATCATTATCTAGTAGTATTTCTTTTATCTTATTTTCAAATTTTTCTAATTGAGATGAATGATCTTTATCTTGACAGAATGGTTCTCTTACTATTAAAGATAATAATTTATTATTTTCTCTATACTTACATAGTCTTTTATATATTTCTTTTATATGGCTTATTGTTTTTTCATCTATTGCGTATTTTAATAATTCATTATATTTATTTATTGTTTCATCTTCTAAATTTAAAACATCATAAGCAGATTTTTTTAACAAAATACTATCTTTGTCATAATTTAGCCAATCTAATATTAATGATAAAAAATAAGATTTAATCTCTTCTTCTACTTTAGGTTTAAATAAAGAAATAGATAAATTAGAATAAAAATTATCCTTAATCGTATCTGAAGATGTCTTTCCAAGTATATAGGAAACATACTTTCTTCTACCTTGATTCTCTAGGTAATCTTTATATTCTGTTATATTAAAATTCTCCCCTTTTTTATAATCTATTAAGTCTAAATAATCTTTTAAATCATATTTTATTAAATCATCTAAATCAGAGACTTCTTCGCAAGGTATAAATAAATGACTATTAAATTTATTTCTATGATATAATTCTCTCATTGTTGTATAAATTATATTATATTTATTAGACACATCATTAATACTATTCTTTTCACATGTATCTAATAATTTAGAAATAATACTATAATACTCTTTGTAATCTTTTAATTTATTTAATATATCATTATTAAGTGTTTCATTTATGTAATTAATATATTCATAAATAAATTCATTTTCATTTTTCTTGAAAGAATAAAATGCAATTTGTAATATTTCTAGTATTTCTGCTTTCGAATTAGATTGATTATAATCACTTATTAATATATCAAATATATACTTTAATAATTGATAATCAGTTTCATTTACTTGATCTCTTTCAATTAAATATGATAATTGTTTTGCTTTAATATCATTAAATAATTCTTTCATACTTTCGCTCCTTTAGTTGCTGCATATTATAATAATTTTATATATTTTTGTCAATATTTATGTATTGTAATAAAAAGTTAAATTTTTTTTGGAATTTTTTTTAGTTATTTCGAATGATATATATGAAGGAAGTGTTCATATATAGATAAAGAAATAATAAAAACACAAATACTTGTTAAAAATCAGACTGTTAATGTTGTGAGAATTAATGGTGTAGAATACATATCTTTAACTGATTTAGCTAGGTATTCAGATAAAGAAGACCCAAGATATCCCATTCAAAACTGGATGAGAAATAAAGATGTTATTTCTTACTTAGGATTGTGGGAAAATATTCATAACATAAATTTTAAACGTGTCGAATTCGACACGTTTAAAAATGAAGCAGGTAGTAATAAATTCAAAATAACACCACAACGTTGGATTAGTTACACTAATGCAATTATATTTATTATATTTTATATGCATTTAAAATTCTTTCTCTTGGTAAGAAATTATTAAAGCTTGTTTTATACCCGTTCCAATGTTATA
>CAMOWA010000039.1 GCA_946628005.1 uncultured Caryophanales bacterium
AAATAAAAGGAGTTGATCCAAATGAATGAAAATAAAACTAATATAAACTGGTTGAGAACAATTTAGTCAAGACTACTCCTAAATCCTTATAATATAAGGGAAAATCTAAAAATAGATCTTACATGTTTTATATAAAAATATGTTGAAATAAGTATAAAATAGTTAAAATTGAGTATTTTTAAGTAAAAATTGCTTAGAAATTGATATGGTGAGAACGGCTAGTTAAGACCAGTAAAAAATGAGGTGAAATAATGGTAGTAAATGAAATTACAGTAAATGATTATTTAACTAAATCAAATTTACCAGATAGTGACTATGTAATTAATCCATATGTTGGTTGTACACATGGTTGTAAGTATTGTTATGCATCTTTTATGAAAAGATTTACTGGTCATAAAGAAAACTGGGGAGATTTTATTGATATTAAAAGATGTAATAAACCGATCGATTTAAGAAAAATTTCAGGTAAAAATATATTTTTATCTTCAGTTACTGATTGTTATAATCAATATGAAAAAAATTTTTGTATTACAAGAAATATATTAGAACAGTTAATCGATTCAGATTGTAATTTATCTATTTCTACAAAGTCAAAATTAATTTTAAGAGATATTGATTTATTAAAACAAATGAAAAATTTGATAGTTTGTATGTCTATAAATACATTGAATGAAAAGTTTAGAAGTGATATGGATAATGCAAGTACTATAAAAGAAAGAATGGATACATTAAAAGAATTGCACAATAATGGAATTTATACTGTATTATTTATGTCGCCAATCTTTCCTTATATAACTGAATGGAAAGAAATAATAGATCAGACAAAAGATTATGTTGATGAATATTGGTTTGAAAATTTAAATTTAAGGGGAAATTATAAAAAAGAAATCTTAGATTATATTAGAATTTATTATTCAAATTTATATTCAGATTATATTGATATATATTTAAAGAAAAATGATAAATATTGGAAAGAATTAGCCGAAGAAATAAATAATTATTGTAATCTAAATAACATTAATTATACAAATTATTTCTATCATAAAGAATTAGTTGAGAAGAAGAAAGAAGGTAATTAAATGATTGAAAAATTTTTAATAGAAGCAAAAAAGCAAACATATGCTAATGAAAATGCTCCAAAAATAGGTAGTTCAAGATTAAATTCTAAAGATTATGAATATAAAAAGGATAATATGATTTATCATGACACCTATTTCGGTGGTACAAACTTTATTGGAGAAGAAGTTGTTTATATAGATAATCAAACATATTGGGCTATGAATTATTATGGAACAACTTTAGATAAAACACTAGGTGAAGAAGCTATGGATAAAGCTTTAAGACCAGCTCTTATGAAAGTGGGAGAAGATGTTAACGTAATTCCTGTAAGAGGACCAAAGGAATTTATTAATGGTGAATATAAGTACACTTTTGAAATAAGAGGAGACATAAATTGTTTTAATGGTATAGAGAGTGTATATAAAAATGATGTTAAGATATATGAATTAAGATGTACAGGTGGTTTAATTAAATAAAATTGAAGGAGTTGAGTGGGATGAATGAAAATAAAACTAATATAAATTGGTTGATTATGATTTATACAAGAATAGGATAAAACCTAGATAAAATAAGAAATTGTGAGATATAACATTTTGCATCTTTAATTCAAAAATATGTTAAAATAAACAATAATTAATAAAAAATGGCTATTTTTAGTTCAAAAAGCGATAAGAATTATTGAGGTGATTACGCCACCTAATAATAAGTAAATTGAGGTGAAATAATGATTTCCTTATCAGAATACAAACAACATCTGATTAGCGTTTATTCTTGGCCAATAGATAACAATAAAGATGAATTTGAAAAAAGAAAGAAAATAATGAATGCTAAATATCCGGATGAATATATTGAAAAAATCATTTCTGACACAAAAGATTTTATATATGATGTGTTATCATCTGAAACTATAAAATCTGGTTACTTTTTAAAAGAAATTGATGACGACACAACATCATATATAAAATTGGATTTGCATGGAGGGTGGCATTCAGATACTTTATTTGTTGATGATACTTCGGGAAGAATAATAAGTGAATATTTGATGAAACAAGTTTTTGGAAGTTATTTGTCAATTTATGTGAAATATGATGAAATTGAAGATACAAGCGATGAAGATATTTTAAGTTATTACTATAGATATTTTATTTACATGCAAGGATTTCCTGAAAACATTGATGAAATAAAAGAAAGCTTTTTTGGAAAAAGTAAACAGTTAGTAAAGGGAGACAATACTCATGAATGAAAATGAAACTAATATAAATTGCGATAAAACAATTTATAGAAAGTTCCTTAAAACTATTGAAAACACTTACTTTTTTATATAGAGATTTTTTCGTGTTTAATATATAACAAGCAAATGAAGGAGAAAACGTATGAGTGAAAAAAAAGAAATGATGGATGTTTATTATGAAAATAAGGTTAAAACAGGGAAAGTAATAAATCGTGAAGATAGGAAAAACTAGACAACAATGAATATACACTATTTGTTCACTGCTGGATAATCAATTAGAATAAAGAAATTCTAATAACTCAAAGAAGTATGCATATGAATCGTGGTAGAAAATGGGAAGATACGCATGGAGGAGTAAAAGCAGGTGAGAGTAGCATTGATGGAATGAAAAGAGAATTAAAAGAATAATTGGGTATTGATGTTGATGATAATGAATTAAAGTTAATTAAAACATTAAAAAAAGAAAAAGTATTTAGAGATTGTTATATTATAATAAAAGATATTTTATTGAAAGATATTAAATTTAATGACAATGAAGTAATGAATTGCAAATATGTTATTTTAGATGAATTTAAGGAGATAATAAAAAGTGGAAATAGTACTTTTACAGATTTTTCTCAAACAATTTTTGATGAGTTAGATATAAATTTGATATAGAAAAAAAGGAGTAATTGTGATATGAAAGTAATAACAATTAAGCAACCATTTGCATCCTTGATAGCAGAAGGAATAAAAGAATATGAATTTAGAACATGGAAAACTAAATATAGAGGAGAAATTTTGATCCATGCAGGGAAAAGTATAGATAAAAAGGCAATGCAAAAGTTCGAAAAATATAATTTGGATTACCCAACTGGATGTATAATTGCAAAAGTCAATTTGACAGACTGTATAAAAATTGATGATGAAGCAAGGAAAATGTTAAAGGAAAAAAATTCATTAGTTTATTCAAGTATAATAAAACATACAGAATGGAATGGTTACGGATTTAAAATTGAAAATGTTAAAAAAATAGAACCAATTTTTTTAAACGGAAAATTAAGTCTTTGGGACTATGATTATAAATAACAACAAATGCAATTTATAGATTATTTTGTTAAAAAAGAAGGAAAGTGAGTAATATGGAAGATAAAAATCAAAAGTTGCCAAGTACAAGGATTCAGTGGTTGTAATCATTTTTGTGGACGTCCTTATATGATTTCTTTATTTTTTAACGAAATTTTAATATTTAAATCTTATACTTTTTTGCAAAAAATTCACTAAAAAGTGTTTTTTTATGATTTATTAATAAAATAATATGCATTTTTTGGTAGAAGTTGAGTAGTGAGATTGCACTGTGAACCCCCCTTATTTTAATTTTTTATATTATATATTTTTGTACCGAAAAAATGTTTGTTATTATAAATAATATAGTATAATATTATTAGATGAAAAATTATTGTTAGGGGGAATTAAATGAATAATAAATTATCTACAATTACAAATTTATTTGATGGAAAGAAAATTAGAAGTATTTGGGATGCTGAAAAAGAAGATTACTACTTTAGTGTCGTAGATGTAATTGAAACACTGACTGATTCTAATATTCCAAAAAGGTATTGGACAGATTTAAAGAGAAAACTTATTGATGAAGGCAGTGAACTGTACGAAAAAATCGTACGTTTGAGAATGAGGGCACAAGATGGAAAAATGAGAGAAACAGATACATTAGATACTAAATGAATTCGAAAAGAAAATTTAAGAGATAACATGACTGATTTGGAAGTTGCCATTACAAATATTGGTGAACTTGCTACTAGAGAGATTGCTAAAAATGAAAAACCTAAAGGACTTTCTGACAATAGAAAAGTAGCAAAGCGTGGTGGAGGAGTTGCAAAAAGAACAAAAGATTTTTTTGAAGAAGAAACTGGAAGTCAAGTTGTATCTAATAGTAATTCACTAAACTATCAATATTTAGATGATAATAAATTAATAGAAAAATAGGAATTCCAAGGATACTTCCTGTTTTTTTATGATGTTTTTTGATAAACTACTATTATACGGAGGTACTTATGAATCAGAAGAAAATAGGTAAATTTATAAAAGAAAGAAGAAAGCTAAAAGAATTAACACAAGTAGAATTAGCTGAGAAGTTAGGTGTTAGTAATCGAACAATTTCTAGTTGGGAAAATGGAAATAGTCTACCAGATTATTCTATGTTTCAAGATTTATGTAATGAGTTAGATATATCTATTAATGAATTATTATCAGGAGAAAAATTAACAGAAGAAAACTACCAAAAAAAATTAGAAGAGAATATTGTTAATACAATTGATTATAATAATAAAAAGAGAAATAAAAAAATAAAGAAATGTATTATATTTATCGTAATCTTACTAATACTTTATTTATTATATAAATCGTTTATTGCATACTTTTATTATAAAGACTATACAAATCATGAGAGTAATTCTTTTCCTTATAATAAAAATATTAAAACGATTGAAATTCATAATAATGAAAAAGCAAATACAGAAGTTTCACATAATGAATTAAATATTTATATTCCTGATGGATTTGAGTTAATTACTGATAAAGCAAAAAGTAATTTTGTAATGGATGTTTGTGAACCATATATAAAAGGTCTTCAGGATAATAATAATTTTGATGCTATGATTTTAGTTTGTAATGATAGAAGAGCATTTGATATCGGTAATATAGATTATCATGGAATTAATAGTACGTTGTTTCCTTGGATGAATGTTTATGGATTGTTTGAAAAATATAATATTCATGATTCTATAGACTTAATAAAATTTTATGAAGATCATTATCAATTTAAACAAAATATTTTTACTAGTAGTGATGATATTAAAATCAATTATATAGCAAGAACTTATTCTAATTATACGATACCATCTTATGACAACTTTTATTATTTAGAAAAAGGCTTAAGAGGCTATACTGTTGAAACTTTAAAAAGAGATAATCATTATTTTCAAGATACAGTATTAACATATAAAGATGGAATGTATAGTGAAAATAGTTATGGTATTTCTTTTATGAATAATAAAGAAGAATATTTTAATCATGATAATAGTTTTGAAATTATTAGTAGTATTTCAAGAAGATAGAGTAGAGCAATCTACTCTTTTATGTTATAATTAGTGCAGTTAGGAAGTTATTTCTATGAATAAAAAAACCAATATCAACTGGTTGATTACGATTTATTTAACCCCTTTAAGAAATCCTTTTTTTTACAAGGCTTTGTGAGAATTAAGATCTTGCATGTTTTATATAAAAATATGTTAAAACAGAGAAAAATTAGTAAAAAATGACTATTTATAGTGAAAAAATTGATAGGAATTAGTAAGGTGATTACACCTTTTAACCCCTAGGAAAAGAAGGTAAAAAAATGATTATATGGATTAATGGTAGTTTTGGTATTGGTAAAACTTCAACAGCTGAATTATTAAAAAATGAATTGGATAAATCTATTATATATGATCCAGAAGAGATTGGTGGTTTTTTATCTAATATGTTCAGTCATGAAAAAGATGATTTTCAAGATTATGAACTATGGAGAATACTTAATTCGGATATCTTAAAATATATGTGTTCTGTTTATGAAATAGTAATTGTACCTATGACAATAACTAATAAGAATTATTATGATGAAATTATTAATCAATTAAAAACATCTGGTGTTGAAATAAAACATTTTATTTTAAATGCCTCAAAAGAAGAAATAATTAATAGACTGGATTCAAGAGAAGATAGTACTGAATGGGCTTATAATCAAGTTGACAGGTGTATAAAAGAATTTGAAAAAAATCAATTTAATGCAAAAATAATTAATACTAATAATATATCAGTGGAAGAAGTTGCAAGAATTATAATTGATTCAATTTAATATTAATTATTAAAACACTATTGCCATATGACCAGGTAATGTAGTGTTGTAAATTGATTACACCATATTTAACCCCTAATAAATGTTATAATTTAGACAGATTAGTACAAAATCTATGCTATAATTTTAATGATTTTAAAAAGGAGTTGATCCAAATGAATGAAGAAAAAAACTTACAAAAAACGAGCATTAACTGGTTGAGAACAATTTAGTCAAGATTACTCCTAAATCCTTATAATATAAGGAAAAAATCAAAAATAGATCTTGCATGTTTTTGTTAAAATGTAATTAAAATTGATGAAAATTAGTGAAAATATAGTAATTTCAAGTAAAAATTGCTTAGGAATTGATATGGTGAGAACGGATAGTCAAGACCAACAAAAGAAAAGGTGGTAAAAGTGAGTAAAATATATTTGCTTAAAGATCAAGAAGATTATATTAAAGACTTAACAGATGATAATATAATTAATATTATTGGAACTAAAGGGTCTGGAAAAACAACTTCTTCTTTAAAATATATTGATGATGATAATTATATTGTTATTAATTGTGATAGATTATTTGAATTTCCAAGTACCGAAAAAGAAGATAAAGAATTAGCAAATATAAGAAAAATGCTTAATGATAAATATGGAAAGTTAAATATGAATGACGACTTTACTAATTGTTATAATGATATAGTAGAGTATATATTAAATAAAAATAAAAAGGGATTAATAGAAGGTAATGTTATTCAAAATATTGATCCTAAACAATTAAAAGGGAAAATAATAATAAAAAGAACCGCTTCATATAATAGTTTTAAAAGAACAGTTAAAAGAGATTATCAAAATGAATATTTTATGAATTTAGAAAAAGAAAAACATAAATACTTGTATAAATTAACTAGACTTTATAAGATTAGAAAAAGAAGAAAAAGTGTCTTTAAACAAGCTAAAGATATAGAACAAATTATGAATAAATTAGGGAGGTAATACTCATGAATGAAAATAAAACTAATATAAACTGGTTGGTATCGATTTATCAAACACTTTCTAAAAATACTTATAAAACAAGGAAATGTAAGATTTAAGATCTTGCTTTTTTTATTAAAAGAATAAAAATACTATGTAAAAATAATAATAAATGGTCAAAAATTCCATATCAAGTAAGGGGTGGTATTTCCAGCCAACACTTAGTTAAAATATACAGAAAATATGTTCGTGTTTTTCTGGAAAAAGTAGTATAATATAAGTAGTTGATAAATCATTGTAAAGGGGGAATATTATGAATGATAAATTAGCAACTATAACACAATTATTTGAAGGAAAGGAAATTAGAAGTATTTGGGATGCTGAAAAAGAAAAATATTATTTTAGTGTAGTGGATGTTATTGCTGCACTTACTGAATCTGGAAGAGAAAGAAAATATTGGAGTGATATTAAATCGGATTTAAGAAAAGAAGGTAGTCAGTTGTCCGAAAAAATCGGACAACTCAAAATGAAATCCAAAAAAGACGGAAAAATGTATTTGACAGATGTCTTAGATACAGAAGGAATCTTTCGATTAATAGAATCAATTCCATCTAAAAAGGCAGAACCTTTTAAGATGTGGTTAGCATCTCTTGGTAAAGAAAGAATAGATGAAGTTTTTGATCCTGAAATTGCAGTTAATAGGGCAGTAGAATATTATCGTAAAAGAGGTTATGATGATAAATGGATTAAATCAAGACTAACTGGAATAGTTGATAGATTTAAACTAACTGATGTTTGGAAAGAATCAGGAATAACAAAAGATTACGAATATGGAATTCTAACTAATGAAATATATAAATCTTGGTCTGGAATGAAAGCATCAGAATATAAAGCATATAAAGGTCTTAGAAAAGAATCTTTAAGGGATAATATGACAGATATTGAAGTAGTCTTAACTGATTTAGGTGAAGTAGCAACTAGAGAACTTGCGAAGGAACATAAACCATACGGCTTAGAACAAAATAAGAAAATTGCGCAAATGGGTGGTAGTGCAGCTAAAGCCGCACGCGATAATATAGAAAAAAACTTGGGTAAAACTGTTATAAGTAATAAGAATTCATTAAATTATCAGTATTTAGATGAAAAACTACTAGAAGATAAGAAGAAAAGTGAAAGTAATGAATAATTATAATATTAAAGATTTAAGAGAAAAATTAGATAGATGTAAAAATATGGATTTAAGCGATGTTAGTCTTGATGATGTAGATGAAATATCTTCTATAAAAATTGATAAA
This sequence comes from uncultured Caryophanales bacterium, assembly GCA_946628005.1. Taxonomy (GTDB): domain Bacteria; phylum Bacillota_I; class Bacilli_A; order RF39; family UBA660; genus UBA3789. The sequence continues at coordinate 8,431 of CAMOWA010000039.1, forward strand.
AGACAATCCAGTAATTAAAGAATTTTAGATTTTTTATCTAAAACTAAAAATCCATATATATTTAAGGTTAATAATAAACTTGTTAAAATTGGCTTTTCTGATAATAATAGAACCGCTGATGATGCATTAACTTGTGTACTTAAAAATTTATACAGGTGATTTTTTTATTAAAAAGTATTTGTTGTATAGTTCGATTAGAGTGGTGATTTTATGATAATATTTATAGTTATATTAGTTATTGTTTTATTATTATTTATTATAGGAACTATTTCAGAAGATAATGATGCTTCATCAGCAACAAGTAGACAAATTATGGATGATTCTTCTGATTCTTTCTATAAAGGGTCTGGATTTGGAGATTTAACTTTTTTTAAAGAGGAATTGATTGAAAAAAATGGTGCTTATTGTGAAATGTGTGGACAGACAGATGTTCCTTTACAAGTTGATCATATCGTACCAATTTCCAAAGGTGGACTGAATGAAATAAGTAATATGCAACTATTATGTTATGAATGTCATATGAAAAAACATAATTATTATTTTGATGAATTAGGCTCTTCTAATAGAAAAGTTCCCAAAAAGTATGAATTACTAAATTGGGCATATAGAACTAATAGTAAAATAGAAATCAAATATAAAAAATACGATGGTATTATTACAAAAAGAATTGTAAGACCAATTACAGGAGTATATTATAAAAAATATGGGGAAAAAGGAGCTTATTATATTACTGCATTTTGTTATTTAAGGAATGAGAATAGAGAATTTAGAGTTTCAAGGATAGAATACATAAAAAAGATAAAAAAAGAATAGAAATTTATAAAATAATAATAATAATAATATTACAAGTTGAGGCATATGACCTTGAAGCTATGTTATAGAATTTGATGTTGCAATAGTTAACCCCCTAATAAATGACATAAATTTAGACAGATTAATACAAAATCTGCCTTTTTTATGCTATAATTTTAATGATTTTAAAAAGGAGTTGATCCAAATGAATGAAAATAAAACTAATATAAACTGGTTGGCTTGTATTTATGACGACTATCACTTAACCCCTTATAAAATGGGAGTTTTTAAAAATTGACATCTTGCAAGTTTTAGTAAAAAAGAGATAAAAAAATAAAAAAATATGGTAAAATATGCTCATTTTTGTGAGGAATTAGGGTACTGACTTGTAACACTCTGACACATTTAATATTTATAAAAAAGGTGATAAAATGACTTTAGATGATTTAAAAATAGAATATGATAAACTTCAGTTAAAGTATGGAGCTAAAGAATTAGATTCTATTTATAATGGTGGATGTATTGATAATCCAGATATATGCTTTGTATTTATGAATCCAACTGGAAAAAATATTGCATCGGATAAATCATGGAAAGGATTAAAATCTCCTTGGATTGGTACTAAAAATATTTGGGATTTATTCTATGAATTAAAACTATTAGATAAAGATATATATGATAAAATAAAAATTATTAAAGGAACTGATTGGACGGAAGAATTTGCATGTGAAGTTTATAATAATGTTAAAAAACATAAATACTTTATAACTAATTTAGGTAAATGTACTCAAATTGATGCAAGACCTCTTCCTGATAGTGTATATAAAGAATACCTACATTTACTAGAAAAGGAAATAGAAATAATAAATCCTAAGGTAATTATATTATTTGGTAACCAAGTTTCTTCAATTGTACTAAATGAAAAGATTTCGGTTTCTCAATGCAGAAAAAAAGAATTTATTAAAATAATAAATAATAAAAAATATAAGTGTTATTCAGTGTTTTATCCAGTGGGAAATGGTAGATTTAATATTGGAAAATCAATTGAAGATATTAATTATATCATTGAACAAATTAATGATAAAATATCGGTATAAATGGAGTGATTTTTATGAATAATGAAGAAAAAGTGTTTCAAAAGAGCAACATCAATTGGTTGATTTCAATTTAATTAAGAACACTCCTAGAACTTTATAAAATAAGGAAAATCACAAAAATACATCTTGCATATTTTAATAAAAAATAACTGAAAACTACAAAAAAATAGTGAAAAATGTTAAAAATAAGAGTTTTTTTTTGTTAAGAAGTTGCAAGGTGATTACAGTCGTTAAGAACATAAAAAAAGAGGTGATACAATGACAAAAAAATTATTAGTTAGAAGTAGTAGTGCAGAGTTTTTAATCTTTGAAAGACAAAAAGGTGAAAAAGGAATTGAAGTTAGATTTGAAGATGGTGATTTATGGTTAACTCAAAAATCTATAGCTGAACTCTTTGATACTAGTAAGCAAGATGTTAGTTATCATTTAAAGAATATTTTTCAATCATTAGAGTTAGATGAAAGTTCAGTTGTCAAAAATTATTTGACAACTGCAAATGATAATAAAAAGTATAATACAAATTACTATAATTTAGATGCTGTTATTTCTGTAGGTTATAGGGTTAACTCAGATAGGGCTATACAGTTTAGAAGATGGTCAATAAATGTTTTAAAAGAATTTGTAAAAAAAGGTTATATCATTGATAAGAAGAGAATGGAAAATGGTATATTTTTTGATGAAGATTATTTTGAATCTTTACTTGCTGAAATAAGGGAAATAAGATTATCCGAAAGAAGATTTTATCAAAAAATAACTGATATATATGCAACATCTATTGATTATGACAGAAAATCACCAATAACAATTAAATTTTTTAAAGAAGTACAAAACAAAATGCATTATGCAGTTTCTCATAATACAGCATCTGAAATAATATATAATCGTGTTGATTCTGAAAAGGAATATATGGGACTTACTAGTTGGAAAAATTCACCAAATGGTAAAATTCTAGAAACAGATGTAATTATTGCTAAAAATTATTTATCTAAAGATGAAATAGAAAATTTAGAATTAATAGTTTCATCATTTTTAGATTTAGCGGAATCAAGAGCAAAAAGAAACATTCCAATGACAATGGAAGATTGGAAAAATTTATTAGATAAATATTTATTATTAGATAATAGAGATATATTAAAAGATGCTGGTAAAATATCCCATGAAATAGCATGTGATAAGGCATTAACTGAATTTGAAAAATATAGAATTAAACAAGATAAAATATATAAATCAGATTTTGACTTATTACTTGAAGAGGAAACTTCTCTTGAAACAAGTTAAATTTAGATAAGTAATTTAGATTATAAAACCATCGAATTTGACGGAATTAGTATTGTGACTGTGAAAATTATGAACATATTAAAAGAAAGAAGGAAAACTATGATTTTTGATGAAGAAGCAAGAAAAAAATATAGCAGTGGTTCACTTTAAAAAAAAAAAACTGTGGTGGGAGAACAATAAGGGTTGAAAGTCTTGATGTTCATACTGCAGAAATAATTAATAGAAGAGTTAGTGTTGCGTCAAAACAACATGTGGTTGAATCACACAATAGTTTACTATAAAGTGATGATATTGTTTTTGGTGGGTCAATAAAAACATTAAAACTAAAAATAAAATAATAGACTAATATTATAAATTTAGACAGATTAGTACAAAATCTGCCTTTTTTATGCTATAATTTTAATGATTTTTAAAAATGAGTTGATCCAAATGAATGAAAATAAAACTAATATAAACTGCCTGTCTTGTATTTATGACGACTATCACTCAAACCCTTATAAAATGGGACTTTTTAGTAAATAAGATTTTGCAAGTTTTAATAAAAAAAGAAGAAAAATTAAGAGAAACAAGTTAAAATATACTTATTTTTGAGAGGAATTGTGGTACTGGCTTGTAATATGCCGACATATTTTATATTAATAAAACGAGGTGAATGTATGGACTATACATTAGGATATGACTGTGATGGAAATGAAATATATGAATATAGAATATTACGTGCCATTTGGTCAAATGATATAGATATAGAAGACTTAGAAGATGCTGATCCAAGACAATATTGTGCTATCGTAGGTGATGATGGAATTGCTTATGCAATTAGTGTTTATGATTGGTGGTATAGTGACTTAATTAGAAAAAGAAAAATGATTAATGAAAATGAAGAAATACCTATAGTTGTAAAGCCAATAAACGAAATGGCAAATTATGAAGTTGCAACATGTAGTGATGGAGAATTTTATTATAGTCTAAGTCGTAATGAATTAAAGAGAAAACTAAATGCAATCTTAAATAAAAGTCATAATAAAGTAAAAAAATTGGTAAATAATAAAGGAGTTGATCCAAATGAACGATAATAAAACCAATATAAATTGGTTGTCCTGTATTTATGACGACCATCACTTAAAACCTTATAGAATTGTGGTTTGCTAGAATTGAGATCTTGCAAGTTTTAATAAAAAAAGAATAAATAATAAAAAAAACAAATTAAAATATGCTCATTTTTGAGAGAAATTAGAGTACTGGCTTGTAACATGCCGACACATTTTATTTCAATACTAATAATGATTGGCATTTATGATAAAGGATGTGAAAATATGGAGAATTATGTTTGTAAAATAGCCACATTAGAGGATATTATAAAAAAACATGATTATGAAATCGAAAAAGCTGTAGATGATAAAAGTAATTGGATAATTTGGAAGGAAAAAGCAATAGAAAAATATAATAAAGGATTGTCAATTACTTATATGGGATTATTAAATGATGAAATAATATGTGAATGTACTGCAGCTATTAATCCGACTATTGTTCAAAATGCTGAAGGTTTAGTAAATGATAAAACAGCATATTTATTTGCATTTAGAACTAATGAAGAATATCAAGGAAAAGGATATTTTTCAATATTATTTAAATTTATGATAAATGATTTAATATCTAGAGGTTATGAGAAGGTGACATTAGGTGTTGAACCAGAAGAAGAAAAGAATAAGGCAATATACAGTAAATATGGATTTACTGAATATATAAAAGATGCTCAAGAAATATATTCTGATGGAACTACAATTGATGTAGAATATTATGGAAAAAAATTAAAATAATGATTTAAAGGAGTTGATCCAAATGAATGAAAATAAAACTAATATAAACTGGTTGGTGTTTATTTAGTCTAGCCATTCGTGAAACTCCTATAAAATAAAGTTAAAATGAATATTTAGTAACTACATATTTTAATAAATAATTACTAAAAAATATTAAAAATAGATAAAAAATAGCAAAAATAGTAAAGTATTTGATACTTGGTGTTTACAGTCTAACTTTTAATAAAAAGAGGTGATAAAAATGATTTATGAATATAAAAATTTTGATGGATATAATAATGATATTATAGAAATTGTATCATCAGATTCTGAACTTGGATTATTAAAACGTGGTGGAAATGAAAATATTAAAGTTTGCTTACCCTTATCATTATGTATTGGTAAGCTTGATAGTGTAACCCCATTTAATAGAAAAACTTTATCTCAGTACTATAAAAAAGATATATCATATGATTTTACATATGATTTTAATAAATTTAAAGAGCTTGTTAACAATTGTAAAAAAATAAGAGTATGGTCAAGTCATTTAGATTGTGATGATTATTGTTTACTTTTATTAATTTGTTATTTATATCAAGATAAGGAAATTAGTGTTGTTTTTTCAGAAGAAATAGATTGGGGAACTACAACATTAGGTTGTGTGAGCGAAAAAGAATTACCTGAATTAGAAAAGAAGGAACATATATTAACCAATTGGCAAAAAGAAGATTATTATAATGAATGGAAAAAAGTAGTTAATGATAATAAAGAAATACGATATATGCTAAATGGAATAGTTGTTTCTTGTGATATTGATGTTTTTGATAACAAAATTATCGATAGATTAGAGAAAACTGGTAAAATATATATTTTTAAATTCATAGCTGATTTAATGGGTAATCCAATAATACCTCGTGTAATTTATTCTAATTGGATATATATTTACTTTATAAATCGATTAGAAACAAAGGGAATAATTAAAAGTTACATAATTGATGAAAAAAAGTATATTGAATTAAACAAATAATAAAAATATTTGAAAAATTATAATCCTAAGTCAAGTGATTATATATTTATTTGGGAAGATAATGAAGAAATTGTTGGTTGTATTCTTCCAGAGGAACAAATGATTTTAGACCACACAAATGAAAAGCCAGTATTACCAGAGGAATTTGAGTTTCTTCCAGTAAAGAGCAGTATATGGATTTATTACTTGAAGCAGATCCAAGTAAAGATATGATAAACGATTATTTGAGGGATGGAGAACTATTTGTATTAACATATAAAGAGACGATAGCATGTGTTGCAGTAGTTAAAAAGATAGATGATGAAACAATAGAATTAAAAAATATAGCAACTAAAGAAGTATATAGAGGACAAGGCTATGGAAAGAAAATGCTAAAATATTTAGCAGATAATTATAAACAAAAATATAAAAAGATGTTAGTTGGAACATCAGAGAATAATATTCCATTCTATGTTAAGCAAGGCTTTGATAAATATGAAAAGACAATTAAAAATTACTTTGAAGATAATTATGATGAAGAAATTATAGATGGAGATTTACATTGTATAGATATGTATTACTATTCAAAAGATTTAAAGAATTAAGACAAGCGGAATTGTAATATTGCACACAGATTTTAAAAGGAGTTTTAGCTATGACAACATTGAAAGAATATATTGATTTCCCAATTGAAGAACATGAAAGTTTACTTAGAAGAATTAATAATAATCAAATAATTTATACTACAAGAGTTTCAAATGAGGTTAATAAGTATTTTATTAATTTTATATATGATTCTTCATTTGGCAAATTAAAAGTAATTTATTTCAAACACTTTACAAATTTAAAAGAACATCCATTTTTGAACGAACTTAGTGAAACACAAATTTTAGAAATTAATAAGTTTATTAATGAAAAAGGATTTGATTTAATAGGATTGATTAGAATATAATTTTTATTGTAAATGATACGTATAAAAGAAAGGAGAATATAGTTGAAAAATAAAAACAAAAAAAATGAAATATCAATTCGTTCAAGTGCAGCTGAATATTTAACTTATGTTGCAGCTGCTGGAGAAGATAAAGATTCTATTGAAGTTAGATATGAGGATGAAAATATTTGGCTTACACAGAAAATGCTTGCAACTGTTTATGGAGTTGAATTAAATACAATAAATTATCATATTAAGAAGATTTATGAAGATAATGAATTAGATGAAGATGCAACTATTCGAAATTTTCGAATAGTTCAAAAAGAAGGTACAAGAGAGGTTTCAAGAAATGTAGCACACTATAATCTTCAAATGATTATAGCAATTGGATTTAAAGTGGATAATGAAAGAGCAGTACAATTTAGAAAATGGGCTAATCAAATTGTAAAAGATTACACAATTAAAGGTTGGGTAATGGATGATGATAGACTAAAAAATGGTGGATCAATTCTAACAGAAAAATATTTTGAAGAGCAACTAGAACGCATCAGAGAAATAAGAATGTCTGAAAGAAAGTTCTATCAAAAAATCACAGATATCTATGCAACTTCAATAGACTATGATAAAACTGCAAAAGCAACAATTAGATTTTTTACATCTGTTCAAAATAAACTTCATTATGCAGTATCTGGAAATACTGCTGCTGAAATTATATATAATAGAGCAGACCATAAAAAAGAACATATGGGACTAACATCATGGGAAGGAGCACCAAATAGTAAAATTCATAAATATGATGTGGTAGTTGTCACTTCCAACCGGTCAAGCCGTAATAGTATAGATACAAATCCACAGTGCTTAAATATTATAACCCAATCGGTTATATAAAAATATAAAAGAAAGGGTTCTAATATAGTGATTAATAATAAAAAAAACACATAATTAGATTATACGTGATTTCTATGAATGAAAATAAAACTAATATAAACTGGTTGATTACAATTTAATTAAGAACACTCTTAAAGTATTATAAAATAAGTAAAAAACTAAAAAATATATCTTGCATATTTTTAATAAAAATAGCTAAAAAATGATAAAAATTATCAAAAAAGGTAAAAATCAGTGGTTTTTTGCTAAGAAGTTGCAAGGTGATTACAGAAGTTAAGAACATATAAAAAAGAGGTGGAAATATGATAATAAGATTAGCAGATGAAAAAGATTATTCTATAGTTGGAAAAATGAGATGGTTACATGCTGTAGAAGATGACAAAGTATATGGTGAAAAAAACACAAGCAATGTTGATGAACATGAATACATTAGTAAAGTTATAGATTTTTTAAATAAAAACAAAGATTACAAGATATTTATTGCCGAAGAAAACGGAACAATAACTGCAAGTATGTTTATATATTTAGTTCCAAAGATTCCAACACCAAATGGTAATTCAGAATTTATTGCGTATTTAACAAAGGTTTTCACAAAAGAAGAATATAGAAATAAAGGTATTGGAACAGAAATGTTAAATTATATAAAGGAATACTTAAAAAAAATAAACTGTGAGTTGATATTTGCTTGGCCAAGTGATAATTCAATTGAATGGTATAATAGAAATGGTTTTACAAATGAAAACGAAATAATGGAATGTATTTTAATGGACGAATAAAATAAAAGGAGTTGATCCAAATGAATGGAAATAAAACTAATATAAATTGGTTGGTTTGCATTTATGACGACCATCACTTAAAACTTTATAAAATGGGGCTTTTTAGTAAATGAGATCTTGCAAGTTTTAGTAAAAAAAGTAGTAAAAAACGAAAAAAGCGGTTAAAATATACTCATTTTTGAGAGGAATTGTGATACTGGCTTGTAATATGCCGACATATTATGTAAAAAACATAAATTAGTGAAAATAGAGGTGACATAATGGGAAAGGTAATTTTAGTTTGTGGTAAAATTTGTAGTGGGAAAAGTTATTATTCAAATCAATTAAAAGAACAATTAAATGCAGTTGTTATTACTCCAGATGAAGCCACATATGAATTGATTAATAATGAACAAGGTGAATTCTATAATGTCTTTTCAGAAAGACTAAATAAATATTTAACTAGAAAAGTCGGTGAAATTGCTAAAGCAGGAGCTAATGTTATTTTTGAAAGAGGACTTTGGTCAAGCAAAGATAGAAAAGCTATCAGAGATTATTATAAAAAAAATGGTTTAGAATGTGAGACTCATTATGTTTGTGTAGATGATGAAACATGGAAACAAAATATAGAAGAAAGAAACAAAAGAGTTCTTGAAGGAAATGGTGGTTCAGATTTCTATTTAGATGAAGGATTGATGAAAAAATTAGAATCTAAATGGGAAGAACCGACTGAAGATGAATATGATGTTATTTATAAAGTAGATAGAAATAAATATTCAAAATAAAGGAGTTGATCCAAATGAATGAAAATAAAACTAATATCAATTGCTTGAGCATGATTTATCTAACCTCTTTAACAAAACCTTATAAAATAAGGGAAAACTAAGAATTGGATCTTACATGTTTTATATAAAAATTTAATAAAAATGAGCAAAAAACACCAAAAATCATTAAAAATGGTGCTTTTTTATATATTTTTGATGAGGTGATGTTTCCAGCTAACCCCATTATAAAATAAGGGCTTTTTAACTTTTACTGAGTGTTCGGAAAATAGTAATATTACGTTCATTTCGATTTTTAAATATTTAACTCATAACTATATGAGATTTTGCAAAATAGTAGTATAATTTGTTTAGAAGAATTGGTGGTGATAATTTAATATGAGAGCTATATTAGGATACATTGTAAATATGATTCCATACATGATAATTACAATTCCTATTTATTTATTAATTAGATTCTTTTATTTAAAAAGTAAACACAAGAAACTAAATTGGAATCATGAAGTTGTCTTATTCTTGTTTGTAATATTTGTTGTAGGATTAGCATCACAAACAATAATTCCAAAATTTGAAACTGGAATTGGAGGGTTTAAAATTG
>CAMOWA010000040.1 GCA_946628005.1 uncultured Caryophanales bacterium
CTTGGGAGGCAACGACCAAGGCGATTTAAAACTTGTTTTAAATCTTTTGTTCTTGACTAATTCTTTTTAATAATTATAATAAAAGGAAAATATATTTAGGAGTAATAGAATGAAATTAAAAGAAATAAGTGAAAAGGAAAAAGTAATTTTATTAGAAGAAGTTAAAAAATATAGATTATTATTAGATTATTATAATAGTTTATTATCGTATTTTTTAATGCAAAATAAGTATTATGATTCAGATGATTCCTTAAATAGTATTATGAATAGTGTGCATTTTTATTTAATAGATAAAGATATTTCTGCTTCTGTATTCAAATTATTATCCTCTAATTATACTTTAAATGAACTAAACGAAAAAAAAGTAGATATTTTTTATAAAGATGAACTAAATAGATTATTAAAGAGAATTATTTCTACTTGTATGTGTGATGATAATTGTGAATATCTTTCTTATGATACAAGCAATAATGATTTATTAGTGATGTTTTATTCTGAGATAGAAAAAGAGCTAAAAGATAATGAAATATTAGATGAATTTCGCAATTTTGATAAGGCTCTTTTAAGAAGTAGTGAACTATTGTCTTTATCTGAAGAGGGAAAATTTCAAATTTTTAACCAATGTAATTTTAGTGATGTTTTTTATTGGAATATAGGAAATTGTAGTAATATATATCATAATAGTTTGATTGATTATTTAAAAGAAAAAAAAGAACAAGGTGAATTATCTGATGAACAATATGAGAAGTTTATAACAGAATTTACTATTCAGTTATTAGAAACTATTCCAAAAATGAAAAGAATGGATTATTCCCATAATTATTTTTTTATTGAAGATATATTAGAAACTATTGCTGGAAAAGTAACTGATGATGATTTTGAAAAATATGGAGTGACTGTTGATAATATATTTAGAGCTAAGAAAATTTGTTTAAGATTTAAGGCATTAGATGCAATTATAAGTAGATTTGCTAAGAAAGAGGATTTTTCATTAAAAGATTATTATAATATAATTAAATTGTTTTTTTTCGATATTGAGCCTCAGAATAATTCTTCTTTTGTATTATACGCAATTGAAAGAGCAGAGGATTTGGGAGAAGATTATAATTCACCAGTTTTTGAATTAATTTATTTGGATAATATTTTAATTGACAATAATATTGAAGATTGGATATTACATCACTATTCTAATTATACCCCTTATGAAAAGAAACTTCTTAAATATGCACTAAAAAATAGAAAAGATTTTAATTCTGATGTTGTTCAAAATCTTTTTAATCAAATAAACTCTATAGAAGATTCAGAAATAATTAAAGATGGTAATGAATATACAAAAAAAAAGAGTTGACTAGTCTTTTTTTTTGTTTGTGCTTAATTGTTCTATTTTTTTCTTGAAAAAGATTGTATTTACTTGTATAATTTTTGTATAGTAGTGAAAGAATAAGAGGGATGATTATGTTTGATAGAATAACATATATTAGTGATGATTCATGTACAATTAAGCTATTGGATAATGCTGAGGTTACAATGAATTTAATGAATTTGCATCTAGTCTTTGAAGATGATACTAAGAAGATTCTAGGTGAGGTAGATGATTTGGATGGCAATTTAGTTAAAGCACGTTTTTTAGGTGAGATTGTTAATAATAGATTAATTGGTGGTACTATTCGTAAACCTTCTTTAGATGCTAAAATTCGTGTGATTGAGCAAAGTGAAATACCTTTGATAACTGGTTCAGATGTTGACGGTTATATGAAATTAGGTGTAAGTCCTTTTTACAATGATTTCCCTGTTTTTTTGGATGTTAATAGTTTTTTTAGTAATCATTTTGCTATATTCGGTAATACTGGATCAGGTAAATCATGTGGTACTACTCGTTTATTTCAAAATATGTTTCATGATGAAAGATTAAATCCATATAAAGCTAATATATTTATTTTTGATTCATCTGGTGAATATTACAATGCGTTTTCTAATTTAAATCAAATTAATAGTCAATATAATTATCGGTATTTAAGTACAAATGAAACTGATGGGTTAGGAGAAAAATTAAGATTGCCTATATATTTGCTTAATAAAGATGATTTAGCGCTTTTATTACAATGTACAAGTCATTCTCAGTTACCTATTATAGAGAGAATGCTTAAATTAGCTTTGGTTTTTAGTCAGAATGATATTGATTCTAATTCTTATAAAAATCATTTGATTGCTAAAGCTATTATGACTATTTTATATACTAATGAGACTGCTCCTAATAAGCGTAATGAGATTTTTTCAATTTTAGCAAGCTGTTCTACTGATGAGTTTAATATGGAGGCTCCTGTTCAAGGTATAGGTTATGTGCGTAAATTTAGGGAGTGTTTTTTAATTGATAATTCTGGTAATTTTACGGAAAGTGTATTAATGAATGAATATCTTAGTTCTTTTATTAAGGAAGAGTATGATGATTATGAACCTCATACTGGAGTTTTTTATGATTTAAACACATTAGAAAAAGCTCTTAATTTTACATTAATTAGTGAAGGATGGCTTAGAAATGAGCAAACATATGGAGATTCTGTTACGTTAAGAGTTCGATTACATTCTTTATTGGTAGGGGATAATGCTAAATATTTTGATGTTAAAGAATATGTTTCTTTAGAGTCTTACCTATCTTCATTGTTGATAACTAATGGAAAAAAGTATCAAATTGTTAATATAAATTTAAATGATATAGATGATGATTTTGCTAAGGTTTTAACTAAGATTTATTCAAGATTAATTTTTGATTTTTGCAAAGGATTAAAAATGCGTGGTAGTATTCCTTTTCACATTGTTTTGGAGGAAGCTCATCGTTATATTCAAAGTGATCATGATCGTTTCTTATTTGGTTATAATATTTTTGAAAGAATTGCTAAAGAGGGTCGTAAATATGGTGTAATACTTGGATTAATATCTCAAAGACCAGTTGAAATTAGTGATACTGTTATTTCTCAATGTACTAATTTTTTAATTTTTAAAATTAATCACCCTATGGATGTAGATTATATCCGTAAAATGGTTCCTCATATTACAGATGAGATTATAGAAAAGCAAAAATCATTACAGTCAGGAACTTGTTTAGGATTTGGGCTTGGTTTTAAAATACCATTAGTAATAAAAATGGAAATGCCTAATCCTGCACCACTTTCTGGAAACTGTGATGTAGTAACTATTTGGAAAGGTTCTTCTAGTGGAATTTCAAATAATACTGTTAATGATATGAATATGTCACAAAACACTATGAATGTTTCTCAAAATTTAGTTGCTAATACTAATTATGGTGCTTCTCCTATTATGGTTTCTCAATCTGAAAATCCTAGTTTATCTATCGTAACTGATAATATTGCTACTCCATCTCCAACAGCAACAACATCAACTGCAGCATTTTCTGAAAATAGTCAGCTAAATAATAATAATAATAATAATAATTCTACAAATAATAACAATGAACTAGAGGAAAATCCAAGTTTATCTATTGTATCGGGAATTTCTTCTAATAATTCCTCAGCTGATTCTATTTCTTCTAATTTGGGTGATGAGGATGAAAAGTTTGATGATTCATTTATCGTGATGAATAGTGCTACTACTTCTTCAGGGGATAATGGGCAACCAACTTCACCTGTGTCTGGACCTACTGTTATTGCTCCTGTAAGTAATAGTCCAAGCAGTGGGTTAGCTGAAATTTCAGATGTTAATGTTAATAATCAGGGTATGACTTATAATGAGCCAGTTTTATTAGATGATAGTGGTTCTCCTTTAATTGAATTGGTTGATGAAGATGATATTAATAATGATTTTAGTGATTAAAAGTTTCCTTTTTAGGATTCTTTTTTTATTTATTTGTTTTATTAATGGACTTCATCCTTTTGATTTGGTACAATGTTTATAGGTGATGAATATGTTTGAAAGTTTAGGCGATCGTTTACAAAATGCTATTCATAAGATAAAAGGATATGGAAAAATTACTGAGGATAATATTTCTGATATGATGCGTGAAATTAGATTAGCATTATTGGAAGCAGATGTTAATTATACAGTTGTTAAGGAGTTCACTTCTTCTGTTAAAGAAAAAGCTTTAGGGGAAGAGGTTGTTTCTAGTATTAATCCAGGGGATTTATTTGTTAAAATTGTAAAAGATGAATTAACTGAATTGTTAGGTGGAGAAAGTAGTCCATTAAATCTAGATGGGAAACCTGCAACTTTGATGTTAGTTGGTTTACAAGGTTCTGGAAAAACTACTACTATTGCTAAGATTGCTAATTATTTGAGAAAAAAACATCATAAAAAACCTTTGTTAGTTGCTTGTGATGTTTATAGACCTGCAGCTATTGATCAGTTAGTTCAATTAGGAAAACAATTAAATATTGAGGTCTTTGAGGAAGGAAAAAAAGATCCTGTTGAAATTGCTCAAAATGCAATTACTTATGCTAAAGAGAATAAGTTTGATTATGTATTAATTGATACGGCGGGGCGTCTTCATATTGATGAAAATTTAATGGAAGAGTTGGATAATATTCAGTCTACCATTCAACCTGATGAAACTTTATTAGTTATTGATTCTATGATGGGACAGGATGCTATTAATGTTATAACTGGTTTTCATGATCAATTACCTTTAACAGGGGTTGTATTAACTAAATTAGATGGTGATACAAGGGGTGGAGTTGCTTTGTCGGTTCGTCACTTGACTCATGTCCCAATTAAATTTATTGGAGTTTCTGAAAAACTTGATGGATTGGATTCTTTTGATCCAGAACGTATGGCAGGAAGAATTCTTGGAATGGGAGATATTATTTCATTAGTTGAAAAAGCTACTGAGTCTATTGATGAGAAAGAGGCAGAAAAAACAGCTAAACGTATGCAAGAGGGAAAGTTTGATTTAGAAGATTTCCTATCTACTATGAAACAAATGAAAAAATTAGGACCTATTGAAAATTTAATTAAATTGTTACCTGGAGCAAAAAAGATGGGATTAACTAATATTAAGGTGGATCCTAAACAAATGGCTCATATTGAAGCAATTGTTTTATCTATGACTCCAAAAGAGAGAAGAAACCCATCCATTATAAAGGCAAGTAGGAAGACTAGAATTGCTAAGGGAAGTGGTTCTTCTGTTCAGGAAGTTAATCAATTACTGCAACAATTTGACCAAATGAAAAAAATGATGAAGCAAGTTTCAAATGGAAATTTTAAATTACCTTTTTAAATATTGTTTTTTAATTATATAAGTGATATTATGTCCTTATAGGAGGTATTTTGATGAAAAGAAGGTTTATATTTGTTTTTGCTGTTATGATTTTATCTTTTTTTATTAGTGGGTGTGGAAAAAAGTCTACATTAAAATGTACTCAATCTACAAATGGGGTTGATATTGTTTTTAATGTTGGATTTGATGGAAATACTATTAGTTCTATGGATTTTTCTTATGATATGGATTTAACTAGTTATCCAGAAGAATCTTTATCGTATGTTGATAAACAAGATTGGTGTTCTCTTGTCAAAAATTCAATGAGTGAGTATAAAAATGCTTTTACTAATTGTAAGCATGAAAGAAAAGATAAAAATTTGCATGTTTCTGCTACTTTAGATGTTGATAAAATTACTAAAAATGTTCTATCTAAGATGAGTACTCCGAAAGCTACAAAAAAAGGTCTTGAGGAACAAGGATATAAGTGTAACATAAACTAGTTAAGATATTACTTATATCTTTTTTTGTTTCATAAATGTTTGTTTTATCATACAATACTTTAGGAGGTATTGATATGTATAATAATAGTTTTTATCAAGATGTTAATGTTGATTCTAGTATTACAGGAAATAATAATACTATTCAGAATGATATGGATGTTGATGTTACTATGATGCCAAATAATGGAATGATGAATCAAACTAGTTTTCAACAACCAATGAATGAAGGCGTACAGGAAAGAATTATTAATAGGACTTTTGTTCATGAAGTTCCACATGTTTGTCCTATTCATACTCGTATTATTAATCATCATGTATATAAACATACTTATCGACCAGCATATACTTGTTCTGAAGAAAATGTTTGTAGTAATGTTCAATGTGGTTCTTGTTGTCAATTTCGATAATTTAAACAGTGTGAAGCAATTCATGCTGTTTTTTCTTATATTATATAGTTAGAAGGTTCCTTTTAAAAAACACTCTATTTAGTAATTTGTAAATCGTCTGTAAATAATTAATGTCTAATTTTGTCAGTTTACTTGATATTTTACAATTATATGTTTATCCTAATAATAGGGAGTGTGATATTATGATCTATCCGTCTATAGATAAGCTATTGAATATTGTTGATTCTAAATATGAATTAGTTCATATCGCAGCAAGAAGAAGTAAACAAATTACAAGGGATGGATTTTTGCAAATGCCTGAATCCGAGTACAAAAGTAAAAAGAATATTGGGAGGGCTCTCGAGGAAGTTTCTGAAGGACTTCTTGAGATTAAGAAAAAAGAAGATTAATTTACCTTCTTTTTCTTTTTGAGAGAAAGTTGACAGATAAAATGGTGTGTTATATATTGAGTTAAAGGGATGTGTTTTATGAATATAATAAAATATAAGAAGCAGAATAATGGTTCCTATAAGATTTATTTGGAAAATGGTCAAATTTTAACGTTATATGAAGAAGTAATTTTAAAGTATGAATTATTATTGAAGAAATATATTGATTTAGATTCTATTCTTACAATAGAAAAAGAAAATCAAAAATGGGATGTTTATTATTGTGCATTAAAGCAATTAAATAGAAAGGCTTTTAGTGCTGAAGATTTAAAAATATATTTACTTCGTAAAGAGTATCCGTTATCCTTGGTGGAAGATATTATCAATAAGCTTGTTGAACAAGGATATTTGAATGATTTAGCTTTTGCGAGAAGTTATATCCATCAACAAATGATTACTTCTTTAAAAGGGCCTTTAAAAATAAAACAAGAATTAAATGATAAAAAAATCTCTAGTGATATTATTGAGAGTGAAATAGATGTTTTTTCTGTGGAGGAACAAAAAGAAAGAATTAAGAAAATTATTCAAAAGAAGATTAATGAAAATCATAGTAGAGGAGGCTATGCTCTAAAGCAAAAAATTGTTCAAGATTTAAAATTATTGGGATATGATTACTATGTTTTTAGTTCTTTAATAGATAAATATTCTTTTTCTAGTAATCAAGAGATTGCTAAAAAAGAATATAATAAACTATATCGTAAATATAGTAGAAAATATGAAGGAGATAAATTAGATAGAATTATTAGGGAGAAGTTATATTTAAAAGGTTTGGTATATAATGAAAAAGAAGAGTAGTCTCTTCTTTTTCTAATTGCTTTTTGCATTGTCAATTAATTTTGTCATATATTCATCGTAGGCTTTTTTTAGTATATCATCATTCCATGATATTTTTTTATCTTCTCTAAATGCTTTTAGTGATTCATAATATAAAGCATTATTATCTTTTAATTTTTCTTCTTTTATTTTTTCTTTAATATCATCTTTTACTTTATTAAGCTTTGGTTTATCTTTTTCTCCTGTTTTTAAAATGATATGATATCCATATTCTGTTTTAACTGGTTCTTTTGTGTATTCATTTACTTTTAATTCTTTTACAGCTTTAGCAAATTCTTCAGTCATACTATCTAGTTCAAAATATCCTAAATCTCCGCCATTAGTTGCTGTAGATTTATCTGTTGAATATTTTTTTGCAAGAGATGCAAATTTTTTTCCTTTGTCTAATTCTTTTATTACTTTTTCTGCTGTTTCTTTAGCTTTTTTATCTGCTTCATTTTTTTCATCTTCTGTTGCATTTTCTTTAGCGTCAATTGAAATTAAAATATGACTTGCACTCATTTCTCCTGTAGTTTTTTCATCATAGTATTTTTTTATTTCATCATCTTTAATGTTCTTTTTTACATAATCTTCAACTGCTAAGTTTCTTTTATATTCCAAACTTAGTTTATCTCTAAGGTCTTCTTCTGAGTCTACTCCAAAGTATTGTTGTAATACTGATTTGTATGTATTTTCATCTTGACCATAATAAGATTTTATTTGATTTATTTGCTTATCAATTGATTCGGTTTCTTTTGAATCTGTTTTATATTTATTATCTAGAAGTGAATGATCAATCATATCAATTAATGTAGAAATATTATTTTCTTTAATTTTTTCATAGTACTCTGTTGCTGTGAATTTATTTTTTCCTAAACTTACGGCTACTTTGGAACCATTTTTAACTTCTATTTCTTTTCCGCATCCAGTTAATACAGTAAGAGATAAAATAGTAATTAGACCTATAATTGTTTTTCTTTTCATATTTATTCCTCCTTGTCAACATAAATAATAACAAAAAAAAACAATTCATGCAATAAAATATGGTTATTATTTAATGATAAAAAAGAAATTATTTTAATTATTATATTCTTTATATTTTTTATTTTATTCTTTTTTTAATATGTCAATATTATGAACCATTTTAAAATTTGACCATACAATATTTTGAGAACAATTATAAAGGAGGAAAGATTATGAGTAATTGTAATTCTTCAAATAATTCTACTTCTGCTGGTGCTATTGTACTTGTCTTATTTATTCTTTTAATTATTATACTTGGAAGTTATATTTAGTTCTTAAAAAGATTCCTTTTTTAGGAATCTTTTTCATATGTTATTTCGTATTGTTTTAAGAGACTTGTATTATTGTCTTTTAAAATATCTTTTATTATTTGTTCATTATTTTGAATAGATATAAAATTATTTTTTATATTTTTGATGATTATTGATTCAGTAATATCTTCTTTGTTAGTTAATCTTATTTGAAAACTTTTTGGGGTAATATTTTTTTCATTAAATTTATAAATTAAGTTGTTAATAGTATTTGATATTTCTGTACTATTCCAATTTTCTATCATTAAATCTTTTTCAATAGTATATATTTTTAAATGTATCAAATCCTCTTCATTTAAAAGTCTTTCTTTGATAATATCTCTCATTTTATCAAAAGATGTATTTATTGATATTTTACATTGAGTAGATGTATTTTTAGTTATTTCTTTATTTAGTTTTTTTTCAATATATTTTAAAAAACTTTTTCCTTTTACATAGTCCTCTTTATAAGTATCAGTTATTTTTTTGCTTGAGTATTTTACATAAAAAAAATAATTTATATTATCTTTTGATGATAACTTGATAGTAAATGTTGTATTTTTATATTTAATTGGGGATTTTTCTAGATTTAATTTATTATATTTTTTTTCAATATAATCATTTAATTTTTTTTCTACTCTTTTTGTTATAAATAGGTCTTGTTTTTCATTTATTATAATTAATCCAAAACACACAAATACAAATGTAAAAAAAATAGATCTTTCTAATACTAATTTTGTTTGTTTATTCATACTTTCACCTTTTTAATGATATTTTATAATATTTTTATATTAAATTCTAGTATTCTTTAAAAATAATTTTTTTCATAAAAAAATAATTGTTCTTTTTATTAAAGTATGTTAGAATGTTTAATAGATTAGAATAGAATAAATTGGTGGTGTTTTTATGAAAATACAGCGTGGGATTGTAGAATACAAGGGAAGAAATGATATAGAATGTATGTATGCAATTACAGATGATAAAAAAATATATTATTTTTTAGATTCAAAAGATGAAAAGAAATATTCCAATGGTTCTCGGTTAGCTACTACAGTTTTATTAGAGGCTGTTGATGCAGATGCTCCTAAAAGTCATATAGGTATTCTAGGAGAAAAAGGGGAAGAAGTAGTAGCGTTTACTCATCGCGAAATTGTTCCTATTAATGATGAAAATCCTGAAATTTTACTTGCTAAGTTAGCTGATCCAGTTACGCCTTGTGTTGTTGAAGCAAATAAATCAAAAAATGATCCTACCTTGGCAACTAAATTAGTTTCTAATCAGGCTCAGATAAAAGATAAAATGAAAAGTAGAATGGGAAGTGATGGAATATTTTTATTTCATAATCAATTCCTTGAGGCTACCGTTTATGATATTAATGGACGTAATTTAGCTGGAGATGGCTATTATAGTTTTATTGGATTTTCTAAAGGTAAATTATTTTTTAGCTTGAATACTCCTGATAGTGAAATTATTGAGACTTCTTTGTTCCCAATTGACGAAAATGCCACTGACTCTTCTATTAATGTTGAAGAGGCTGTTATTTCTAAGAATGTTGTAGAAAGTGCTTTAGATAATAATTCTGATTTAGCCCCAATTGTTGATGAAGATTCTTCACAAGTAGATGAGGGTGATATATCTTCTCATGAAGAAAGCAATGATTCTGGTGATAATTCGAGTATTAATGATGATAGTGCAAATGATTCAATAGATGAAACTGATTCTATAGTTCCTTCTCTAGAAGAAAAAAGTGCTGAAATTGATGTTGCTCCTAAACAGAATATAGATGTTGATAATATTGAAAAAGAAGATGTTCAATCTCTAGATGAAGAACCTTTATTTGATTCTTTAGAAAAAAAAGATGAAGTGTCTATTGGAACTGATACTATTAATAATCAATCAGATGAAGATGCAACTTTTCAGTTTCCAGTTGAAGAAGAAAAAAAAGATGTAGATAATTCGGTAACTAATGATAATATTACTGAAAATTCTGATTCTTTTGGTAGTGAGTTGTTTGATTCTACGGAAGATAATGATGTAGATATTATGGTTGATAGTAATGATTCATTTGATTCTAATTATTATGATGAAAATGAATCTATTCAAGATATTTCTTATGATCGTACTTTTGATAATTCTATTAATAATAATATTGGAGATGTTGCTAGCTTTATTAGTAGATTAATGGAAAAACATAAGGATGTATTACTAACAAATAAAAAATTATTGCAATCAAATCAAAATTTAAAAAGTAATTTGAAAAAAGTAACTGATTCAAAAAATGATATATTGCGTAAAAATGGTATGATGGAACAAAAAATAGAAATGCAAGAAGAAAGAATTAAGAAGCAAGAAGTTAAAATTACATCTCTTATGGATCGTTTGCAAGAGTTAGATGGTAAAAATCAAGAAATGGTAAACCGAATAAATAGTTATCAAAAAGAATTAAAAAATTATAATTCACAGAGGGCAGAGT
This sequence comes from uncultured Caryophanales bacterium, assembly GCA_946628005.1. Lineage (GTDB taxonomy): Bacteria > Bacillota_I > Bacilli_A > RF39 > UBA660 > UBA3789. Next base: position 11,144 of record CAMOWA010000040.1, read on the forward strand.
TGGATAAAGTTTTAAAAGATGCTAAAGAATTCTTAAATGATGATTCATATCGTTTTAATGATGATGACTATAGTTATGCAGCATAACTATTCATACTCTGATGAAAACTTAATAATAATTAAGTTTTTTCTTTTTCTATTTATTGGTTTTTTATTGTAAATATGATAGAATAGTAGTGATTTTGAAAGAGATGTGATAATAATATGTTAGAGATTAAAAATCTTTGCTGTTCTGTTGTGGATAGTGATGTTTCTATTTTGAATAATTTTTCATTAACTATAAAAGAGGGTGAGACTCATGTTATTATGGGACCTAATGGTACTGGAAAAAGTACTTTGGCAAAAGTTATAATGGGTCATTATAAGTATAAAGTTTTAGATGGCGATATTTTAATCGATGGGGAAAGTATTTTAAATTTAGATGTTGATTTGCGTGCTAAAAAAGGATTATTTTTATGCATGCAAGATCCAATATCTATTGATGGTGTTAGTAATAGTGAGTTTTTAAGAACTGCTAGAAGTTCTATTACTGGTAGTAAAACAAATTTGTATTCGTTTATACAGGATATGGAACAAGCTATGAGTGATGTTTGTTTAGATTCTAGTATGATGCATCGTTCTTTAAATCAAGGTTTTAGTGGTGGAGAAAAAAAGAAAAATGAAATCTTACAAATGAAATTTTTAAAACCTAAGTATATTATTTTAGATGAATTAGATTCTGGTCTTGATGTAGATAGTTTACGTATTGTTTGTGAAAATATAAGAAAATATATGGATGATAATAAAGATGCCTCATTGTTAATTATTACGCATTATCCAAGAATATTAGAATACTTAAAACCTGATTATGTTCATATATTAAAGGATGGATTTATACAACATACAGGAGATATAAATTTAGCATTTGATGTAGAAAAAAATGGTTATTCTAGTATTAATAACCTATCTGGAGATGATTCATTTGAATAAAATATTGTATGTAGTAGATTCCAATTCTAAAAAAGATTATCAATATGATATTACAAGTGATACTATAATTTATCATTTTTCTATTAATAGTACTATTAATGTGAATATTAATATAATTAATGAGGGTATTAAATTGTATTATTATTATAATAATATTAATTATGATGATAATTCTTTTTCTATTCAAGTTCATCATTTAAATCAATCTACTCATAGTGAGTTATTTATACATGGAGTTAATGTTTTAAAAAATAGATTAGATTATAATGTAGAGGGAATTGTAAATAAAGAATTTTCTAATTGTATTTGTAATCAAGAAAATCAGATAATAAATTTAAAATCTGGTAAAAGTACTATTTGTCCAATTTTAATAATTGATAATTATGATGTAGATAGTAATCATAGTGCGTATATTGGAAGATTTAGTGAAGAAAAATTATTTTACATGATGAGTCGTGGTTTAACAAGGAAAGACTCTTATCGTTTATTATTGAATGGTTTTTTACTTAATAGTGATAGCTTAGATGCTTCTAAAATTGAGGAATTTACAAAAGAAATTAATAAAATATAGGAGGATATAAAATGAATCGTGAAGATTTTCCAATGCTTAATAGTAATCTTATTTATTTTGATAATGGAGCAACTACTTTAAAACCTAAGCAAGTTATAGATTGTATGAATAAGTATTATTTGGAACATACTTCTAATATTCACAGAGGAGACTATGATGCTGCATTAAAGACTAATATGGAATATGATAAGGTACGAGATATTGTTGCTACTTTTATTAATTGTGATAGTAGAGAAGTTATTTATACTAGTGGTGCTACTATGTCCTTGAATTTAGTTGTTTTTGGTTATATGAAAAAACATTTACATAAAGGAGATGTGGTTTTACTTAATAAAGGGGAACATGCCTCTAATATCTTGCCTTGGATTCGTTTACAAGAAGAAATTGGAATATGTATTCAGTTTGTTCCTTTAAATGAAAATTATGAACTTACGTTAGATAATATAAAAAAATGTGTTACTTCTAAAACAAAAGTAATTAGTTTAGCTCATGTAAGTAATGTACTTGGAGATGTTAGAGATATTTCTTCTATAGGTAATTATTGTAAAGAACATAGTATTATTTTTAATGTTGATGGAGCTCAAAGTGTTCCTCATATGAAAGTGGATTTTAAAAATAGTAATATAGATTTTTTAAGTTTTTCTGGTCATAAAATGTGTGGGCCTACTGGTGTAGGAATATTAGTTGGTAAGTATGAGTTGTTAAAAGATATGGATCCTGTTTTTTATGGTGGAGGGATGAACTCTTTTTTTGAAGATGACTTTTCTTATGAATTAAAGGATGTTCCTGTTAAGTTTGAAGCGGGTACTCCTCCTATAGCGGAAGTTATTGGTCTTGGAGAAGCAATTAAATACTTAGATAAAATTGGTATGAATAATATTAATGAATATGAGAAGAAATTAAAAAAATATTTAGTTTCAAAATTAAAGGATATTCCTAATATTATTTTGTATAACGAAAATACTGATAGCGGTATAATTTCTTTTAATATTGATGGGGTTTTTGCTCAAGATAGTTCTATTTATTTAAATCATTATAATATTTGTGTTCGTTCTGGTAATCATTGTGCAAAGATGTTAAAAGATGAAATTAAAGTTAAAAATACAGTTCGAGTTAGTTTATATTTTTATAATACTTTTGATGAAATAGATAGATTAGTAGAGGTATTATCGAACAGTAAAGATATATTTAAAGTAGTTTTATAGGAGGGTTAATGGATAGTAATTTAAGAAGAGATATAATATTAGAAAATTATCAAGAACCTTTAAATAGAGGATTAGTTGAGGATGAAAGTTACTTAAAGGTTAATACCAATAGTGAAAGCTGTATTGATAATTTAGATTTTATGATGAAGGTTGAAGATGATGTTATTAAAGATATTCGTTTTGATGGAGAAGCATGTGCTATAAGTACTTCAGCAAGCTCTATAATGATTCAAAGATTAATAGGAAAAACAGTAGCTGAAGCTAAAGATATTTTAAACAATTATAAGAATATGATTCAAGAAAAAGAATATGATGAAAAATTATTAGGAGAACTTATAGTCTATGATGAAATTAGTAAGCAACCTAATCGAATAAATTGTGCATTATTACCAAGTGTTGCGGTTGAAAAAATGTTAGATAAATTGAATTAGGGGATAGGGAGGATTTTTTATGAATTATGATAAATCAAATATTTATCTTGCTAAAATACGTTATTTAGATAAGGATAAAGGGGAATTTAATACTGATGTAGATGTTTATACTTTTCTTCAAAAAAATGGAGAACGATATGTAAACTTATTTCATCCTGAATTAGATTATCCAGTTTATAAGCCCGCTTACTCAAAGTATAATAATAATGGAGATTCAAATGGTGTATATTTATCAATTGTTCAAGGAGAAATTCTAAATGGGTATTCTTATGTAGTACAACAAGAAAACTTTAAAAATAAATTTGAAACAATTTATGATATTGAGCAATTTATGCTTAATTCACCAAAACTTTATTTTTTTGATAGGATTGACGTTATAAATAAAAGAATTAAGTTAATGGAAGCTGGAGAATTAAAAAATGATTCATTTAGTTTACAAAAGTATCGTTTATTTCAAAAAATGGATGAGGAAAATTATTGTAATTTTATGAATAGTATAAATGTTGAAGATAGTAGAGGGGCTCAAAAAAAGAAATAGAGGTGAAAGGATGGAAGTTATTGGAATCGATTTAGAAAAAGTAAAGACCATTTCTTCTATCAAAAATGAAGATGATTGGGTTCGTAGGTATAGAGAAAAAAGTTATAAAAATTTTGAAAAATTAGAGATGCCTAATTTTGGACCTGATATTGATTTGGATTTTTCTAAAATTATTTATTATAAGAATAATGAAAAAGATAGAATGATTCAAGATGATTGGAACAATGTTTTAAAGCCCATTGTTGATGAGTTAGACTCAGTTGGAGTTATAGAATCAGAGACTCATATGGGTGGAATGGGTGTTCAATATGAAAGTGAAGTTATCTATCACTCTATGCTAAAAGAAATAACTGAGAAAAAAGTGATTTTTACTTCAATTGAGAATGCAATGAAGCAGTATCCTGAACTTGTAAAAAAGTACTTTGGAAAAATTGTTTCAAATGCTGACAATAAATTTGCTGCTTTAAATGGTGCAGTATTTTCTGGGGGGAGTTTTATTTATGTACCTCCAAATACTAAATTAGATAGACCATTACAAAGTTATTTTCGTATTAATAGTAAAAATATGGGGCAATTTGAGAGAACTTTAATTATTGTAGACGATAACAGTGATTTACATTATATCGAAGGATGTACTGCTCCTACTTATAGTGAAAGTAGTTTACATGCAGCTGTTGTAGAAATTTATGTTGGTAAGAATAGCAAATGTCGCTATTCAACTGTACAGAATTGGGCTAATAATGTTTATAATTTAGTTACAAAAAGGGCTTTAGTAGATGAAGCTGGTACAATGGAATGGATTGATGGAAATATTGGCAGTAAGGTAACTATGAAATATCCAGCTTGTATTTTAAAGGGAAATTACTCAAAAGGGACTTGTATTACGATTAGTGTTGCTGGAAAAGGACAAGTTCAAGATACTGGTGCTCGTATGATTCATCTTGGTAAACATACTACAAGTAATATTATTTCTAAGAGTATAGCAAGAAATGGTGGTAATGCTACATATCGTGGAAAAACTGCTATTTTGTCAAGTGCAAATGATAGTGAAGCATCTGTTAAGTGTGATACTTTAATATTAGATGAATTATCAAAAAGTGATACTATTCCTGTTAATACTTGTGATAATCAAACTAGTTCTATTGAGCATGAAGCTTCTGTTTCTAAGATTAGTGAAGATAATTTATTTTATATGATGAGTCGTGGTATATCTAGAGAAAGAGCTATGGATTTAATTATTCTTGGTTTTATTGAAAAATTTCGGGAAGAGTTACCAATGGAATATGCTGTTGAGTTGAATCAACTAATAAAGAGAAATTTATAAGAAGTTGTTTTTTTACTTCTTTTTTTTATTGAATATAATTTTTCTTATAATAAGAAATTTTATTTTACTATCTATTATTTCTTTAATTTACTAAAAGTGTGATTTGCTTGTTTTTTTTATTTGATTTAATATACTTCCCAGAAGGGAGGTGAAATATGCTAAATCAAATAATTTTAGTTGGTCGATTAACAAGAGATATTTCTGTTAATCGAAGTGAAAAGGGGGTTAAAGTTGCTACTATATCTTTAGCAATACCTAGAAGTTTTAAAAATAGTGAGGGTTCTTATGATACAGATTTTGTAGATTGTATTGCTTTTGATGCAGTGGCTGAAAATACTAGTGAATATTGTAGTAAAGGAGATATTGTAGGAGTAAAAGGGAGAGTTCAATCAAGAGTAGTAGAAAAAGATGATAAAAAAGAATATTGTACGGATATTATTTGTGAAAAGATTACTTTTCTTTCTAGTAGGAAACAAGATGAAGCAGAATAGTTCTGCTTTTTTCTTTATAGCATATAATAATTGATTAATGCTTTAACTATTTGGTATAATTTTTATATAGGAGATTTTTTATATGATAGAAATTGAATAAAAATTATTCTATGGTAATGTTGTTAGTCCAATAGAGAAGAAGATTAATTATGAACAATCAAATATTAAAAAAAAGACCAATCATAATTAGTGCATGGATTTGTGCAGGGAAGACATATATGACAAATAAATATGATAATGTTACAGAACTTCCAAGTGGAGATTATAAATATATTCTTACTGAAGAGCAAAAGGCTGTAAAAAATAAAGAAAGTTTAAAGTCTACTGTTAGAGCTATAAATCCTGAATGGCCTAAGAATTATTATGATGCTATTCTTGAAGAATAAAAAAAGGGGCAATATGATGTTATTTTGATTGCACCTTGTATGCCATTTGAAGAAATGAGAAGTTATGGAATAGATTTTATTATGGCGTATCCGGAACCTTCATGTAAAGAAGATTATATGCAAAGAGCAAGAGATAGAGGAGCAAATGAAGAATTTGTAAAAAGAGTTGAAACAAAAATTGACTTGGATTATGAGAAATTTCTGAAACAACCAAATGAAAAGATAATTATAAAGCCAGGAGAATATTTAGAAGATGCGTTGATTAGAGTAGGCATATTAAAGAAATGATAAAGAGTTTTTAAGGATATCTCTTCTTTGCTGAAAAAAATACTTTTTTATCGAGTAATTCAAAAGTAGAAGAACAGATCAATTAAATCTGTTTTTTTATTACATGAAATAGTAGAAAAAATTTTATTTAATATGTATAATAGTGTTAAATTTTTTTATTGGTGATAGAATGGATAAAAAATCTAATGAAAAAAAGTTAATGGTTACTCTTGCTGGTAAATATAGAGGACCATACTTTGAAAAAATTAAAATGCTAAAAACGGAGTTGCTAGAAAAAGGTATAGATGTTTTATATCCACCAGAAGGTGATATGTCTTTAGATAATTATGGTTTTTTTGATAGTGATAGAAGAACTGGTGATAGTAATAAAGATTTTGATAGAGCAGAGATGAGTTTTCTTTATAAAACATTAAAAAAGTGTGATGCAATAATTTTTTGTAATTATGATGGTTATCTTGGAAGAATGACTTCAAATGAGTTATATTTCTTTACTTCTTTGATTGTTTGTAATTATGAGAAAGAAAAATATTGTAATTTGTCTAATGCTTATATTCCTATATATTTATTAGAAGAAATTGATGTAAATTTATATAAAAATTATGATGAATTAGGGGATTTTTTAATACTTTTGAAATATGGAATGGATAATGGATTAATAAAAGTAGGATTAAACAGTTTCTATGATGATTTAGAGAAAGGTAAAATTATTAAAATAAAAAGAAAAGAATTATAATATAGTGTAATTATGTTATGAGAAGTATTTATTATATTAAAATTTACTAATTATTCATTTGGTATAGAAATAATCGTTTGATTTATAATAAAAAAATGATATGATTAATTTGATAAAATTGCTTATGAATGAAGGAGTAAAATATTATGAAAGTACTTGAAGTTGATAGAATAATGGGATGAGGATTTTATAATAAAAAGTCTAATATAAATAGATTTAAGGAAATAAAAAGATTTTTATTTTTTTGAATT
>CAMOWA010000041.1 GCA_946628005.1 uncultured Caryophanales bacterium
TAATTAGAGTTAATAATCATATAGTTCAAGATTATTATGAAGGTGAGGAAAGTATCAAAAGTATTATTCAGTAATACTTTTTTTCTTGAATGATTAATTATCTTATGATAGTATTTAAGATAGGGAGTGTAGTATATGAGAGAGGTTAAGAAAAATGATAAAAAGAAAAAAAATAAGAAAAATAGTTTTTCTTATAAGTTAAAGAAAATATTTCATTATATTCACGATACTTTGTTTGATGAAGATGATAATGAATGTGAAAAAGCAAGATTCTCTATATATGAAGTTATTGGAATAATTATGCTTTCAATATTTTTTGGGATTGTAATTGGATATTTATTGGTTGTTAGTCGTGATTCTGTTACATCATATAATTCCAATCTTTCTGAAATTATTAATACTTATGGTGATATTAAACGTAATTATTATGATAAAGTTGATGAAGAAAAACTTAAAGATGGTGCAATTAAAGGAATGGTTGAATCTCTTGGGGATGAATACTCTAGTTATATGGATTCTTCTCATAGCAATTCTTTTTCTGAATCAGTCAATGGTTCCTATGTTGGTATAGGTATGAGTGTTGCTTTTGTTGATGAACATTATGTTGTTGTAGAGGTGTTCCCTAATTCTCCAGCTGATAAAGCAGGAATTAAAGCAGATGATATTTTACTTCGAGTTAATGATAAAAATGTATTGGATTTATCTAATGAAGATTTTTTAAATTCTTTTCATGGAAAAGTAAATTCAAAAATAGATGTTACCATTATGAGAAATGAGAAGGAAAAAACTTATCATTTAAAGAGAGCTAATATTGAAGAAAATGTTGTTAATACTAGTGTTTTTTCTATAAATGATAAAAATGTTGGTTATATAAAACTATCTTCTTTTTCCTCTTATTCATTTAATCAATTTTCTAATGCTTTAAATGAATTAGAAAAGGAAGGTATTACTTCACTAATAATTGATGTTCGTGATAATTTAGGTGGACATTTATTGCAAACTAGACAAATATTAAGCTTGTTTTTTAAAAAAAATGTTGTTTTATATCAGACGGAATCTAAGGGAAAAAATAAGAACGTATATTCTATGAATAATGATAATCGTGATTATCCGGTGTATATTTTAATTAATCATAGTAGTGCTTCTGCTAGTGAGATTCTTGCTTCATGTTTTATGGAAAATTATAATAATTCATATATTGTTGGTGAAACTTCCTATGGAAAAGGTACTGTTCAAAAGACAACTAAAATATCAAATGGGAAAAGTATTAAATACACTACTCAAAAATGGTTGACTTCTAATGGTAATTGGCTTAATGGAGTTGGAGTAAATCCTGACTTAGTTGTTGTTCAAGATTCAAATTATTATGAAAATCCATCTTATGATAATGATTTTGTTTTACAGAGAACTTTTGATGTAATAAAAGAAAAAGAGTTTAATTAAACTCTTTTTCTATGCAATTAATTATTAACTGAGTATTTTTTTTCTTTGGACTACAAGTTGTTAGTATTAGTTGTTTCTTATTTTCTTTTTTTATTTTTATATAACCATTCTTTTCTTGCTCCCATATTTTTGTTATTTGATAGATATATTTTCTATTATTATATTTTATTATTATATTATCTTTTAGTTCTAAATTATCTAGTTCTTCAAAATAGGCTATTTTTCCAGTGCCTGAATGTGCTGCTAAGATTAGAATTCCATTTGCTATATCTGGATAATTTGACTCTTTCATTATCGTTACATTTTCTTCGATATTGTTTTTTTTACTTTCTATTTTATATAAATCTTGTTTTAAATTTATTTTATTAATTATTAACTCACCTATTTTTTCTTTATCTTTTTTTACTATTTGATTTATTTCACTACTTTTATTAAAAAACAATAAGAAAAATAGAAAGAGTACTATAAATATTTTTTTCATATAATTAAGAATAATAATTTAATGATAATATAAATTATACTTTGATTTGTCTCTGTATGTGTATTAGGAATTGGTATTATCATGTCATTTAATTCTATTGTTTCAATTTCTTCATCTTCTATGTTGATATAAAAATCTTCTATTTTTTTATAACCTGTTGTTGTATTTATTTGACTTATTCTATAAGAACCATATGGTAATGTTATTGATGCTTTTCCTTCTTCGTTTGTTTCTATTGTTTTTATTATTTCATTATTTTTATCTATTATATTAAACTGTATATTCTTTTCAGGTTGAAGATTATTTTCTTCTCCATATTTTTTATCTATTGTTATTGTTTTTTCTATAACTTTATTTTCAACTATTATATTAGCTCTAGGACTCTCTTTTGATATTTCAAAGTAATACTTTTCAGGATTTAGTAGATATCCTTTTCCTGGGATAGTTTCTTTAATATAATATTTTCCAAAATCTATATTATTAATTATTATTTGATTGTTTTCTATTTTGTATTCATTTATTATTTCATTTTTATTATTATATAAGTTAAATAGTGCTCCATCTAGTTCTGCATCTCCTTGAGGTGTTATTTCTTGTGTTGTTTTATCTATTTTTGTTATTTCTACTGTTGTTTTTATTACATTTACTTTAAAAGATACTGTTTTTGTTTCTAAATCTCCTGTTTGTATTAGATTTTGACTATTATTAGATTGATAAAATATTAATGGTTTATTATATATATTATCGTTTTTAAATAAATTATATTGGTATTCTCCTTCATTTAGGTTTTTTATAATTATTTTGTTATCTAATCTTTCTATTTTATCATTAGTTTGAAACTTTTGAATTACATTATTTGTATCTTCTAGTATTAGTTCTTTTCCTTCTACTATTGTATAATTCTGATTTATTATACTTGGTAATATTTCATATTGATTAATTAGATAATTAATTTCATCTATTTCACTTTGATATGGGTTTATCCTATTTCCATTTAATCCATTTGTAAAATAATAATCTCCAGTTTGATCTGCTGCTTGCCAAATCATTAGTTGTGTTACTGCGTACCATTTTACATCTGTATGATTTGTATATCCATATCCAAAGTGTGCTATTTTTTTTATTCTATCAAGTTTTTCTACAGATGGACTATTTGGAATATCTACTGATTCGTGTTGGTATGATTCATCAAAATATTCGAATGGTTCAATACAATATGCAAAATCATTGTTATCTCTTCTTCTGAAGAATCTTGCTTTTTGAAAGTCAATTCTTCCATTAGATGGATTATATTTATTCATATATATACCATCAATATACTCAGCTTCATAAAAATTAATTGTTTCTGCTTTAACATTTATTCCGATGAAAAAGCCTATAATTATTATTAAGAAAAATTTTAATTTATTTATATAAATCCCTCCTTTTTTTTCTTAATGGTGGTATAGTAACAAATTATTTTATCTATTACAAATTATACTTTTATTATATTTAATAATAATTATTATTAAATTTTTCTTTTTCTTCTGTGAATTTTTTAATTTTTAATACTTTTTTTAGTAAAAAAAAACAAGTTTTCTATCTTTTGTTTTTTTTTCATTATTATATCGTGTTATAATATAATTTAATGGAGGGGATAATATGACAGATATTGAGATTTCTAGAAAATGTAAGAAATTAAATATAGTTGAGGTTGCTAAAAAGATTGATTTATGCTCTAATGATTTATATTTATATGGTGATTATAAGGCAAAGATAAAATGCAATAATTCTAAGAAGAAGGGTAAGCTTATTTTAGTTACTGCTATAAGTCCTACTCCTATGGGAGAAGGGAAAACTACGGTTAGTATTGGACTTGCTGATGCGTTATCCCTTCTTGGTAAAAAAACTATAGTTTCATTAAGAGAGCCATCTATGGGACCTGTTTTTGGAATGAAAGGTGGAGCAACAGGGGGCGGATATTCTCAAGTTGTTCCTATGGATGAGATTAATCTTCATTTTACTGGAGACTTTCATGCTATAACTTCTGCTAATAATTTGATATGTGCTGCAATTGATAATCATATTTATTTTGGAAATTCTTTGGATATTCAAGAAGTATATTTTCATAGATGTTTAGATGTTAATGATCGAGCTTTAAGAGAAGTTGATTTAGGATCTCGTAAAGAAATATTTTCTATTACTTCTGCTAGTGAGATTATGGCGTTATTTTGTTTAGCAAGTTCTTTAGATGATTTAAGAAAAAGACTTTCAAATATAGTTGTTGGTGTAAATAGTCTTGGAGAGTACGTTCGTGTTTCTGATTTAAAAATAGAGGGTAGTTTAATGGCACTTTTAAAAGATGCATTTTTACCAAATTTAGTTCAGACTCTTGAAAATAATCCAGCTATTATTCATGGTGGCCCTTTTGCTAATATTGCCCATGGATGTAGTAGTATTGTTGCTAGTAAATTAGCTTTATCATGTGCTGATTATGTTGTTACTGAAGCTGGATTTGGTGCAGATTTAGGAGCAGAGAAGTTTTTTGATATAAAATGTAGAGTAGGTGATTTAGAACCGGATTCTGTGGTTTTAGTTTCTACTATTAAAGCTTTAAAATATCATGGGGGAGTCTCAAAAGATAATATTTTTCAAAAAAATATGGATGCTCTTAAGGATGGATTTAAGAATTTAGATAAACATTATGATAATTTGAAAAAATTTGGTGTTTCTGTAATTGTTTGTTTAAATCGATTTAATACTGATACTGATGAAGAAATTGCATTTTTTCAAGAGTATTGTGAAAATAAAGGATATTGTTTTGCAATAAGTGATGCTTATGCTAATGGCGGTAAGGGTGCTATATCTTTAGCGAAGGAAGTATTAAATGCTGAGAAGGGTAATTTCCATTTTTTATATGATATATCTGAAAGTATTATTTCTAAGATTGAGAAAATATGCAAGGAAATTTATGGTGCTTCTAAAGTAAATTTTGCTGATAATATTCTTGATAAAATAGAAAATTTTGAAAAAAATGGAATGTCTAATCTTCCAATTTGTGTTGCGAAAACTCAATATTCGTTTTCAGATGATCCTAAGGCAGTAGGTGTTGTTGATGAATTTGAAGTTACTGTTAAAGATATTAGATTATATGCTGGAGCAGGATTTATTACTGTACTATTAGGTGATATTATGACTATGCCTGGATTATCTAAAGTTCCTAATTGTGAAAAAATTGATGTTGTTGATGGAGAAATTATTAATTTGAGTTAATATTACTTTTACTGATTTTTCTACTTAAAAATAATTATATAAGTTTACACCTTTTACATTTTTTCCTCTTTAATAATTAATTGAATCTTATTTTTATGTTAAACTTTTAAAGTAGGAGGTATTGTAATGGTTGATGCTACAAAAGAAATGATTCTTCATTTAGGAAAAATAAATGGTTGTACTAATAAAAATGATTTTTGGTTAGCTGTTTTAGGATCTTTATGTATAGAAATGATTTTGTTTCTTATTAATCATTTGATTTCATTAAATATTGTTCATATTATAATTATTATAATTCAAATAATATTAGGTATTAGTTTGTTAACTCTACAATGTAGAAGACTTCATGATACAAATAGATCTGAGGTATTTCTTTCTTTTATTTTTATTCCATTTGGTCTTATAGCTTTAATAGTTTATTATTGTGAGGATTCTGTTTTTGAAAATAATAAATATAGAGAATAAAAAAAGTAGTTCATTTGAGCTACTTTTTATTGATTAGTACTTTGGGTTTGATTTATGTCTGTATTTTCTTCAGTTTTTGGTTTATCTATACAAGTTTTTGTTTTATCATCATAGATTTTATTTAAATCTGTACAAGTACATTTACCATTATCCATTTTTGTATCTTTTGGACATTGATCTTTAGGAGAAATTATTGTTGGACCTGGCGTTCTAACTTCAACTTTTCCTTGATAAGTAATTCCTTTATATATTATGTAATAAGTATAATCACCTTGTGTTGATGTATCAACATTTGATATATCTAATGTAATATTATTATAGATATCGTCTGTTATTTCTTCTTTTATAAATGTCCTTGGATTACTTGAAAGGGATTCTCCTGTTTTTAGTGATATGTCTTTTAGTGTTAACGTCATATTAGGGAGTTCTTTTTCCTTTATTTTAATTGTTCCTATATACTTTTTCTTTTTATAGGTTATAGTATATTTATATGTTCCCGCTTGATTGATGTTTACTAGTGATGTATCTAATTTTAAAGATTTTAATGTATCATTACTAATATTTTCTATACCATCAAGATAATCTTTTACATCCATACTTATTGGATGATTTATTTCTATTTCTAAATCTTTTATTATAATTTCATTTGTTTTTGCTTGGGATTCAGCAATTTTTCTATTTTCTATTGATAAAGAATATGTTGTTTTGATTTTTGGTTTTTGAAAACTCATTATTATTCCTGTTCCGATGAAGATAATACTAATACTGGTTAGAGTTATAGAGAGAATTCTTATTTCTTTTTTGTTAAAGTCCATATTCTTACACTCCTATCTTAATGTAATTATAAACTATATCTTTTTTTCTTACAAGAAAAATGTATTTATTTTTTGTTGAAAAATGTATTAATTTAACATATAATTTAATCAGAGGTGAGTTTATGGCTTTTGAGTGGTTTATATCTTTTATTGTTTTTTTGATAATTGAAGCTTTAACAGTAAATCTAGTTACAATTTGGTTTGCTATAGGGGCACTTGCTAGTATTATTAGTTGTTTGTTTACAGATTCTATAATAATACAAGCTATTGTTTTTGTTATTGTAAGTGTATTATCTTTGTTTCTTACACAGCCTATTGTTCGAAAGTTTCGTAAAACTTCTATTACTCCAACTAATTTTGATCGAGTTATTGGTAAGATTGGTGTGGTTACAAAAAAAATTGGTTTAAATGAGTATGGAGAAGTAAAAGTTTTTGGAAATGTTTGGACCGCTTATAGTAACGAGGAGATAGAAGTTGGAAAAAGAGTAAAGATATTATCTATTGAAGGTGTTAAACTTGTCGTTGAAAAGGAGGAAAAATAAAATGGGATTAGGTTTAGGTATTTTAATTATTCTTGTATTAGTTGTTGCTTCTGGGATAAAAATTATTCCACAATCGCGCGCATTTGTGGTAGAAAGATTGGGGGCATATCATCGTACAATGCAGACTGGACTTCACTATATTCTACCATTTGTTGAAAGAGTTTCTAATGATGTTAGTTTAAAGGAAATCGTAAAGGATTTTGCTCCTCAGCCTGTTATTACAAAGGATAATGTTACAATGCAGATTGACACTGTGGTTTATTTTCAAATTACTGATCCAAAATTGTATTCTTATGGTATAGAAAACCCAGTTAACGCTATTGAAAACTTGACTGCAACAACACTACGTAATATTATTGGTGAACTAGAACTTGATGAAACTCTAACTTCTCGTGATGTTATTAATACAAAAATGCGTAGTATTTTGGATGAGGCTACCGATCCATGGGGCGTTAAAGTTAATCGAGTTGAGGTAAAAAATATTTTGCCACCTAAAGATATTCAGGAATCTATGGAAAAACAAATGAGAGCAGAGCGTGAAAGACGTGAAGCTATTCTTAAAGCAGAAGGAGAAAAGAAAGCTGCTATTCTTATTGCAGAAGGTGAAAAAGAAAGTACTATTTTAAGAGCTGATGCTGAAAAAGCTGCTAAAATTAAGGCTGCAGAAGGAGAAGCGGAAGCGATTATTAAAATTCAAGAAGCTACTGCGCAAGGACTTAGATTATTAAAAGATGCTAATATGGATGAGGCTGTACTAAAATTAAAAAGTTACGAGGCTATGGTAGGTGTTGCTAAGGGAAATGCGACAAAAATTATTATTCCAAGTGATTTGCAAGGATTAGTTACAGCAGGAGAGGTTTTGAGTGAATCTTTTCAGAAAAACAGGGCTAATGATGTTGAGGCTAAGAAATTATAAAAGAACGTTAAAATTAACGCTCTTTTTTATGTATCTATATTCAGTAAAGTTGTCTGCCAATGAAGGGTTAACTAAATTATATAAAAAAGGTAAATGTTCCATAAAATACAAAGTGGAATTCCTATTTGAAAATTTTTTTTCTTTGTTTTGTGGTGAAATATAATCATTCCAAGATATAGACCTATAGCTCCTCCAAGTATTGATATGCCAAATAAGCTTTTTTCACTAATTCTAAAATTATGTTTTATAGCTGAATACTTGTCCCATCCTGCTAATAGAAACGATAAGATATTTATTCCAACGAAGTAGGTTGTTTTTATAGTCATATTTTTGCTCCTTGATATGTATTTCTTTTTACCATTTCTTTATCTATGTCATTTAATACACAAAATTTTTTTATTAACCAATTAGGTTCAATTAATTCTTTTGGATCTGGATCTCCTGTAATTCTATGTATAACTATTTCTGGTCTTAATAATTCTAATTGATTTATAACAATGTCTATATATTCTTCTTTTGTAAGAATATGAAATTTTTCTTTTTTATATAGTTTTTCTAATGAAGTATCTTTTATTATACTTAACATATGTATTTTAATTCCTTGTATATCTAAATTGTTAAGATATTTTATAGTATTTAACATATCTTCTTTATTTTCATATGGTAGTCCATTTATGATATGTACCACTACATTTATATTTTTTTCTCTTATTCTTTTTACCATCTTTTCAAAACATTCAAGAGTGTGGCATCTGTTAATTAGAATAGATGTTTTTTCATTTATTGTTTGAAGTCCTAATTCTATTGTTAAAAATGTTTTTTTATTTAGCTCTTCGAGATATTCTAGACAATTATCTGAGATTGAATCTGGTCTTGTTGCGATATTTATTCCGATAACATTATCAAATGTTAGTACTTTTTCATATATTTTTTTTAATTTCTCTGTTTTAGCATAAGTGTTTGTTCTTGCTTGAAAGTAAGCAATATATTTTGCGTCTTTCCATTTTTTATCCATAACTTTTTTAATTTTATTAAATTGTTCTTCTAAAGAGTCTTCAATTTTTCCTCCAAATTCACCACTGCCACTCTTTGAGCAATAAATACATCCTCCATATCCTACTGTTCCATCTATATTTGGACAAGAGAAACCTGCATTTAAACTTATTTTACTAATTTTTGAGTGAAATTTATTTTTATAGAAATAATCAAGAGTATGGTATCTTTTATTGGTATTAGAGTATTTAAAAGTATTCATTTTTTTCACTTCTTTTCTGCGGTCTAATTATATCATTAAAACTAGTTTTTTACAAATAGTTGTGTTATTATTATGATAAGGTGGTGGACTTGAGAAAGGTAAGTAAAATTAGATTAAAACCTAGATTTAAGAAGATATTACAAATATTTGGTTCTATTTTTTGTGTGTTTTTGGGATTATTTTTATTTTATTCAAAACAAATATATGATTTAAAAAAAATTGGTTATAGTAAAAAAGCTAGTCATGAAATACTTTTTTCTTTAAAAAAAGATTATGTTTTATCAGTTGGTAAAAATGAATCCTTAAATGCTGCTTTTGAGAGTAGTTCATATAAAGAAGAAAATCTAGATCATTATCGTAAAATTCGTTACTATGCACATAAAAATTTTATTAAAAATATTAATAAGTTGTTAGAAAAAGGTTACAATGATAGTGATATTAATATTATTTTTTCTCATGGAAATGATGAAGAAGTTTCTAGATTTACTAAAAGGGAAAAAATTCGATATTTAGAAGAATTTTATAGTATTTCTTATGCAAAATTAGATAATTATGATAGGTATGTTCATTATTCTGATGATACTGGTGAGGATGAAGAGACAACTGTTTTATTTGTTAATCTCGATATGGATAAAAATGATTATGAAGATCCTGTTATTGTTACAAAATATTCAACTGATATGTTAGTTAATAAACATAGAAGTTTAACAGATAAGTTTGTTCCAAATGATTTAGTCACTATTAGTAAAGAGTATGCATCAGAAGATGATTTACAGGCTAGTAAAGTTGCAGTAGATGCGTTTATTAAGATGAGTAAGGCTGCCGAGGCCGAGGGGTATTCTTTGGTTATAAATTCGGCTTATCGTAGTTATCAAGATCAACTTGATTTAATAGATTTTTATAAGAATGCTTATGGTCAAAGCTATGTAGATAAGTATGTTGCTAAAGCTGGTTTTTCTGAGCATCAAACAGGTCTTTCATTCGATATAGGTAGTAGAACGGCTAATGTTTTTCAAAATAGCAAAGAATATACTTGGATGGAAGAAAATGCATATAAGTATGGTTTTATAAGGAGATTTACTAAAAAATATGAATTTATTACTGGTTTTCGAAATGAACCATGGCATTTTCGCTATGTTGGTGAAAAAATTGCTAAAAAAATTCATGAAAAAGGAATGAGCTATGAAGAATATTGGGCTATTTTTTTAGATAAATGAAAAGAATTTAATTATATATTATAAAAATATGATATAATTCATTATAAAGGTTAAGGGGTAATTAATATGATAATATATTTATTTTCTGCTGAGTCATTATTTTCTTTTGTATTACCAAAAGATGTTTTTGGTTGTTATTTTTTCGATGAAACTAATGATGAATCTTCAAAATTAATGAATATTGAGGCTATTAATAATAAGTGGGTTTTGCGTTCAACACGATATGTTAATATTTATGATAATGGAAAAAGGGTTGATAATGTTGAATTAAAGCCTAATATGTATTTGGTTTTGGAAAGAAATGCTAAATATTATCCTGTATTTGTTTCATGTGGATTTGATAATACTTTCTCATTATTTGAATTAGAAGATTTATCTAATAATTTTAGTTTGTCTATTGGTAATGGTGATAATTTTAATATAAAGTTTTTATGTCCATTTATAAAAAGTGATGCAGTAAAATTATTTTATTATAATGAAGAGTTATACTTAAGCAGAAATAATAGTATTAGAGTTTATGTTAATGATATTATTTTAAAAGATGAAACTTTTAAATTAAAAAATGGTGATTATATAAATGTATATGGTTTAAGAATTTATATTCTTAATAAAAGATTCTTAATTAATAAAATTTTTAATTATACTTTTTTTGTTAACGTTTCTAATTTAATGGAATGTTTTTTAAGTAGGCAGGATAGCCCTGTAAATATAGAAATTAAGGATCAAAATTTATATTCAGATGAAGAATATTTTTCTAAAGCTCCTAGATTTAAACGTATTATTAAAACTAAAGAAATTAATTTTACATCTCCTCCTGGTACTACTATTAATAAAACCCTACCAGGAATTTTAACAGTTGGACCTATGCTAACTATGAGTTTAATGTCAGTTTCTAGAATTGGTTCTGTAATAAATTCTATTGTAATTGGTGTTGTTGATTTTTCATCGGTATTTTTGAATATTTTTATGTCTGTTTCTATGCTTGCTTCTACTCTTTTATGGCCTTTAATTATGAAAAAATATCAAGCAAGGGTTGAAAAAAAAGAAAAGAATGATATTAAAAATAAGTACTTTGAGTATTTGGATAGAAAAAAGACAGAGATAGAAAATGAAAAACTTCTTCAAAAAGATATTTTGTTTGAAAATTTAATTCCTTTACAAGAATGTTTAAATAATATTATTGTTTCAAGACTTTCTTTTTGGAGTAAAAGAATTGACCAAAATGATTTTTTACAAGTAAGAATTGGAATGGGAAGTGTTCCGTTAGATATTGATATTTCGTATAATAGTGATGATTTTGAAGCGGACTATGATGAGGTTAAAGAGAGAGTTGATAAATTAATTAGTGATTATAAGTATATTGAGAATGTCCCTGTTCCATATTCCTTTTTAGAAAATCGTTTGACAGCTATTATGGGTCCTTCTCTTAAAAGGTATTCATTTATTGATAATGTTATTTTACAGTTAGTTTCATTTTATAGTTATGAAGATATAAAATTTGTGTTGTTTACAAATGAAAAAAATATTAAAAGATGGGATTATCTTAAATATTTTAATCATTCATTTAGTAACCAAAAAGATATTCGTTTTATTTCATCAAATTATGAATCTGCTAAATACTTATGTGATTATTTAAATTCTGATTATCAGAACAGAGCAGGAATAAAAAATTTTGATTATAAAGATTATCCACCATATTATCTTATTATTACTGATGATTATTCTCAAATTAAACGATTGGATTTTATAAAAAGAATAATTGAAGATGAAGATAATTTTGGGTTTAGTATAATCATTTTAGATGAATTGTTAAGTAAATTACCTAGTAAGTGTAGTAACTTTATTCTTTTAGATAATAATGAGTCTAGATTATTAAAGAATTCATTTGAAGAACAGGAACAGACTGTTTTTACTGATGAGATTATTTATGATATTAATATGTTTGATGTATCTAAGAAAATATCAAATATTCCAATATTATTTCAAAATGTATCTGTTTTAGAAGGTACTCTTCCTAAATCTATTACTTTTTTAGAAATGGAAGGTGTTGGAAAAATAGAGCAATTAAATATTTTTAATCGTTGGAAGTCAAATGATTCTACGCAAAGTTTAAAAGCAGAGGTCGGTGTTGATAGTGAAGGGAATTTAATGTACTTGGATTTGCACGAAAAATATCACGGTCCACATGGATTAATTGCTGGAATGACTGGTTCAGGGAAAAGTGAATTTATTATTACATATATTTTATCCATGGCGATGAATTATAGCCCAAATGACGTGTCTTTTATTTTAATTGATTATAAGGGTGGAGGACTTGCATATGCTTTTGAAAATAAAAGCTCTGGTATAATTCTCCCTCATTTAGCTGGAACGATAACTAATCTTGATGAAGCTGAAATGCATCGTTCTTTAGCTAGTATTAATAGTGAGGTTAAAAGAAGACAAAGAATTTTTAATGCGGCAAGAGACAAGTTGGGTGAAAGTACAATAGATATTTATAAATATCAATCCTTTTATCATGATGGGAAATTAACAGAATCTTTGCCACATTTATTTATTATATGTGATGAATTTGCTGAACTAAAAAGTCAACAACCTGATTTTATGGATAATTTAATTAGTGTTGCTAGAATTGGACGTTCTTTGGGGGTACATCTTATTTTAGCTACTCAAAAGCCAAGTGGTGTTGTTAATGATCAAATATGGTCTAATACAAAGTTTAGAGTTTGCTTGAAAGTCCAGGATGCATCTGATTCAAAGGAAATGCTTAAGAGACCGGATGCCGCAAGTTTAAAAGAGGCAGGAAGATTTTTTTTACAAGTTGGTTATGATGAGTATTTTGCTTTAGGTCAATCAGGTTGGGCAGGTGCTAAGTATATCCCGTCTGATAAGGTTATTAAAGAGGTTGATAAAAGCGTTAATTTTATTGATTGTACTGGAAAGTTTATTAAAAGTATACAAGCTTCTAAAAAAAATAATAATATTAATAATAATACTTCCTCATCTTCTCAGGTGGAACAACTTTCTGCAATTATGTCATATATTATTGATTTAAGTAAAAAAGAAAATATTTATTCAAAAAGATTATGGTTAGAAGATATTCCTGAAATTATTTTGAAATCTAATCTTGAAAAAAAATATAATTATATTAAAAAGAAAAGCGAGTTTGAAGTGGTTATTGGGGAATATGATGCTCCTGAAAAACAAAAACAGGGAATTGTTATTTATAATGCTTTAGAGCAAGGGAATACAATTATATATGGAAATGATAGTATTGAAAAAGAAATGTTGTTAGATGCTATGATATATGGCTTTTCTAGTGCTTATTCACCTGATGAAGTTAATATGGTTATGATGGACTTTGGTTCTGAAAGTTTTAGAACATATTCTAGTATTCCTCATTTTGGAGGATATGTTACTATTGCTGAAGAAAATAGGGTTAATATCCTTTTTGATAAAATAATTGAAGAAATTGATATTCGAAAAAAGTTATTAGTTCCTTATGGTGGAGAATTTAAACAATATAATTTAAAAAATGAAAACAAATTACCTCTTATTATAGTGTTTTTAAATAATTATGAAGTTTTTAAAACAACTTTTGATGAACTTAGTTATAGTGTAATTTCAGATGTTACTCGTGATTCAGAAAGATTCGGAATGGTTTTTATTATCACTGCTTCTAATGGAAATTCTTTAAGATCTGCTCTTTTACAGAATTTTAAAAACTATTATGCTTTTAAGTTAAAAGATAAGTTTGATTATTACGGCGTTTTTGGTTTAAAAACAAGCATTTTTCCTAAAAGTACAAAAGGAAGAGGTTTTTTAAAAAATGATTCATCTGTTTTACATGAATTTCAAGTTGAGACTATTTTTCAGGAAAATGAGGAGTTATTAAAGAAGAATTATGTTGATAGTATAATTAAAAAGTATCAAAATAGTATTGCTAAATTTTCTATTCCTAGTTTACCTAATCATATATCAATTGATTATTTTAGTAAGACAAGTGATTTAAAAAATGTTTTTTTGGGTATTTCTAATTCTGATATAGAGGAACAATATGCAAATTTAATTTTATCATCTTTATTTATTCTTTCCTCTAATAGTTCAGAATTATTGTTGGATTTTACTAAAACTTTTATTTCGATGTTAACTGTTATAAAAAATGAGTTTATTTTTATTTTTGATTCAGTGGAAAATCTTAATTTAAATTTAAGTCAAAAAAATATTTATTATTATAAAAGTAATATTGAAAATAATTTAAGAAATATTATTGAATATATAAAAAAGCTAAGTGCTGAAAAATCAAAAGTAAGTGGACTTATTATAATAAATGATTTGGATGTGTTTTCTAGATGTGTTGATGATCAGTTATTGTTGGAATTATCAGATGCATTAAAATTATATAATAGAATAGGCCTAGTTATTATTGATATAGCAAAAAAGATTAAACCTTTTCTTATGGAAAAATGGTTAAAAAATATTGGTAATAATGATAATGGAGTTTGGCTTGGACCAGGGGTTTCTAAACAAGGTGCTATTTCATGTAATACAACTACGAAACTTTCTAAGATATCTGTTAAAGATGATTTTGGCTTTGTAATCATTGATGGAAATCCTAATTTTTCAAAATTGATTAGTTATTAATCTGAAAATAAATAGAGCAGTGTAAATCTACGTAAAATATTTTATATAATATTGATTTGTTTTAAATCGTGTGATTTAATTTAGTTAGTGATTGAGTGATGAACTAGTCATTAAGTATTTGTTTTTAAGGAGGTAATAAAATGGCAGATACAATTCATGTAGATGTGGATTTAGTTAGAGAGGAACTTAGTAATTTTGTTAGTTCTATTTCGAATTGCGCATCATTATTTAGCGATATTCAATCTAATTTTATAGAAGGAACTGATAGTGTTTGGAATACACCAACTGCAGCGAAGTTTATTGATTCAGTTTGTGAATCTTTTAACAATTATTTTGAACAATTTAATAGCTATTTTGATGAAGGGTATAATGTGTTTTTAACTAATGCTAATAAACTTTTTGAAAGTCAAGGTGCTGATACTGTTGAAAAACAAGATTTGGAAAAAATATCTGATTTAGCTAGAGAGTGGTCAGAACAAGCTTCATCATTTAATGTTCCAATTGATTATACGGGATTTGCTGGTACTAATCTTACAAGTAATATTGAAAGTGTAGTTTCTGAATTAGAGTCTATGAATACAGCTATAAGTAATGCTGTTGAGAATGGTATGGATGGACAATTCTGTGATGGTGTAAAAAACAACATTAGTAGTCTAATTACATCAGCTAATTCTGTAGCTGAGGAATACAATTCTGATGCAGTTAAAAATGCTGTTGCAGAAGATCAACTTATTCAACATTTTCAAACCACATAATAAAATACAATGTTATCTAAATAGGTTTATCCATGAGGCTAAGTGTTTAATTTATGGATAAGCTTTTTTTGTAAATTTTTACAATTTATTTTAATAAAGTATATTGGTTCTTTGTCAAATAGTGTTGGTGAATAATAAATTTGATAAATGAATTGTTTATAGAGAGTGATTTTTAATCACTCTTTTATAATGCCTTTAATTAGAAAAATTCTAGCTATAAAATGATCATATTTTCTATAACCAAAAGCAATTCTTTTAAGACATTTGATTAAGTTTTTTGTTTCTTCTATAATTCCATTATTTATATCGTATTTGAACGAATTTTCTATATATTTTAAATTATCATTATATAGTTTTAGTGCTTGCTTCATTTTATTAGAAACATTTATATTAGGGTGTAATACAATTGATTTAAATTTATTAAAGTCCTTATCTTTTAATGAATTAATTAATCCTTGATAACATTCATAAGTAGCTTTTAATTCTTTATTTGTATTGATTAAGTATTGTACAATTTCTTTTTGTGATATTTCTTTTTTAAAGTGTTTAGAATACTTTTTTTAATTAGATAGGTCATTTTCATTTTTAACAATTAATTTCCAGTAATCTTTTAGCTTATTATAATTGGGATTAGATTTATAGCAGAGCTTAACTCTAGTTGTATTTAAAGCATTATATGCCTGTATAACAATGTGGAATCTGTCTATTGATATTTCAGCATTTCTAAATAATTTTTTAGCTAAGAAGATATAACCGGAATAGAAATCAATAGATATATGTTTAACTTTATCTCTTTCGGCTTTAGAATATCTTCTAAAATATTTATTTAAATCAATAGACTTTCTTGAATCTTGAATATCAAATAAATTTCCAGTATCATTATCAGTAATAATAAAAGCCATTTTTCCTTTAGTATCACGGGTAGCTTTAAATTCATTCCAGTTCATAGATTTTGGAAGTGATGCATGTCTTAAAACAGTATGAGAAGATATTTCAGCTAATTTTCTATCAATTTTAGAAACAGAGACGTCTAATCTTTCAGAAATATCTTTTTCACTTTGTTTCATCATAAGTTCGAGATTTATTTGAAGTTCAGTATTATTAGAAATATTTTTGTTTCTATTAATTAAGCTAGTTTCAGCAATAAAAGTTTTATTACAATTTCTACAAAGAAATCTTTGCTTGTGAAGTATTAATAAAGAAAAGCAATTAGAAATCTTAGAAATTTTAATTTTACAATTTTTTCTATAACCCCATTGTATGATGTCATTGTGAGATTCATTAATACATCCACAACATGGACAATGATCAGGATTATAAGTTAAAAATCTCTCAATAATCTTATATTTTTTATTTTTGATTATTCTTTCTTCAATATTGGGTAAAATGAAAATATTTTTATCTTCAATATTTAGTAAATTTAATATATAATTATTCATAGACATAGGTTTATTCCTTTCAATGTTTTTTCGTCAATTACATTGTATCAAACCTATGTCTTTTTTATAAATAAAAATAGTGTAGTGAATTTACACTCACCAACACTATTTATAATACAACCATATATTTTTTTGATTGTAAGTATTTAGAAAGATGTAAGTTATTGATTTATAATGTTGCTGATAAAAAAATAGTTAATAAACTTATTGGAATTAGAGAAAAAGGAAGATGTGAATACCCTGTATAGTCTAACTATAGAACAATTAAGAAAGGAATTGTCGAAAGTCAACGTTATGATTATTATTTTGGTAAAAATAAATTAATACTACCTCCGAAAGCGTATACAAATATGATTATGAATTTGAAAAATATAGAACCACTATTTAAAGATGTTTTTTATGAATTAAGAAATTTTATGTATGAAAATTTGAAAGATTTTGGAAAAATGTAGGAGAAGACGGAAAAATATTTTTATCAAAGGCAAAAGGAATAAACAGAGATGGTGACTTGAATGATGGTAGATGTGATATGGATGTAGATTATACAACAAAAGAAAATTATTATAAAAATCAAAATCAGGTGAAACAAAAGTAAAGAAAATAACTTATTATATCATTTACTTACAGATTTAAATTGTGAGTTGTCAATTGAATATACTGTAACATAAAGGGAGAAAGTGAAAAATTTAAGAATCATATAGAATTGTTACTAGAAAAATATGCAGATAAAATAGATACTGCATCAGTAGATAAAGGATATGATGATAAAAAAATTTAAATATTTGATATATAAAGGAATAAAGCTAGTAATAGATATTGGAAATCAATTGAAAGAAGAATTATCGAAACAATATAAAGATACAAATATTGTTTTTACATACAAAGGAGAAGTATCATACGTAGATGAAAATGAAAAATTAATTTCGATGAAATATTTAGGGTTTGATAAAATAAAAAGAACTTTTAGATATCAATTTAAAAATAATGTATTTTGTATTGATGTAAGTTTTTACATCAATTGTTAGAGATAGTAAAAAAAGAAAAAGAGTATATAATAAAAGAATAATATTTGAAAGAATAAACGGAAGATTAGATAGGAATTT